>JAOAGV010000039.1 GCA_026415575.1 Candidatus Sumerlaeia bacterium
GGAACCATTTCCCAAGGCGTTGCCTTGGGCTAGATTAGTTCGCCCCTTCAGGGCCAAAAAATCCGAATTGCTAACGTAACCTTTGGCCACAACCAAAGCGATCAGAGCAAGAGGTTGGAAGTTAGAAAAGGTCTTCGCATCTTGCATAGATTTCCAGACCAAAGAGTTCAAAATGAAGCATTTTGGGCTATTCACCTTTGCGCAGGACGCTGGGTCGGCGAGTTAGAAAAAAAATCATTTTGCAGAAAAATTGTGCTTGACCGCCGTGTCACGTAGTGGTACTCAAGGCACCATCATTGGAAGGAAGGCATGGATAAATATAAAAAATATTTGGAAAAAGACATCATTTTTCGCTTGACATGGAATGGGGTAATTTGTGGTAAAATCATAATCGAAGTCAATTGTAGCAGTGTCTAAAACGCCTTTTACAAACCGTCGCCGAGAGCCGAAATGAGCGAAAACAGCCAAGGCGCAGCAACCAAGACAACCGGCAGTATGCCTCCCTTCCCGACCGGCGATTCGACCGACAGCTTTCTCGGTATCGAGGCCGTGGCGCTGGATCAAAAGGGGCGCGTAATGCTTCCGAAAGACATGCGCGACGTGCTCACGCATCCGCGCTACGGAGGCTCGCGACGTTTTTATGTCAATGTGGCCAAGCGTGGGCGCTATATGGCGGTTTTCGCGTATCCCGAAATGGAGTGGAAGCGCCGCTTGGGTGAATCCGAAAACGGCGCACGCCTGTCGCAGCCAATGCGCGAACGCCTGTCCACTGGCGGCGCATATATGGAATTGGACCAAACGGGGCGATTGCGTCTGACGGATTATCAAATCCGCTCCGCCCAATTGATACCGCGCGGCCGTGTGGCTGTTGTCGGCGTACAGGATCACATCGAAATCTGGGACGAGCCGAGATACTCCATCTGCAAAGAAGAAGGCTTTAAAGAATAGGCGCCGTCGCCGGCGCCCATCGCCAGTTGTGAGCAGGGAAATGTGGATCGCGCACTACATCAGTCACTCGGAGGAGTGCCCGCCGGTCATCAGCCCGTTATGCCGAGTGAGCTCATCCAGATACTTGATGTTGGACCGGGGAAGCAGATCGCCGATCTCACGTGTGGAGGAGGCGGGCACTCCATCAAATTCTATGAAGCCATGCGGGGAGTTGGAACGCTGGTCTGTGTGGACCGCGACCCCGAAATGCTGGCGCTTGCGAAAAGGAGGTTTGCAGAACGAGGCGTTCCCGAAGGCTTTGTCCGATGGGTCTGCGGTTCGTTCGCTGATCTGAAACTCCATCTGGCCCGCCTGGGCATCGAGCGCTGCGACGCGATCCTGGCCGACTTGGGCCTGTCGAGCGATCAACTGACTCCGGAGCGGGGATTCTCGTTCGCGCAAGACGGGCCGTTGGACATGCGCTTCTCGCGCGAGGAAGACATTCCGACCTTGGGCGAGCGGCTGGAGCGGATCGGAGCCGACGAACTCGAACAAGCGCTTCGTGCCGCCGACGAGCGGTTCGCGCGCCGGATTGCACGCGCGATCCTCCGCCGAAGGGATCAAGGCCCGATCCGCAGCACACTCGAACTGGCGCGCGTGATCCGGTCGGCGATCCCCAAATCACCCGAATGGAGACGGATTGACCCGGCAACGAAGTCGTTCATGGCACTGCGAATGCTGGTCAACGATGAACTCCGTCACATTCAGAAAGGACTTGTGGAAGCCATCGAATGCCTGGCCATCGGCGGCAGAATTGCCGTTCTGAGTTTTCACTCAGGAGAAGACCGTGTGGTCAAGCAGACGTTTCGCACCTTCGACATTCGGTTTCGGGTAAAGGGCGACCCGGGAGAAGCCTCAGGGCGGCCGGCTCTCGAGCTGCTCACTCGAAAGCCGGTTCGCCCGGGCGAGGCTGAATGTCGAGGCAACCCCCGCGCCCGCAGCGCCAAGCTGAGGGCCGCGGTCCGAGTGGGATGACCCGCACACGAGTCGGGAGAGGCTCGACCGAGGGGAGAGGGGCAAAATGAACACCGTACTAACCGAGCGCATCCAGCCGTCGGGCGGCCAGGGTGTCCGGGAACTCAAGCGAATGGCATGGATGGTGGGATGGGCCGCTTTATTGACCATCTTGGGGCTGGCCCAAGTGTGGCTGCCAATGGCGATCCGCGACCTCGACATGCAACGCAACCGTCTGATGGCGCAGGCCACCGATCTGTTGGCGCGCGAGAACGAACTGCGCTCGGAAGTCACCCAGCTGCGATCAGGCAATCGCCGACAGGATTTCGTGCTCGACAGAGCGGCCCTGCAGCCGGTGGCGCCGGACCGACAAGAAGTGTGGGACCTGCCGCCGGAGCTCGAACAGCGCATCGTCGCGGTGTGCATGGAAATCGAAACTACGCGCGGCAGCGGTTCCGAGCGACCATGGACGCGCGATCCCTGGTTGGTGCGCATGTTGGCCACCATTTTCCCGCCGGGATCGCAACCGGCCGTGCCCAAGGCGCCCACAATGACCAAGCGTTAAAGGAGGCGGTATCACTTTTTCGATTGCACTCGACATATCCTTTGGCCGGGCCAACGAGATTAAGTGTCTGATGCCCGTTCGAGCTGCTGGTTGAAGCTGACCTGTTCCTGCCCCTGTAGCTCGCGTTCCTGCTGACCGTTGACTCGCAGACTCTCCCGTTGGCCGTTCTTCTCCGCTGAGCGATCCTTGCAGAAGGTACGAGGCCGTCCCCCTCTGTCCTCGTGTCGTTGGTCCGGCCGTTTTCCTTTTTGCACAAAGCAGGCGCGTCCCGTTGCATCCACGCGGCGGGACCGTCGCCCAAACCGAGGGACGGAGGCTCGTGCAAAACTCAAGATCAGGGAATTGTGCCCGATGGCCGAAGGCGCCTTGCGACGCCCGGCGCACAGTGAGTTTTGCAGGAGCCTCAGACGGCTTTACTCCGCAACAACCTGCGTGTAGGAAGGGCACGCTGCACTGGTGCTTCCGCGAGGTGCCGCGATGTTTGATCCCCGTTTCCGTCAGCGCATCACCGTTACGGGCGTCTGTTTGGCGGTCGCTTTGACCGGTTTGATCGCCCGCCTGTATTGGATTCAGATTGTCCGGCACGAATACTACAACATCCGTGCATCCTATTACCGGATCGGCAACGAACCCATCCGCCCGCAGCGCGGGAACATCTACGACCGCAACCGCCGCGCTCTGGCCGCCGGTAGCCTCCGCGACACCCTCTACGCTAATACGTATTTTCTAAAACAACACAACATTCCCTTCGAGGCGCTGGCCATTCAATTGGAGTCTATTCTCGAAAAGGACCATACCCGCATTCTGGCGCAGTTGCGGCGCGGCGGATGCCCTCCCCTCTATCGCGTCATGCCGCCGGAAATCTCCAACATCATGCACCACCTGATCCTTTGCGAAGTATTCCCTCCGGGCACGTTTTATTTTGAGCGGGAAACCAAACGCTTTTATCCCAGCGGCCGCACCGCATCCCACGTCCTTGGATATGTCCGCTTCGATGACACCGGCGAGAACCAGGGCGTGGACGGCCTTGAGTATTCTTATGACCATGTCATTCGGGGCAACACGGCAAAATACGAGGTTCTCAAGGACGCGCGCAAGGGACTTCTGGCCCCGATTGACAAAACCTACTGGAGCAGCGCGTTCGGCAATGAATTGATCCTGACGCTCGATGAATCCATCCAGCACGAGGCCGAGCGAATTCTGCGCACCGAGGTCGCCCGCTATCGCGCCGCGTGGGGCGTGATTATTGTGCAGCAATGCAAAACCGGCGCCATTTTGGCCATGGCCAGCATGCCCGATTTTGATCCCGCTGCCTATGCCGGCGCAAGCCCTTCGTCGCTGCGCAACCGCGCCATCAATGAACCGGCTAACATGGGCTCGATCATGAAAATCTTTACGGCTGCCGCGCTTATCGAAACCGGCAAACTCACCGACCTCGACGAGCAATTTGACTGCCATGGCGGCAGCTGGTATTTTCCCCCGCGCCGCGAACCTGTCCGCGATGCGCCCGGCCATTACCTGCAAATGGCCTCCTTCCGCGACATCATTCGTTGGAGTTCGAATGTCGGCACGGTCGCGGCCGCGCAGCGTCTCGAACGTAACGCGTATTGCAATCTTCTCGAAAAATTTGGCTTCGGCCAGAAAACCGGTATTGACCTTCCCAACGAACGGCAGGGAATTCTCCGCCCGGTCTCGCAATGGACCGACTATACCATGTCAGCGATTCCCTATGGCGGCGAAATGACCGTAACGCCCATCCAGCTGGTCGCCGCCGTTTCCGCCATCGCCAACGGCGGCCGCCTCATGCGCCCCTATGTGGTTAAGGAAATCCGCTCCTATGAAGGGCGGCTCATTCAAACCACAGGCCCTGTTGTGGTCCGTCAGGTCATTTCCCCTGTTACCGCCGGCAAGGTGCTCGAACTGATGGAAGGCGTGGTGGGCCCCTATGCCCCGAAAGACAAAACCGTGGGCGGAACGGGCAAGGAAGCCGCCATTCCCGGCTATCGCGTCGCCGGCAAAACCGGTACCTATAAATATATCACACCGGCCGGCAGCGATCACGTCTCCAGCTACACGGCCAGTTTTGTGGCCGTTCTCCCCCTGCCGGATCCGGAAATTACCGTCTTTTGCTGCATTGATCAGCCGCAAGGCGCGAAATACGGCGGCGCGGTGGCTGCGCCAATTGTGCGGCAGGTTGCTGAACATGCGCTCCGCGTGCTGGGCATTCCCGCCGACCAACCCGAACGCGGTCCGGCGGATATCCCGCTGACGATCCATCAGGCGCGCCAGAGCCAGCCGGCCAACGGCCGAATCGAAACGCCGCAAGATTGTATGCCCGACCTGCGGGGACTGACCATGCGCGAGGTGGTGGCGTGCATGGCGGGATTAAATATGGAACTGTCGTTCGAGGGTAGCGGTGTCGTGGTGCACCAAGAACCTCCGCCGCTGGCTCCGCTGGAGGGCGTTCGGGGCTGTCGGATTGTTTTGCGCGCCGCCGGCGTGCAGCCCACAACATCCACTCTGGCGGTCAGTACCGCCCAGTCTGCGGCAGACAATTCGGGGGCGTGATTTTCCCGCAGCGACAGACAACCTTTGCCGAACACTGCGGGTCATTTTTTTCGGTCGGATGCTGCCCCAAGAAGGTGCAACGATGATGGAGCTGCAAGAACTGCTTCGGCGCGCAAATCTCGACGCAACGGTTCCTACCGGACGAATCGAGATTGCCGGCGTGACCGACCATTCCAAACACGTCGCCCCCGGCTGGCTGTTTGTGGCCGTGCCGGGTGTCGCCGCCGACGGCCACGCCTTTATTGCCGATGCGGTGCGCAACGGCGCGGCCGCACTCGTCGGTTCGCGCCCGAACCCCCCGGAAGCAGGCACGGTTCCCTATTTTCAAGTTGCACAACCCCGGCGTGCCCTTTCGCGGCTCCTTCATGCCTTTTTCGGTTTCCCCATGAGCGACCTGCTGGTCATCGGTGTTACCGGCACCAACGGCAAGAGCACCACGGCCTATCTGATCGAATCCATTCTACGGGCTGCGGGGAAACGGCCCGGACTGATCGGCACCATTGAGTACCGTTTCGGCGACAGCGCGGCCATGGCCGGCTCAACCACTCCCCATCCTGCGGTGCTGCTCGAATACGTGCGCGACATGAAACAGGCGGGCATGAATGCGCTTGCCATGGAAGTTTCCTCCCATGCTCTCGAACAGGACCGTGTCGAGTGCATTCCGTTTCGCGTGGCCGTTCTGACCAACGTCACACATGACCATCTCGACTATCATCGTTCGCGCGAGGCCTACATTGAGGCAAAGTGGAAGTTCTTTGGCGACTTTTTGCGCCGCTCGCCCGACGGCACGGCCGTTTTCAATCTCGATGACCCGGTGGGCCGGGAGTTTCATCGCCGTTATGACGGCAAAGCCCTTACCTATGGAAGCGACACCGCCGCCGATGTCCATCCGCGAATCCTGACGGGCGACCGCAAAGGACTGCACCTACAGATCAAAACGCCGGCCGGTGCCTGCACGCTCCGCAGCCGGTTGCTGGGTGACTATAATGTGGCCAATATTCTGGCGGCAGTGACGGCCGGCCTCGCCGCCGAGTTGCCTCTGCCGGCCATTGTGGAAGGCGTGGAAAACCTTGCCGGTGTGCCCGGACGTTTCGAGCGCGTCGAAAGCGACGCTCCCTTCGATGTTTATGTTGACTTTGCCCATACGCCCGACGCATTGGATTGCGTTCTTGCGTCAGCCCGCCGGTTGGTCGGAAGCGGGCGTTTGATTTGTGTCTTTGGAGCAGGCGGCGATCGCGATCCCACCAAACGCGAACCGATGGGGGCGGCGGTGGCCCGCCATGCGGATCGCGCCATCATCACCAAGGACAATTCGAGGACGGAAGACCCGCGGCAGATAGCAGCCGCACTGGCCGCAGGCATCGAGGGGGCGGCCTTGCGCCGTTGTGCGTGCTATGATATTATTTTGGACCGCGGCGAGGCCATTCGCACAGCACTCAGCGAGGCCGCCGCCGGCGATATCGTCGTGGTCGCCGGAAAAGGCCATGAACTCTATGAACACGAGGGCGGAGAGGTGCGGCCGTGGGACGACCGCCAAGTCATCCGAGAACTGCTAAGCAAGAAATCGTAGCTTTTCAATTCTGACACGGAAAGGCATTCCCTTGGAGTGGGCAATCAAAGAGTGGGTTCACGCGGTCCACGGACAACTGGTGACGGGCTCTCCAGACACCGTCATCACCGGCGTATCCACAGACAGCCGGACATTGGAGAAAGGGCAGCTGTTTGTCGCCCTGCGCGGCCCGAATTTTGACGGACACCAATTCTGCGCCGATGCCGTGAGACGGGGCGCTGCTGCTGTGATGATCGCCCAGATCGAAGCCGTCGGCACACTGCCCGAATTTGTCCCCGTAGTCTTGGTGGACGATACGCTGGCGGCGCTGGGCCGACTGGCCTCGGCTTGGCGGTCGCGCTGGGAGCCGATGGTTGCCGCGCTGTCGGGCAGCAGCGGCAAGACCTCGACCAAAGACATGCTGCGCGCGATGATCGCGCCCGACGAGGGGCTTGTCACCGCGGGCAATCTCAACAATTTGATCGGCGTTCCTCTGACCGTGTTTGGGCTGGCCAAGTCGCACCGCGTGGCTGTGTTCGAGCTGGCCATGAACCAGCCGGGCGAGCTGGCCCAGCTGACGAAAATTGTGAACCCCGAAATTGTCGCCCTGACCAACGTCGGCAGCGCCCACATCGGCAATTTCGGCTCGCTCGAAGACTTGCGTAGAGCCAAGGCTGAATTGATTGTGCACGCGCGCGAGGACGCCGTCATCGTTCTCAACGCCGACTGCAACGGTTGCCGCTGGATTGCCGAACAATTCTGTTCCGGACGCGACGTCGGCTGGTTTGGCATCGAGGAGCCGGCCCATTTCCGCGCCGAGCAAATCCGCCCCAATCCGCCGCTCGGCTATACCTTCGACCTGATTACGCCTGAAAGCAGAACCACACTCACACTGACCGCTTTCGGACGGCACAACATCTCGAACGCCCTGTGCGCGGCCACAATCGGCTATTTGCTCGAACTGGACTTGGACAAAATCTACGCCGGCATCGAGGCCTTCCGGCCCGCTCCGTTGCGCGCCGAGGTTATCGAACTCGGCAAAATTGCCATCATCGCCGATTGCTACAACGCCAATCCCGACTCGGTCGAAGCGGCCTTGGCGGGCCTGACCGACTACGCCGGCAAGCGCCGCCGTATCGTGATTCTTGGCGATATGCTCGAATTGGGCGATGATGCGCCGATGGCCCATCGCATTGTCGGCCAGGAAGTGGCCGAGCGCGGCATCGAACTGTTTGCCACAACGGGAGAGCTGGCGCAATGGGCCTCGTGGGAAGCCGGCCGCATGGGAGTAAGATCGGGGCATTTCGAGACCAAAGAGGAACTGGTGCGCGCGGTCATCGAGGAAATCCGTCCGGGCGATGTCATTCTGGTCAAAGGCTCGCGCCGCATGGCCATGGAGGACGTGGTCGAAGCCCTGAAGGCGCGCTTGTAGCGCGGGGTGGGGAGTTCCTGCTTCCGCAGGGATTTCATCGCAGGAGTTTTGCATGGTTTTCTGGTTTGTTGAATTGATGCAGCAGATCTGGCCGTCGTTCTCGGCCGTTCGCGTGTTGCAATACATTAGCGTGCGCACGTCGCTGGCGCTGGTGACCGCGCTGTTGGTCGCTCTGGCGTTGGGGCCGGGGCTGATTGCCTTTTTGCGGAAGAAAAAGATCGGCGCTCACATTCTGAAAATCCACCGTGAGGGTGCGCCCGACCTCCACGAAATGCACGGCAACAAGACGGGCACACCCATTATGGGCGGTTTGTTGATTCTGGCGGGCGTATTGGTTTCCACGCTCCTGTTTTGCCGCCTCAACAACCGCTTTGTATGGGTGGCGATTCTGGCGTCGCTGGCATTGGGCGCGATCGGGTTTTACGACGACTACGTGAAAGTAACCCTCCGCGACCCGCGCGGCATTTCCGCCCGTGTCAAACTGGTCGGGCAAATCTTGGTCGGCCTCGCGGTCGGCGTCTTTCTGTATGCGTCCGACAATACCCTCGGGATTATCTATCATCTGACGGGTGATCGCGGCGCCACGCATCTGTGCTTCCCTTTCGTCAAGACATGGTATCCCGACCTCGGCGTGGCCATCATACCTTTTGCGGTGATTGTGCTGGTCTCGACCTCCAATGCCGTCAATCTGACCGACGGTCTCGACGGTCTGGCCATCGGCGTAACGATTATTGCCGCCAGCACATTTCTGCTGGTCACCTATCTGGTCTCGCGCGTGGACTACGCGCGCTACCTCATGTTTCCCTACATTCCGCAGGGCGGGGAGTTGACGGTCATTCTCGGCGCACTGATCGGCGCCGGCCTCGGTTTCCTGTGGTTCAACGTCCATCCGGCGGAAATCTTCATGGGCGACACCGGCTCGCTTCTGCTCGGCGGTCTCCTTGGTACCATTGCCCTGCTGATCAAACAAGAGCTCCTTCTGATCATCGTGGGCGGCATTTTTGTCATCGAGGCCCTGTCGGTTATCATCCAGGTTACCTCCTATAAAATGACCGGACGGAGGGTGTTCTTGATGTCGCCGCTGCACCTGCATTTTCAGAGACTGGGTATGCCGGAGTCCAAAATCATCGGACGGTTCTGGATCGTGGCAGCGCTGTTGGCCTTGATCGGTCTGGCCACGCTGAAACTGCGATAAGGAATGATGAATGATGAATGATGAACGATGATTGAGGAATGAGGAATGGGAAAAAACAGGCTATTTTGTCCATTATGTGCATGCCGTCCATGTCGTGCACTTCGTTCATAGCAGGCCAAACATGAACTCCGTCGCCTCCAACAATGCTTTTTCCGTCCGTCCCCCCGACTTTCCCGACGAAGTCGCCGGAAAGACCATTGTTGTCCTCGGCGCCGGACGCAGCGGCCGGTCGGCGGCGCTGGTTCTGGCCCGCGAAGGTGCAAAGGTTCTCCTTGCGGATGATTATGCAACCAGTGTGGACGACGATTATCGCAAACGATTCACCGCGCTGAACGGCCAAATCCTCTTGGGCAATGTTGCGCCCGACCTCGCCGCCGAGGCCCACGGCATTGTAACCAGCCCCGGCATCCGTCTGACCCATCCGCTTCTGGTGCGCGCGCGCGAACTAGGCGTTCCAGTCATCGGCGAATTGGAGCTGGCCGGCCGGCGTGCCCGCTCTCCGATTGTCGCTGTCACCGGCACAAATGGCAAGACGACAACGGTCAGCTGGGTCGGCCACCTTCTGGACAAAGCCGGTTTTCGCGTGGTGGTTGGCGGGAATGTTGGCACTGCATTTTGCGAGCTGATTGATCAGACGCCCGACTGGTTCGCCATCGAGGTCAGCAGCTATCAATTGGAGACCATCGCCCGCTTCCACCCGCGCGTGGCCGCCATTCTCAACCTCACGCCCGATCATCTCGAGCGCCATCCCACGCCGGAGCAGTATCTGGCCGCCAAGGCACAAATCACGGCCAATCAGACGGCCGAAGACACGCTGGTCTTGAACGCCGACGATGCAGCCGTGTGGTCGGTGGCTGCGAAAACGGCCGCACAGGTTTGGGGCTTTTCGCTCTATCGGCCCCTGGACTGCGGCGTGTATCTGGACAAAGGAATCATCACAGTTCGGCCTGTCAACGGAACGCCAACGGTGCTGCTGAATGTCGCGCAGCTGTCCCTTCCCGGTTTGCATAATGTAGCCAATGCTTTGGCTGCAGTAGCGGCGGCGTGGGCGTGTGGCGCAAGCGCCGATGCCATTGCGGCCGGTTTGCAGGATTTTCCCGGCGTCGAGCACCGCCTCGAACGTGTGCGATGCCGGCGCGGCGTGTGGTGGATTAACGATTCGAAGGCCACAAATCTGGCGTCGCTCGAAGTGGCTCTGTGCAGTTTTTCGCAGCCAATTATCCTGATCGCCGGCGGACGCGGAAAAGGCGCCCCCTATGAACCGCTTGCGCCGTTGGTCAAAGCCCACGTCCGCCATCTGATTGCTCTCGTCGAAGCCACCGAACGAATCAGTTCAAATTGGGCCCCACCTGTTCCCACCGTTAGGGTGGCGGCCTTACACGGGGCCGTTGTCATTGCCGCCGAACTGGCCCGTGCCGGCGACGTCGTCCTGCTTTCGCCCGCCTGCGCCAGCTTCGACCAATATTGCAACTTCGAGGAACGCGGTCGTCATTTCAAAGACTTGGTCCGGCAATTGGAGGTATAGTCCCATGTCGAACATCAATCCCCGTTGGTGCATTTTCGCCCTCGTGTTGACGCTGACCGGAGTGGGACTGGTGATGATCTATTCGTCGAGCGCATTTATTGCCGCCGACCGGTTCAACCAAAAGATGTCCAAACGACTTGAGTTGGGAACGGAGCTTAAGCCCGTCAACACCCATCCGGAGTTTTTGCAGAAGCAACTGGTTTGGTTCGGAATAAGTCTGTGTGGCCTTTTCGTGTTCTACTTTCTCGACTTCAACTTCATCATGCGTTATGCATGGCTGTTCCTTCTGCTCTCCGCAGCCATGTTGCCGATGGTTTATGTTCCCGGCATAGGAATGAAGCTCAACGGGGCGTTTCGGTGGATTCGCGCCGGACCTTTCACCTTTCAGCCGTCGGAAATGGCCAAGCTGGCCGTTGTGATCATGACAGTTCGGCTTCTGGCGGTGGAGGAGAAAAAACTCGCCCGCTTTGCCGATTTTCTTCCGTTGGTCTTGTTGGCCGGTGGCTTTGCGGGCTTTATCGCCATCGAAGACTTGGGCACGGCCTGCGTGATTGGCCTGATCGCTTTGATCCTTTGGCTCCTTGCCGGTGTTCCCTATAAGCATATCCTTCTGCTGACTCCCGGTGCCCTGATTGCGTTCATTGGTGCCATCATTCACCAGCCCTATCGCTGGACCCGGATAGTGGTGTTTATACGGGAACTGCTTGGCCTGACCGTTTCGGCGGATGCGGTCTTGGTTCATAAAGGAAGCTGGCATATCCAGCATTCGTTGATTGCTGTAGGCACTGGCGGGCTGACCGGTGTCGGCGCCGGTATGGGTGTGCAGAAACACGGCTATCTGCCGGCCATTTTCACCGATTTCATCATGGCACACATCTGCGAGGAGCTGGGCTTCATCGGCGCCGTCGTCGTTCTTGCCCTATTTGCTTTGCTGTGCTGGCAGGGATTTCGCGTGGCGCTTCAGTCGCCCGACCCGCTCAGCGCGCTCTTGGCTTCGGGAATGACGTTGCTGATTGTCGTGCCGGCGTTGGTCAACGTGGCCGTCGTGCTGAATTGCCTGCCGACCAAAGGCTTGGCGCTGCCGTTTATCAGCTATGGCGGCTCATCGCTTCTCCTCAATTATTGCGCCATGGGACTTTTGATGAAGATCGCGCGGCTTAACTCGCAACGTTCGGAAGAGCCTGCGCGCGTTGCCTCCGGCGAGGCGTGGCTGTTCAAGCAACACTTTGCATGAGGGGGCCGACCCGACATCGCCGGCACAGGATGCATCCATGAAGGAGACTTGGAAACTGGTCATTGCCGCGGGCGGAACCGGCGGGCACATCACGCCGGCTCTGGCTATCGGGGAGCATTTGGCCCGTGTCCAACCGTCCTGTCGCATCGAGTATGTGTGCGGCAGCCGCCCTGTCGAGGCGGATGTCTATCGCAAGGCCGGCATCACTCCCCATGTCATGGAAATCTTGCCCTTTCAGCGGGGATGGCTGAAGGTGTTTGCAAACTTTCGCCGTTTCCGCCGTTCGCTCAAGGCCGCCCGCGATTATCTCGCCGCCGACCCGCCGCGCGCAGCTTTGGGCATGGGAGGCTATGTCTGCGCTCCGCTCATCGCTGCAGCTGCAGCGCTGAACATTCCGACGCTGATCCACGAGCAAAACGCCGTGGCGGGCCGGGCCAACCGCTGGCTCAGCCGCCGCGTCCGTGCGATCGCCTGCGGCTATCCCGAGGCCGCGCGCGCCTTTCCCGCCGACAAAACGGTCGTGACCGGCAACCCCATCCGCCCGGAAAGTTACGGGGCCGACCGTGCTGCCGCGCGTGCCCGCTGGCAATTATCACCGGATCAGCCCACGCTTCTGATTTCCGGCGGAAGCCAGGGAGCACGGCGCCTCAATCAGTTCGCCGCCGATGCGCTCCAATGTCTCGATTCGGTCGGTTCGGCCCTTGGCCCCATTCAAGTTCTCTGGAGCTGTGGCGAGGCAAATTTCGCCGAACTGAACGAGAGCCTGACCCGCCGACCGCCGCGCCGCCTGACCATCCGCCTCGAGCCCTTTATTGTCGAAATGGGCCTTGCGTATGCCGCTGCCGATCTGGCCTTCTGCCGCGCCGGCGCCATGACCTTGGCCGAACTGACGGCCAATGCGCTGCCGGCGATTCTGGTGCCGTTGCCCCGGGCCGTGGGCGATCACCAACGGCGCAATGCTCTTCCTATGGCACAGGCCGGCTGCGCGGTGATCATCGAGGAATCCGAACTAAACGCGTTGTCTCTGGCCGAACAGTGGGCGGCCTTGTTGGCCGACCCTGTGCGACTATCCAATATGCGAAATGCCGCTCAGACATTAGGACGGCCACGTGCGGTCGAAGAGATTGTGGCGATCTTGCTTCGCCTGAAAGGAGAAAAACCTTGATTTTGAGGGGGTGCAACTCCACGCTTCCCGTTGTTGGAAGGGGTTGGCAACACATGCACCTGTCCGGGGTGAAACGGGCTCATTTCATTGCGATCGGCGGCTCGGGCATGAGCGGAATCGCCTGGGTGATGCTGCATCGCGGGATTGAGGTTTCCGGTTCCGATTTGGTGGGAAACTCCATGACGGCGCGGCTGGCCGAGCGCGGCGCCCGTTGCTTCATCGGCCACCGTCCTGAGAATCTCACCGACGCCGATCTTGTAGTTGTCTCGACGGCCATCCGCGAGGATAACTGTGAATTGGTCGAAGCACGACGCCGCGGCCTGCCCGTCTGGCACCGCTCGCAGGCCCTTGGTGCGTTGATGCGCGAGGGGTGCTCGTTGGGCGTGGCCGGCAGTCATGGGAAAACGACCACCACCTGCATGCTGGGTTTGATTTGCGAGCGGGCGGAGTGCGACCCGACGGTGATCGTCGGCGGCGAGTCGGCCAACTTCGGCGGGACCGCCCGCGCCGGCCGCTCCGATTACATCGTCGCCGAAATTGACGAGAGCGACGGCTCGTTTCTAGATCTCCAGCCCGACCACGCGGTCATCACCAATATCGAGGCGGATCACCTCGACCACTATGGAAACTACGAAGCGATTGTAGAGGCCTTTCGGCAGTTCGCCTCGCAGGTGGGTCAGCCGCCCGTGGTTTGCGCCGATGATCCCGGCATTCAGCGCGTCATCGCAACCCTCAACCGCCCCGTCGTTCGCTACGGGCTTTCGGCCGCCGACGCCGAATACCGCGCGACGGACCTTGTGCTCTCGACATACGGCTCCCGCTTTACAGTCCTGCACAACGGGCGGCAGTTGGGCCACGTTTCGCTGAATGCCCCCGGCGTGCACAACATTTACAACGCCCTCGGCGCAATTGCCCTTGCTGTCCAGGCCGGCCTCGCCCCCCGGACCTGCTGCCAAGCCTTGGCCGACTATTGCGGTGTGGGACGCCGCCTGACGATTCGCGCCGAGGCCCGCGGTATTTTGATTGTTGATGACTATGCGCATCATCCGACGGAGATCAACGCCACGCTCAAAGTCGGCCGTGCTTGGGCCAACGATAAAAAAGGTCGCTTGATTGCCGTCTTTCAACCGCATCGCTACACGCGCACGGCGGCACTGGGGCGCGAGTTCGGCCCGGCCTTTTCGGCGGCTGACGAGGTCGTAATCACCGGCATTTACGCCGCCGGCGAACGCCCGATCGAAGGGGTAACCGGCGAATTAATTGCCGACAGCGTCAAGTCCGCAGGCCATGTCCGCGTCCGCTATGTCGCCGAGCCTGCCCAGATCGCCTCTCTTTTGGAAGGCGAGCTGGCCTCCGGCGATGTGGTCATCACCTTGGGCGCCGGCAACGTGTGGCAGGTCGGCGACGCGTTGCGAAAGCGCCTCGAACAGCGCGCCGCATAGGCGCTTTGTGCAGGGTGTCATGCAAGCCGAAGCCATACTGCACCGACCCACAGCCGGCATCGTATGGATGGACGATGCTCCGCTGGACAGCCTCAACACCATGGGGCTTCCAGCCGTGGCGCGGTCTCTGGCCTTGGTTTCCGATGCGCGGGGGTTGCGCCAGTTTCTGCGCTGGGCGGCCGCCAACGGCGAGCCTTTCGAGATTCTCGGCGGAGGCAGCAATGTAATCCTCGCTGATGCCTATTATGAGCAAACGTTTCTCCAGCTGGGGGGCGATTTTACACTTTCGAGCGTTCGGGGGGAGGCCGTGTTTGCCGGCGCCGCGGCCCCTCTGGTCCGGCTGGTCAGCCAGTCGTGCAAGGCGGGGCTTTCCGGTTTGGAGGGAGCGTGGGGGATTCCCGGAACCCTCGGTGGTGCCATTCGCGGAAATGCCGGCACGCGCGAATGGAGTATGTCCCAGTCGGTCGCTTGGGTTGAGGTGTTCGACCGCTCTGGAAAAATGCGGCGGTTGCAGGCGGGCGAAATTCGTTTCGGCTACCGCAACAGTTCGCTGGGCGACGTTGTCATTGCGCGGGCGCGGCTGGATCTCAAGCGCGAACCGGCCGAAGTAATCGAGCGCAATTTGGCGGCTGCGAAAAGCCGCCGAACGAGGCAGCCGGGCAAACGTTCGGCCGGATGCATTTTCAAGAATCCTGCCGGCGATTTTGCCGGCCGGCTGATCGAAGCCGCCGGCCTCAAAGGCTGCCGGTGCGGCGGGGCGGTGGTATCGCCCGACCATGCCAATTTCATTGTCAACGAAGGCGGTGCAACCGGACGCGACGTCGTCAATTTAATTGACATCATCCAACGCCGTGTGCAAGAAACGTTCAACATCCGGTTGGACGTGGAGGTGCACATACTCCATTCCACAAGCAGCCGATGCTCGTGAGTGTTCTGGCGCTGCCGACCCGCCCCCGTGTTTCTAATGTGTTGAGGGCCGTCATGCGACCGCTGCCGCGACTGTGACCGTTGAAGGAAGCCCCTGAAGATGTGGCTGAGCCGGAGACCGAAAAACCTAAATAGCCCTTCCAAATGCCGCCCCCGAAATGCCGGGGCAAGGTGGGGCCGCTGGAAGCGCGTGCTGGCGGGCGCGGCTAAAGCTGTCTTGCTCTGCCTGAGTATTGCCGGTCTTGTCCTGATCATCTATCACGCATGGCGATTTTTTCACTCGCCCTTTTTCGAGCTCAAAAAAGTTGTCATCCGCGGCGTGTCCGACACAGTGGTTTCCGAGATTCGGGCACTAACCCGCTTGGAACCGCAGCGCCGGATTAATCTTCTGTTCCTTCCGGAATCCCGAATCCGCGAGACGGTTCTGAAACATCCCCGCCTCGAATCCGCTGCCGTCACAAAGATTCTTCCCAACGCCGTAATTATCGAAGCCACCGAGCGGAAGCCGACGGCCATTGTGGCTTCAGGCGCTTTGCACCTGATTGACAACGAAGGCTACGTTCTGGACACGCTTACCAGTCTGGACAAAGCGCCGCGCGAACTCCCCTTTATCACCGGCATCGAGCCCGACCAGATTGTCTTGGGCCGTCGGATCGCTCTGCCTGCGCTGGGCCGCGCGTTGGACTTGTTCGAGTGCCTGCGAAGGACCAATCCGGAACTGGCCGCCCAAGTCTCGGAAGTCCGCATCGAACGCGACGAAGGCCTGACGCTGATTCTTGCCGGCGGTGTCGAAGTCCGATTGGGCGTGACCGATTTCCGCCAATCGCTTCCCGCGCTTGAACTGTTCTTCCGGAAATATCCGGACCTCAATTCGATTGAATATCTTGATCTTCGGTTCAAGGATCAGATCGTGTATCGGTTGCGCGACGGTGGCTCGACCGCCGTGCCGCCTGCAGGCGAACGGACATGGGATTCAAATCCGGCAAAGCGCGAATTGTAACCGGTCTGGACGTGGGCACAACGAAAGTGTGCGCGCTAATCGGCCATGCAGACGAAAACGGCCAGCTCCGCGTGCTCGGCATGGGCAGCAGCCCCTCGCAAGGCCTGCGACGGGGCAATGTGGTGGACATTGACCGCACCGTGCAAGCCATCCAGCAGTCGGTGGGCAAAGCCGAGCAGATGGCCGGCCTCGCCGTGCGCGATGTCTATGTCGGCATTGCCGGCGCCCATATCATCAGCCAGAACAGCAAGGCCATGATCGAGATCACCAACCCGCTGCGCGGCGTGCACAGCCGCGATATTCACCGGGTTCTCGACCGCGTCAAAAAAATCCACATTCCCGAAGATCGCCAAGTCATTGATGTCATTCCACAGGAGTTTATCTGCAACGACCAAGGCGGCTACGAGAACCCGGAGACGGTCGCCTGCTCGAAACTCGAAGTGCGCGCGCATTTGGTGCTGGCCGCCAAGACCGCCGTGCAGAATCTCCTCCGCTGTGTCAGCCAAGCCGGCTGCCGCTCGCGAGGCGTCCTGCTCGAAGCCGTTGCCTCGGCCACGGCGATTTTGGGCGAAAGCGAAAAACACCTGGGCGTTCTGTTACTGGACATCGGCGGCGGCACAACCGACGTGGCCGTCTTTAGCGGCGGCAACATCCAGCACTCCGGCGTCGTTCCCTATGCCGGCGACAACATCACCAACGACATCGCCCACGCACTCAAGGTCTCCCGCTTCGATGCCGAGAACATCAAAAAGAAATACGGCTGTGCATTCGCCGAGATGACCGACCCAAACGCCACGTTTGATGTCACGGGTGTGTTTGAGTCCAAGCGCATGTGCATTTCGCGCCGCCACCTCGCCGAAGTAATTCAAGCCCGCTGCGAAGAGATTTTTGAATTGGTTCAGCGCCAGATCGAGTCGGCGCTCCATCGCCCCAAACTCTTTTCCGGTGTGGTGCTGACCGGCGGCACGGCTTTGATGCCGGGCCTTGTCGAACTGGCCGAGTCGTTCTTTCATCTGCCGGTCAAGGTGGGCGTTCCCCAGAACGTGCAGGGCATGTCGGGCGTCTTGCAAAGCCCCATTTACTCGACCGGTATCGGCTTGCTCATGCACGGACTGAAAAGCCATGCCGTCCATGGTTTCGGCAATGGTCATTCGGTGCGGCACTTCTTTAAAATGCTCTCGAGCATTATTGATTTGTAAAGCAATAGAGACTGCATGGACAGAGCGGACAAAGTGGACGGCACGGACAGGATAAACAGCATGGACGATTTGGATCGTACTGGCAGCGTCCATTTTGTTCATGCTGTCCACTTTGTCTCTGTCGTAGGCTCCGTACACCCGGTCCACATTTACCCCCAATAGGAGGAGAACTCCATGTCGCCTTTCGAGATCGAACAGGAAACGCGCCCACCGGCGCGCATCAAAGTCATCGGCATCGGCGGAGGCGGTTGCAATGCCGTGGACGGCATGATTGCCAGCGGTCTGGCCAATGTCGAATTCCACGTGCTGAACACGGACGCACAGGCGCTCACACGCACGCAGTGTCCCCATCGTCTTCAAATCGGCGCCGAGGTCACGGGCGGTCTTGGCTGCGGCGGCGATCCTCTGATGGGCGAAAAAGCGGCCACCGCCTCGAAAGAAGCCATTCAGAAGATTCTCGAAGGCACCGACATGGTGTTTCTGGCCGCCGGACTGGGCGGCGGAACCGGCACCGGCGCCACGCCGGTGATCGCCCAAATGGCCAAAGAGAAGGGCATCCTGACCGTTGCGATCGTAACACGGCCCTTTCAGTTTGAAGGCCCGCAGCGCATGCAGAAGGCCCTTCAGGGTCTGGAAAAACTGCGGCAATACGTGGATACGCTCATTGTTGTTTCCAACGACCGCCTGCTCGAAGTGGTTGGCACCAAAGCCACCTTGCTCGAAGCGTTCGCGCTGGCCAATAGTGTCCTGGCGCAAGGCGTTCAGAGCATTTCCGATCTGATCTCGCGGCCGGGATTGATCAATCTGGATTTCGCCGATGTGCGGGCCATCATGGGCGAGCGCGGCGGCGCAGTCATGGGCGTCGGCGTCGGCAAAGGCGAAAACCGCGCCGAGGAAGCGGTCAAGAAAGCCTGCTCCAGTCCGCTTCTGGACAAGATTCAGATTAACGGTGCAACCGGCGTTCTCCTCTGCATCAACGGCCCCAACGACCTGCGTCTTTCGGAAATCAACGCGGCCACCACGATGGTCTATAAAGCCGCCGACCCCAACGCCAACATTATCTTTGGCGTGGTTGTGGACGAGGACCTCAGCGACGAAGTGCGCGTAACAATCATCGCCACCGGTTTTACCGAGGACATGCGTCAGGCAGCCCAAAAGAAGCCCGACGACGAACAGCTCAAATCCGCCACGTCGGGAATGCCGCTCGATTCCAAGCTCAAGGCGATTTTCGCCGGACGGAGCGAAAAACCCACGCCGACTGAACCGCCGCCCGTCCCCCCTTCCATGCCCGGTCCGGCGCGTCCAGCCACGCCGCTGCCCACCGAGCATCCCACCGGAGGCACCGGCCCAATTCCGCGCCCACGACCGGCGGCCGAACAGCCTCCCGAATCCAGCTCGTCTCCGTTGCCGCCGCCGCGTTTTCCCGACATCCCCCGGCGCAACCCCGCAGGGCCATCCGCATGGACAGGCGGCGAATCACGCTTTTGGAGCAATGAGGGCAGCACGGGTGCCGCTTCGGCCGCAACCGGTAGAGAAGATTTGGACACAGAAGAATCCGACAGCATGTCGCAGTACTATCCGCCAGAAGACTCGACGGCCGAGAATCCAGACTTTGGGCGTATTTCTCTGGATGCGCGCCGCGAGATCACCGGTGACGAAGCCCCCCAGTCGCGCTACGGCGACAGCGGGGCTGACAGCGACTTGGAAACGCCGACGTATTTGCGGAAGCGCCGCGATTTATCGCCATAAACAACATTATTGTTTTTCAAAACAGATGAATGCCACTTGCACAATCGAATACAAGTTGCTCCGCAATGTTTATGCGCAAATGTGAAAACTGTTGGAGGGCAACCCAACAATCAGCCATGAAATAAAAAACTGCATACTGTATTATACAATATTGAAAATAAAGATAATAAACTGTGGAAAAAAACTGATTTCCATGCAAATTTGTTTTGACAGGTCAGCACCCTGAAGGCACTATTTTTAGAACATGCAGGGAGTTGATTCTGCTTGAATTCTAAAGCACTTTTTGGAGTTTCAGAAGAAAAAACGGCATCCGCTGATCCTTCCATGCAGGATCGGACCATAGATAACTGTCGCCAAAAGATTTGCCCGCGATTCCCCTGCTCAATTCCTCAAACCAAACTTTGCAGTTGTCCGTTCCGGAGGTGAGGGCCTCATGGCTCAAGCTCAGCCCATTTACGACGAAAAATCCATCAAAATACTGGAAGGGCTGGATGCAGTCCGAAAACGCCCGGCCATGTATATCGGCAACACCGATGTCATCGGCTTGCACCATCTCGTCTGGGAGGTGGTGGACAATTCCGTAGATGAAGCGCTTGCCGGTTCGTGCGACAATATCCATCTGACCATCCACTATGATAACAGCGTGACGGTGGTGGACAATGGCCGCGGCATTCCGGTCGAGCCGCACCCGGCGCGGCCCGACAAGTCCACCGTCGAGATTGTCATGACGGTTTTACATGCCGGCGGGAAATTCGATCGCGACGCCTACCAATACAGTGGAGGACTTCACGGCGTCGGCGTCTCGGTGGTCAATTTTCTGTCGGAGTGGTTCGAAGTCGAAGTCAAACGCAACGGCGGAGTATGGTTCCAGCGCTACGAGCGCGGCAAACCGGTCAAGCCGCTGGAGAAGATCGGTCCGTCGCGCAAAACCGGCACGAAAGTTCGATTCCGGCCCGACCCCAAGATTTTTTCCACGATCGAATTTTCTTATGAGACCATCTCGAACCGCTTCCGCGAGTTGGCGTTTCTAAATCCCGGCCTGACGATGATCTGCGAGGACGAGCGGTCGGGCAAGTCGCACACGTTTCTCTTCAAGGGCGGCATCGTCGAGTTTGTCCAGCATGTCAATGAAAACCGCAATACGATCAACGCCAAGCCGATCTACTTCAAAAAGAGCAAGGAGTTCACCCGCGGCGAGGAAGGCAAACAGGAAACCATTCAGGCGGAGATTGCCATCCAATACAACGACTCGTATAACGAGAATATTTTTGCCTACGCCAACAACATCAGCAATCCCGACGGCGGCACGCACGTATCGGGTTTCCGCCGCGCTCTCACACGCACGCTCAACGAATACGCCAAGCGCAATGACATGCTCAAGAAGCTCGAAGAAGGCATCACGGGCGAGGACGTGCGCGAGGGGCTGACCGCCGTCATCGCAGTTAAAATCAGCGACCCGCAGTTCGAGGGGCAGACCAAGGGGAAACTGCTCAACAGTGAGGTCGAAGGCCTCGTCACCCAGATTGTCAACGAAGGCCTCAACGAATACCTCGAAGAAAACCCCAGCGTGGCCCGCAAAATTCTCGACAAGGTCATCCTCGCCGCCAAGGCGCGCTACGCGGCGCGCAAAGCCCGCGAGACCGTCCGCAAGAGTGTTCTCGAAGGCGGCTCGCTGCCGGGAAAACTGGCCGATTGCTCCGACCGCGACCCGGCCAACTGCGAACTGTTCATCGTCGAGGGCGACTCGGCCGGCGGCTCGGCCAAACAGGGACGCGACCGCCATTTTCAGGCGGTTCTGCCGCTGCGCGGCAAAATCCTCAACGTCGAGCGCGCACAGATTGACAAAATCCTCGCCAATGAAGAAATCCGCAACATGATCACGGCGCTGGGCACCGGCATCGGCAAGGACCTGTTCGACATCGGAAAACTGCGCTATCACAAGATCATCATCATGACCGATGCCGACTTTGACGGCTCGCACATTCGCACGCCGCTCCTGACGTTTTTCTTCCGCCAAATGCGTGAATTAATCGAACGCGGCCACGTCTATATCGCCCAGCCGCCGTTGTTCCGCGTCTCGCACGGAAAAAAGTTCGACCAGTATCTGAAAAACGAGGCGGCGCTCGACGACCTGCTTTTGGATTTCGGCTGCAAGCAGGCCACGCTCGAACTGCGCACCAACGGCCGCGCGCAGGCCGTGCCCAAATCGGCTCTCAAGGAGATGCTTGATCTGTGGCGCCGGCTGCGCACGCTCGCGCGCAATCTCGAACGCAAGGGGATCTCGCTGGCCGACTATCTCGAGCATCGCGGGCCCAACGGCCGGCTGCCCGCCTACATGATCCTTGCGCAAGAGGCGGAGCGCATCTTCTGTTACAGCGAAGCGGAACTTGCCCAACAGGAAGAGCAGTATCAAAACGGCAACGGGCAGCATGAGAACGGCGACAGGGCGGCAACTTCCGACGATGAGGTGCAGCAGGACTTTCTCGAAACCGTTCCGGCCAAACCCCGCCGCGAGGGCGTCGAATTTCCGGAAGCACGCGAAATCGAATCGGTCATCAAACATCTGGAGAAACTGGGTGTCACGGCCGACCGCTTTTTCAGCGATCCGGGCGACCATACGCGCCGCCAGGCCAATGCGCCCTTTGCCCTCAGCGACGAGAAGGAACAGAACGTTCTGCTTCACTCACTGGACGAGGTGTTTGAAAAGGTCAAGGAGATGGGCAGCCGCGGCCTGACCATCCAGCGGTATAAAGGCTTGGGCGAAATGCGCGCCGACCAGCTATGGGCCACCACCATGAACCGCGAGTCGCGCACCCTGCTCAAAGTGCGGATTGAGGACTTCGCTGAAACCGACAAGATCTTCAACGTGCTGATGGGCGATCAGGTCCAGCCTCGCCGCGGGTTTATCCAGCAGCACGCGCCGGAAGTCCGCAACCTCGATATTTGAGCCACGAGTTCGGCGGTATGTCGAGTTTCCACCAAATCCTGTATATCCTCCTCGTGGTCTGGGCCATTACGGACTGCCTGCGCCGGCGGGAAAACGGTTTCTGGATTCTGGTCATCGTGATCATTCCGTTCCTTGGCCCGCTTCTCTATTTTGCATGGACGCGCAATTGGCTGGGGCGGGCAGTGCAAAGGACGGCCATCCCGCGCGGGGCTGCTGCGGAAGGCGGCTACTTTGACCCAGTCGCAGAGGGTTCGCCGGCGGCGCTGCAGCGCAAGGGCGCCGAATTGGTGCGTCGCGGACGCTTTTCGGAAGCCATCAAGACGTTGGAGAAACTTCTCGAGCGCGAAGGACCGGCAGCCCCTCCCGACGTGCGCTACAACATTGCCATCGCGTACAAGGAAGTCGGCCGCTATCGGGATGCCCGCGATCAGTTGCGGTTGATCGTCATGGAGAATCCGAAGTTTTTTCGCGGTGCCGCCATGCTGGAACTGGCCGATTGCCTCGAGCAGTTGAAGGACGACGAGGCCGCCCGCAAGGTCTATGAGCAATTGCTCCAAATGATCCGGCTGCCCGAAGGACGTTATCGCTACGGAATGCTGCTGGATCGCACGGGCCATACGCACCGGGCAGTGGAGGAAATGCAACGGCTAATCCGCGACTTCGAGGAGTCGCCCGAGCATCACCGCAAAGAAAACCGCCACTTTTTCAATCTGGCCAAAGAATTCTTGAAACGCCATGCAGCGGACTTGCCGGCGCTGCCGGTTGGACAATGAGGGTCAAGGCGGACAGCGTCCATTCCACCCACACTTTTCCCGAGGATAATTCATGCAAGATACCCGCGAACAAATTGTTCCCACCTCGCTCGAAGAGGAGATGAAAAGCTCCTATATTGACTTTGCCATGAGCGTCATCGTCGGGCGCGCGCTGCCCGATGTGCGCGACGGCCTCAAACCGGTCCATCGCCGCATTATCTACGCGATGAACCAACTCAATCTCACCAGCGGCCGGCCCTATCGCAAGTCGGCGGCTGTGGTCGGTGATGTCATCGCCAAATACCACCCGCACGGCGACCAGGCCGTCTATGACACGCTTGTCCGCATGGCGCAAGACTTCTCCCTGCGCTATCCGCTTGTGGACGGCCAGGGCAACTTCGGCTCAATTGACGGCGACCCGCCGGCGGCGTACCGATACACCGAGGCCCGCATGTCGCGCTATGCGGAACTCCTCCTGCAGGATATTGACCGCGATACGGTGAATTTCCGCCCCAACTTTGACGGCACCACCACCGAGCCCGAAGTTCTCCCCAGCGCCATTCCCCATCTTATGGTCAACGGCTCGTCGGGCATCGCCGTCGGCATGGCCACCAACATTCCCCCGCATAATTTGCGCGAGGGCATTGACGCTTGCGTCATGCTGATAGACGATCCGGAAACGGATTTGCGTTCGATCATGAAAGTTCTGCCCGGGCCGGACTTTCCGACCGGCGCGTTTATCTACGGCCGCGAGGGCATCGTCGAGGCCTACCGCACGGGCCGCGGCCGCGTCGTCATGCGGGCGCGAATCAACAGCGAGCAGCTCAAGGGCGGCAAAGAAGCCCTGATTGTAACCGAGATTCCCTATCAGGTCAACAAGGGGAACCTGCTGACCGAGATTGGCGCACTTGTGCGTGAGAAAAAAATCACCGGCATTACCGAGGTGCGCGACGAATCCGACCGCGACGGCATGCGCATTGTTCTCGAACTGCGCAAGGGCGAGCCGTCGCAAGTGGTCATCAACCAGCTCTATAAGCACACACAGCTGCAGGCCTCGTTCGGCGTGATTTTGCTCGCGCTGGTCAACGGCCGCCCGCGTTATCTGTCGCTGATTAAAATCCTGAAACTATATCTGGAACACCGCACAGAGGTCACCGTGCGGCGCACGCGCTTCGATCTCGAAAAAGCCGAGCGCCGCCTGCACATTGTCGAGGGCCTGCGCAAGGCACTTGACCATATTGATGACGTAATCGAAACCATCCGGTCGTCGAAAACGCAGGAAGAAGCGCGCGGGAAACTCATGCGCTGGTTCGAGCTCAGCGAAGCCCAAGCCGACGCGATTCTCGAAATGCGCCTTGCCCGCCTGACCGGCCTCGAACGCGAAAAACTCGAAGAGGAATACAAGGAACTCAAGACTCTCATCAAGGAGCTGCGCTCCATTCTTGAAAACCCCGCCAAACTGCAAGCGGTCATCAAAAAAGAGTTGCTCGAAATCCGCGACAAATACGGCGACGACCGCCGCTCGGTCATCGTGGACTCGTCCGAAGAGGTCACGGTCGAGGACCTCATCGCCGAGGAAAACATGGTCATCACCGTCAGCCATGCCGGCTACATCAAGCGCACGCCGACGTCGCTCTATCGCCGGCAGCGGCGCGGCGGCAAGGGGATTGACGGCATGGAGACCAAGGAAGAGGACTGGGTCGAATATCTGTTCATCGGCACCACGCACAACTATATGATGTTTTTCACCGACCGCGGGCGGGCATATTGGTTGAAGATTTATGAACTGCCGCAGGGCGGGCGGGCCACGCGCGGCCGGCCCATCGTTAACATGCTCCAACTCGAAGGCGACGAGAAAATCCAGGCGATGATCCCCGTCCGCGATTTCGACGACGCGCACTATCTGCTGATGTGCACGGCCAAAGGCCAGATTGTCAAAAACGCGCTGTCGCTCTACTCCAATCCGCGCAAGGTCGGCATCAATGCGATCAAGATCGAAGAAGGCGACCGCGTGGTGGATGTGAAGCTGACCAGCGGCGGCCAGGAAGTGATCATCGGAACGCGAAACGGCATGGCGGTGCGGTTCAATGAGCAGGATGTCCGCCCGATGGGCCGTTTCGTGCAGGGCGTGCGCGCAATCACCTTGCGCGACGACGACGAGGTCATCGGCATGGAAGTCTGCCGGTCCAATGCCACGATTCTCACAGTCTGCGAAAACGGCTACGGCAAACGAACCAGCATTGACGAGTATCGCCTGACCCGCCGCGGCGGTATCGGCGTCATCAACATCAAGACCACCGAGCGAAACGGCAAGGTGGTGGCTATCAAGGAAGTCCTCGACGACGAAGAACTCATGATGATTACGCTGAAGGGAACAACCATCCGCTGTCCGGTCAAAGACATCCGGGTCATCGGCCGCAACACACAGGGCGTACGGTTGATCAACCTCGAAGATGGTGATCGCGTGGTGAGCGTGGCCCGGCTGGGCGAAAAAGAAGAAGAGGGCAACGGCGCGGAATCCAACGGTGCAGAACAAAGCGATTCATCGAACGCAGAAACGCAGTAAGATTATTACCGGGAGCGTGAGTCTGTTGACATCGGCCACCCCCGCGTCATCGCTTCGGCGCATCAAACGCGCCGTGCCATGGCGCCATGCATTTCTCCTCAACCACTTCATGCTCCAAGAAATACTTCCGGCCGGCGAAAGAACATACAGATTTCCAAGACTTGACAGTTGGCACGATCGTGATATGGCCTTTACGTCGAGACCCTTGAGTGGCGCCACTGCGGGGGAGGACGATGAAGTCCGGGGACATTTCTGAAATAGTGCGCACGGTGGTCGAGCGCGTGGTCCACCGGCTGGAAAGCACCGGGGCGGACAACGACGGAAGCGCAGGCCTTTTCGGCGCACAGCCCGACAGCCTTCTGCGCGCACTGGCCGAAGGAGCCGCGCGGGTTTCGCCGCAGGCGCTTTCGCCGGCCGAATGCGGCGACCTGCTGCCGCGCCTTGAATTGATTCTCCTGCGCCCCGATGCCCGCGAGGCAGACATTCACGCCCTTTGCCGCGAGGCGCTCCAATTGCGCTGCGCCGCTGTGTGTGTTATGCCCGAATGGACCGAAGCGGCCGCCGCGCTGCTCAAAGGCTCGCCGGTGCGGCTCAGCGCCACCATTGGATTTCCGACGGGGACACAGGCGACGGAGACCAAATGCGCCGAGGTGCGGCGGGCCGTCGGGCAGGGCGCCGACGAGGTGGATGTGGTGATGAATCTGGCGCGGCTGCGCGCAGCCGACTATCGCGGTGCACTCGAAGATCTTCAGTCGGTTGTACGCGCCGCACAGGGCAAGCCCGTCAAAGCCGTGATCGAAGCCGCCGTTCTGACGCGCGAGGAAAAAGCCGCGGCGGCCATTCTGGCCAAGGCTGCCGGCGCCCGCTACATCAAGAGCGCAACCGGATTCGGTCCCGACGGCATTTGTATCGCTGATGTGGCGCTGATTCGCGCTGCACTCAACGGCTCTCCCATTTCCCCGGACTCTGCCAGTCCCGCATGGACGGCACGTGTCGGCGCGGTCGTTTGCATCGAGGCCAACCCGGCGTAGATTGTCTCCCGGAAGATGAAGGGGTTGACAGGCAATCCATCCCTCTAATTTGCGCAAAGCGCTTTTAGACTCTTCGGTCTAAACATCCAGCCAATTTACGGAGATTTACTCAAACTTCTACCCTCTTGCCTCTAACCTCTTTGGTTGTGGCCAAAGGCCACGTTAGACGGTGGAGGGTCGGGTTCCACCCCGACCGCATTCGGATGCGATAGAACGCATCCCTCCACGTTTCGATTTGCACGCCTTGGAGGGTCGGGTTCTACCCCGACCGCATTCCCCGACCGCCTTCGGATGCCGTAGAAGATTTCCCTCGACGTTTTAATCCGGACGCGGTGGCTCGCGTCCCTCTACAAGCGGGACTACGATGAACCTTTGAGGTCTTTGCGTGAGACGCGATCCCAACGGACAAGGAAAGCAGGGGAGCGCCGGGTGACTACTCATTGCTTAGCGACCACTGTTTGTAGTCCACTTCCCAGACCGTCCAAGGGCCGCCTTTATCGGCGGGGCGGTCGTGCCGCCAGTCGCCCCCGAGGCGATGGATGTCGCCGTCGCTGATAACCCCGTTTGTGGGGTCGAAAGGGCGCATCACAATCGGGCCGGTGTACATTTGACCGATCCGGCCGGGGATGGAGTCATAGATGCCGTCGGGCCATTGGTCATTGCCGTCGAAGCCTTCGATAAAGTCCGGTCCCAGCGAGTAGATGCAATAGGCATATTCGCAGCTGCAGGCCTCGAAGTGGGGAGCAAAATCATTGGAGGCGGGGTTCCGCATTACGCTAAAGGGGTCGGTCGGCCACGTAGTCATATACGCAATGGGCGTGGTAACCTGAATCATTCCAATTTGCATCCACTCAATGCCCATGGGATTGTTGTCCCAGTCCATGGGGTAGCGGTTATTGTCCACCATATAAGATTCCCATGCCAGAGCGACAACCCGCAGGTCTTGCTTGACGCGGGCGCATTTGGCACGGACTTGGGCTTCCAGAAAATTGGGCAACGCTATGGCCGCCAGAATCGAAATGATTCCGACGACCACCAACAGCTCAATCAATGTAAAACCCTGACGCTCCGGCTTCATGGGGTGCCTCTCGATTTTGCCCGCCGGCGGGCGCGGAACAATCCGTTACGTGGCAGACGCAGGTACAGCATATCCTCTCACTTCGCCTGCATTATAGCGAAGCTACCTGCCATTATATACCCGCCGATACGGGATAGGTTACACCCGCGGCCCGTAGCCCGCCTTAATACGGCTCCCCGCCCGAGCGCCGGAAAATGCAGCCCACGCTGACCGTTCCGTTCGTCGGGTCATAGGGCGTTGCATCCCGAACGCCCTCCTGACCGCCCGATGCCGTCGGGGCAATGATGGGGCCATAGCCGATGAACCAGTACTCGGCATGCTTAAGCCGCGGCACGTGAAGTCCGGGAACGTAGCCCAAGCCGTGGTGCCAGAGATTCCACCCGACCTCGCCTTCGCTATTGGGGCTTTGGTCGTCTTGCGGGTCCCAGTCCATATACATATACGACTCGTTGCCTTTCTTGCCGGCCACCTCGCTGTGGCCGCCGGAGACCTCGCGCCACGCCGGCGGAATAAACGGGTCCCACGGCAACGAAGTGATATACGCAATGGGTGTGGTCAGCGGCGCCAGCACGTCCACTTGACGGCGGTCCGATTCGGGGCGGTCGCCCACGCCGCCGAACACGGTGCGAATTCGATCGCGGCCCCATGTCGTATCGTCATCCCAGAAGTCCACCAGATAAGCATCGTTGCCCTTGTCGGTCAGGAGAGCCTTTGCGGCGAGGTCCAGGTTGCGCAAGTCATTGCGAACGCGCGAGACCTTGGCGCGCACCTGCGCTTCCAGAAAATTCGGGATTGCGATCGCCGCCAGAATCGCGATGATGGCCACGACAATCAGCAATTCGATGAGCGTAAAGCCGTGTGCGCTTGCCTTTTTCGTGCGGTTCATGGTTGTTCACCTCGAGTTCCTCGCAAATTGTGACGCGCCCGATATGCGTATCGGGCGCGCCACACCACCATAATGTGGTCTCACCCTGATTCGATCCACCGGCCGGTTACCGCGGATAGAAACCCTTGGCGTGGCAGATAATGTCGCCGTCCGAAATAGTGCCGTTCGTCGGATCATAGCCAAGGGCTTTACCGCGGCTGTTGGTCAGTGTCGGATTCGTCGAGTAGTTATAGCCTGCCACTTCCCAATCCTCGGGACGCCAAGTGAAATCGGCATAGCGGTCGGGGCCGCAGCTGATCACGAGGAACCCGTTGTTGGTGGCAACCATGCGCGAGTGGATTGAAGCGTCCGGCGAGGTCGTGCCGGTTCCCCGAAGCGATTCCTCGGAATACTCAAAATACTTCATGTTCTTCTGCGCCATACCAGGAGGGGTCCCCGACTGATTCATGTAGAACGCATCAAGCGGAATAGAAGTCATGTAAGCAATCGGCGTGGTAAGATGCTTGTAGCTGACAGCCTCATCGCCCCATGAGCCGGCCGGCGGTGCTCCATAGCGGCCGCTGTCCCAGTCGGGCGGATACATTTCGTTGTCCACTCGATAGGCCTGCAGCGCCACGGAAATCGAACGCATGTCGGCCTTGCATCGGGCCACTTTCGACCGCGTTTGCGCTTCGAGGAAGTTGGGAATGGCAATAGCCGCCAAAATGGCAATGATGGCCACCACGATCAGCAGCTCGATCAGGGTGAACCCGGATTTCGTTTTCTCTTTTGCTGTCATTCCTTGTCCTTTCTTTGTCAGAATTCGGACACGGCGTCAGAAAGCGACATAGTCGCTTGCGCCGGGTCCCAGTCGAATCAAGTCGCCGCTGCTGATAGTTCCGTTGGTTGGATCATAAAAACAGGCCATGGCCGACCCGCGGTTGTTGCCCGGCGGGCGGCCCCACCCGCTGCCCGTCGTGCCGGCCAGATCATGATCGCCATCGGGACCGGGGCTCCACAGGGTGTACCAGTAGCCTCGCGCGCGCATTTCAGGGACAAACCCGTCCCAAGGTCCCCATGTATCGCTCATGTATCCGTCCCATGTATTATAGATCGGGTCATAGTGAAAGAACCCGCCGCCCCACGGCGTCACAGCCAGTCCCAAAGCCGAAAAGGGCGACTGAAAGGGATCGCGCGGCATCGAAGTCATGTAAGCCACCGGCGTGGTCAGCGGCTGGAACCACTGGTATTGCTGGTCAATGGGCACGCTGGCGCTGAAGTCGTCATGCATCGGATAGCCGTTCCAGTCCACAAAATAGGCCTCCATGGCCGTTACCACGCTCCGCATGTCGGCTCGCACCCGCGAAACTTTTGAGCGAACCTGCGCTTCGAGAAAGTTCGGGATTGCGATGGCAGCCAGAATCGCGATGATGGCCACCACAATCAACAGCTCGATAAGCGTAAAGGCCAATTTGTGTTGTCGCATTGTTCCATTCACCTCCTTTCCGGATTGGATTGGACTGGAGGTTATGATGGACCGCCGGCAAATCACCGGCGGAACGGGGCTTTTGCATCACTGGGAAAATACCCAGTTCAGCCATCCGCATTTTCTTGCCTTCCGGCGCAGCGGCGACGTGCTGGTCAGCACACCCACCATGACCTAAATAAATTTGTATGAACCGACCGCATAAATTGGCAAGCTTTTTTTTAGTTCCGCGCGCGACTGCGCGGCGACGCGGCATCGAAGTCAGTCGTAGACCGTATCGCGGATTTTGCCTTCAGGATCAAGATGCGTTCGCACGATGTTGCCGAAACTCACCGTGCCGTTGGTGGGGTCGTACAGCACGTCGTGCGAGACCCAATCGGCCACGCCATGCCACCAGACGCGGTCGGGCCCAATGGAGTGAAGAAGCCACTGGCCGTAGCGCCGGAAGGCGCCCGGGTTGCATTCGGGGGCGTCAATGGCGGTGAGATCGGGGGCCCATGGACTGCCGGGCGGAAAGCGCTTGGCCTCATCCAGCGTAACAATCCGATGATAGCTGTAAAAAGCGCTGTAGGCTTTCCAATGTCCTGCAAACGCGGGATCGTGAAGATAGACGGCAAACGGGTCAAGAAGTTCGGCGTGAGTCAAATAGGCAATCGGGGTGGTGAGGTCCGGCGGAATGGTTTGCGCGCCGTAGAGGAAATTGCGGGGATAGTCGCCTTGCTCGACAGCGTAGGCTTCGATGCCAAAGGCGATGCTGCGCAGGTCGGAGCGGACGCGGGAGACTTTGGCGCGCACTTGGGCTTCGAGAAAATTCGGGATGGCGATCGCGGCGAGAATGGCAATGATCGCCACGACAATCAGCAATTCGATCAAGGTGAAGCCGCAGCCGCGGATGATGCGTTTCATAGCCTGTCCGATCCTGCCGGCAAAAGGCTTTTTCCGCTTGTTCAAAGATCGGCGCGCGGTGAAGGCTTTTCAAGCGTATTTGCAAAGCGAAGCCGCACTTTCGGTATGATATGTGGTTTTACCTTCCATAGGAAAAGAACGCGTAAAGGGCATTCTTGGCGCGGTTCGGCCACACCGATAGAGTGGGGCACAGGACCATTCCACCCGCGGGCCATACATGCCTGCCATTCGCCGGCAGCAGCGACATCCGGCAACCCACCCTATGGGGAAATGGTGACAGATACATACTGCCGTGAAAAACAACACCGCCGGAGGCTTGCCACCTCCGGCGGTCAAATACACATGGCGGGCTACAAGGCCCCCTCACTTGGCTGGGAGCGCTCAGTCATCGTCCGGGCGGGTGCTCTCTTCGTCGGCTTCGACCGCGACCGCCTGCGCTTCGGGAGCGGCCGACAAAGTTCCGCCGCCTCCGGCCGATTCTTCCGCCATTTCGGCCCCTTCCGGCACCACCTCGATGTTGCGATAAGCAGGCAGGCCGGTTCCGGCGGGAATGAGCAGGCCCATGATGACGTTTTCTTTCAGACCGCGCAGGCCGTCCACACGGCCGCGAACGGCCGCGTCGGTCAACACGCGCGTGGTTTCCTGGAACGATGCGGCGGAGATAAACGACTCGGTTTCCAGCGAGGCCTTGGTCAGACCCAGAAGCCGCACGCTGGCCGAGGCGGGTTGGCCGCCCTTCTTCTCGACCGCTTCGTTTTCCTGCTGGAAGGTGAACTTGTCCACCTGCTGGCCGTAGAGGAAACTGGTGTCGCCCACTTCATCAACGACCACTTTCTTGAGCATCTGGCGGATGATACACTCTATGTGCTTGTCATCAATGCTGACGCCTTGAAGCCGATAAACTTCCTGGATTTCTTTGAGCAGAAATTCCTGCACAGCCTTCTCACCCTTGACCTTGAGGATATCGTGGGGGTTGAGCGAGCCGTCGGTCAGCGGATCGCCGGCGGTCACGCGGTCGCCCTCGGCAACAATCAACTGGCGGTTGACGGGGACGGAGTAAGGATGCTCGACACCGGTGTCGTCCACGACAACAATTTTGCGTGCGCCGCGGGCAATGCCGCGATAGTGAACCACGCCGTCCACTTCAGTCATGACGGCACAGTCCTTCGGCCGCCGGGCCTCAAACAGTTCGTCCACGCGGGGCAAGCCACCCGTAATGTCGCGCGACTTGATCTGGCGCTGCGGGATACGGGCAAGGATGGTGCCCGCCTTGACTTCGGTGCCGTCTTCAATGCCGCGGGAGATAATTGTGCCGGCGGCCAGTTCGGCTTTCCCCACTATTTTTCCGCCCGACTCGATAATCAAACGCGGGTGCAATTCTTCCTTGTGCTCGGTGATGATCTTCTGAACGTTCTCTGTGACCGGGTCGAATTCCTCGCGCACCGTGACGCCCAAACTCATGTCCTCAAAGCGGACCACGCCGTCGGACTCGGCCAGAATGGGAATGGAGCGCGGGTCCCAACGCACAAAGATCGAGCCTTTGGTCACACGTCCACCATCCGGGATGTCCACCGTGGCGCCATACTGGATATTCGGCAGAATTTGCACGTCATTGCCGTCTTCCTGTTCGACGTGAATGGCTCCGCTACGGTTGATAACGGTGAACGTGCCTTCGGCGTTGCGCACCACGCGCAGGTTTTTATACTTCACAATGCCGTCGAGACTGGCTTGATACCAGCCTTCGAGCAGGACGCCCGCGACACCGCCCACGTGGAAGGTACGCAGCGTCAGCTGCGTTCCCGGTTCGCCGATGGACTGGGCGGCGATCACGCCGACCGCTTCGCCCATTTCGACCAGCGCACCCGTGGCGAGGTTTTCGCCGTAACAGAGCGAACAGACACCGCGGCGCGTTTCGCACGTCAACACCGAACGGATTCGTACGCCTTCGACTCCAGAGTCCTGAATCAGCATGGCCAGCTGGGTGTTGACGAGAGTATTGCGGGCGGCGATCAGTTCGTTCGTTTTCGGATCATAGACATCATCGGCGAGGCAGCGTCCGGCGATCCGGTCGGCCAGCGATTCGAGCACGCGTTCACCCGTCGTAGTAACTTCCTTGATCGGCTTGACATCAATGCCGTTGAGGGTGCCGCAGTCTTCTTCCGTGACGATGAGATCTTGCGCAGCGTCCACAAGGCGCCGCGTGAGATAGCCGGCGTCGGAGGTCTTCAGGGCCGTGTCCGCCAGACCCTTGCGGGCGCCGTGTGTCGAAATGAAGTATTCCAACACCGAAAGGCCCTCGCGGAAATTGGACATGATGGGCGACTCGATGATCTCGCCCACGCCGCCGGTAATCTTCTTGGTCGGACGCTGCATCAGCCCGCGAATGCCGGCCAGCTGGCGGATCTGCTGTTCGTTGCCGCGCGCTCCTGAAAACGCCATGATGTAAATCGGGTTCATGCCTTGCTGGTCGCGCTTGAGCCGATCCATCATGTCCTGGCCGATCTTTTCCGTGGCATGCGTCCAGATATCAATGACCTTGTTGTAGCGCTCGCCCTGAGTGAGATTGCCGCGCTCATATTCGCGCTGGACCGTTTCCACCTCGCGCCGGGCCTTTTCGAGGATTTGCGGCTTGGTTTCGGGCACCTTCATATCGTCCACGCAAATGGACATGCCCGACCGCGTGGCATATTCCAAGCCGAGGTCTTTCATGGCGTCCAACATTTCGGCCGTGCGCTTGGGTCCGCAAATCTCGTGCGCGAGGGCGATAATCTGGCTCAGGGTGCGCTTGTTCAGGATTTCATTGGCGAACGGATGCCGTTCGTCAAAATACGACACTTCGGGCGGCAGGATGCGGTTGAACAGAATGCGTCCGGCCGAGGTCATCCGCCGCGTGCCGTTGAGGCGCACCTCGACCTCCGCTTGCAGATGGATCACTTCCGACTTGTAGGCGAGGATGCATTCATCTTCGCTGGCGAACTTCATGCCTTCGCCTTTGACGCCCTTCTGAATCTTGGTGAGATAGAACAGCCCCAGCACGATGTCCTGCGATGGTGTGGCAATCGGCTTGCCATTGGCCGGCGAGAGGATGTTGTTCTCGGCCAGCATCAACATCTCTGCCTCATACTTCGCCTCGATGGACAGCGGCACATGCACGGCCATCTGGTCGCCGTCGAAGTCTGCGTTGAATGCCGCGCACGCCAGCGGATGCAGCCGGATCGCCTTGCCCTCGATCAACACCGGCCAGAACGCCTGCACGCCCAGACGGTGGAGCGTCGGCGCGCGGTTCAGTAGGACGGGATGGTTCTTGATGATATCGTCGAGCATGTCATACACGACCGGGTCTTCGCGCTCCATCATCTTTTTGGCGCCCTTGATCGTGTTGACATAGCCTCGTTTTTCCAGCTCGTGAATGATGAACGGATCGAACAGTTCCAACGCCATCTTTTTGGGGAGACCGCACTGGTTGAAGCGCAACTCGGGGCCGACCACGATGACCGACCGGCCGGAGTAATCCACCCGCTTGCCCAACAGGTTCTGGCGGAACCGCCCCTGCTTGCCCTTGAGCATGTCGCTGAGGGATTTGAGGGGCCGGTTGTTGTGTCCCTTGGTGGGGCGTCCGCGCCGGCTGTTGTCGAACAGCGCGTCCACCGACTCCTGCAGCATCCGCTTTTCGTTGCGCAGGATGACGTCCGGTGCGCGCAACTCGATCAGCCGCTTGAGCCGGTTGTTGCGGTTGATGACGCGCCGATACAGGTCGTTGAGGTCGGACGTGGCAAACCGTCCGCCGTCCAGATGCACGAGCGGGCGCAAATCGGGCGGGATCACGGGCAGCGTGGTCAGCACCATCCACTGCGGATTGTTGCCGGAGCCGCGGAAGGCTTGGACAATGCGCAACCGCTTGATGATCTTGGCGCGTTTCTGCGCCGAGGTGGCTTGGCGCATCTCGAGCGACAGCTGGGTATGCAAACTCTCGATGTTGAGCTGGCCCAGAAGTTCGCGGACGGCCTCCGCGCCGATCATGATTTTCACCCGGTCGCCGTAGAGTTCGCGATACTTCCGCGTTTCCTCGTCGGAGACAATCTGTTTGTGTTTCAGGGGCGTATCGCCCGGGTCCACGACCACGTAGTCCTGGAAATAGACGATGCGTGCAAGGTCGCGCGCACTGATGTCGAGCAGGTTGCTGATCCGGCTCGATGTGCCGCGATAGAACCAAATATGGCAAACCGGTGCGGCCAGTTTGATGTGGCCCATGCGAGCGCGCCGCACCTTCGACTCGGTCACTTCGACGCCGCAACGGTCGCACACAATTCCCTTGTATTTGATCCGGCGATACTTGCCGCAAGCGCATTCCCAGTCTTTGACCGGACCGAAAATCCGCTCGCAGAACAGACCGTCCTTCTCCGGCTTGAACGTGCGATAGTTGATGGTTTCGGGTTTGCGTACTTCCCCGAACGTGCACCGATCAATCTCGTCTTTCGACTTGCCGCACTTGCAAACGCCACGGCGGTCGGTCTGCCGGCAATACCGCCGCGACCACATCAGAATTTGCTCGGGCGAAGCCAGACTAATCCGGCAGATCGCCGTCGTGTCCGACAAGTCAAACGGTAGCGTATCCATCTCGCTGTCGTGCGTGAGTGCCATACTGTCAACCCCCTGCGATAACGGTCCTTTGGTTCCGAGAGTTCCTCAACCTGCCTGTAATTAGAAGTCGCCCTCCGGATCTTCCATGGCCGGCTCCTCGACCTCTTCCTCCTCTTCCTCGTCGGAAGTATCGAAATGAGCGATCTCTCCGGTCGTTTCGAGGAACGACTCTGAAACCGGCGTTTCCTCGACCTTTTCCGCCAGCAATGCATCCTCGGTCAGCAACTCAAGGTTCAGGCAAAGGCTCTGCAGCTCTTTGACCAGAACGTTGAACGATTCCGGGATGCCCGCTTTGAGCGTGTTCTCGCCCTTGACAATGGATTCGTAGATTTTCGTGCGTCCCACCACGTCGTCGGACTTCACCGTGAGGATCTCCTGCAGCGTATAAGCGGCACCGTAGGCTTCGAGCGCCCAGACTTCCATTTCGCCAAAGCTCTGTGCACCAAATTGCGCCTTGCCGCCCAAAGGCTGTTGAGTAACCAGGCTGTAAGGACCGGTGGAGCGGGCATGCACTTTATCTTCCACCAGGTGATGCAGTTTAAAAACCGTCATCACGCCAACTGTGACAGGCTGATCGTATGGAAGACCGGTCTTGCCGTCCCGCAAAATTTGCTTGCCAAGCGTCGGAATGGGATGACCCGTTTCATGCATGAC
>JAOAGV010000003.1 GCA_026415575.1 Candidatus Sumerlaeia bacterium
GCCGTGCGCTGGGGCTTGACGAGAATCGCCGCTCAGGTACACTTACGCGTCGCCGATCACGACGTGCCGCTGAGCTGGGGCTTGACGAGAATCGCCGCTCAGGTACACTCCGCCGCCCGTAAGTGCAATAAACACGGGCGGCGGAACCGTTTTGAGGGTCAAAAAAGCATGAGCTGTTCGGGCTGTTTTTCCGGCTCCGCAGGCGTTTTGCCCTCGAACACTTCCATCTTGGCAAACTGTTTGTCGGTAATTGCAAGAAGCCTCACCTGTCCTTTGGGCGGAAGAACCGCGCGGATGGCCTTGCGGTAGGACGCGGTTCCTTCCTCGCTGGCAAAGAACCGTGCATAGACCGAGTATTGGAGCATCATAAATCCTTGGCGGACGAGCGCCTTGTGGAACTGCTGATAGTGTTTGCGGTCTTGCACTTCCTTGACCGGCAGGTCGAACATGGCAATGAGCCACATGGTGCGATACTCCGAAAGGACGGGTTTGGCGCACTTCGGTCGGGCGGGTCGGCGGGGCGCCGAACTGTTTTCCGCGTTGGCCGGTTTCTGCCTCATGGAGTGTTCCGCTCGAAGCGGCGGTGCATCCGCGCGCGAAAGTGCCGGCTGCAGGCCGGCTGCGATTTTGACATTGCAGATTTCGCCCCCGTATGCAAGCAGAGGATTCGAGTGGAACGACGCGCGGCCGCGTGCGGGCGCCACAGGGCTTTGGAGTGCGGGCAGCCATGCTGTCGCTTTGCTGGAATCGCCGGTTGTCAGACAAAGCGTCGGCGCCGGGGGAAAAACCCACGAGTGGCAGGGTTGAACTTGGCAAAAGAAAAAGCGGCGGCATGGCTGCCGCAGTCCAAAACAGGGCCGCGGTGGAAGCCGACCGTCGGGAGATGGAGAATCTTCTTCACAATATTTCGGGCGCGCGGAATTCCGGCACGTTGAGGATTTCTGTCCGTATGAGGCAAGCTATGAGGATGGGAAAGAAGGTTTTTCATGCATGGCTGGTTGTGGGTCTTGCGGCATTGGGTTTTGCGGAAGACCCGCGCGAGCGCGAGTATTTTACGCCGGCATTGGCGCCCAAGCACAAGGCCGACAAGCCCAAGGTTTCGGGTTGGGCGGCCTCGCGCGTCGAGGAAAAACTCGACCGCGGCGTGGTGGCGGTGGGGATGCCCGACGGAGGGGTCTATGTCGGCTGGCGGCTTCTCCAAAGCGATCCTGCGGATGTGGCGTTTCATGTCTATCGCGCTGTGGGCAACGGCGAAGGGGTGAGGCTGGACAACGAGCCGGTGAACACGACAACCGATTTTGTGGACAAGGAGGTCGGCCGGTTGGTTTCGGCCGGCGTGGAGTGCACGTATTGGGTGCGGCCGGTCGTTTCGGGCAAAGAGGGCGGGGCGTCGGAAAAAGCGCGGGTGAAAATCGGGGACGCGGCGGGGTCGGGCACGGTGCCTTATGCCACGGTGAAGTTCCAAGGCGACTACGCAGTGCAGCGGATGGCCGTGGCCGACCTGAACGGCGACGGCCGCTATGATTTTGTCATCAAGCAACCGTCGCAGGGGATTGACCCTGCGGGAGGGCCGAACACGACGGGGCTGACGTATAAGCTGGAGGCGTATCTCAGCGACGGGACGTTTCTTTGGCGGAAGGATTTGGGGCCGGGCATCGAGCCGGGCATTTGGTATTCGCCGTTTGTGGTGTATGATTTCGACGGCGACGGAAAGGCCGAGGTTGTCGCCAAGACGGGTCCTGAGGACTCGCGCGAGCGCGATGGCCGGGTGCGCTCCGGTCCCGAATGGTGTTCGATTTTTGACGGCATGACGGGGGACGAGATCACGCGCACCGACTGGCCGCCGCGCGACCCGCGACTGGGCGACTACAACCGAATCAACCGCAACCAGATGGGCATCGCCTATCTGGACGGCAGGACGCCCTGTCTGCTTTTGGCGCGCGGGACTTACAAACTCATGGTTGTGGATGCGTATCAGTATCACAACCGCAAGCTCGAACGACTGTGGCATTGGGACGGCGACGAGGAAACGCCGGTCATCCGCAGTCAGGGCGCGCATAGCATGCACGCGGCCGATGTGGACGGCGACGGGCGCGACGAGGTTGTACTCGGCTCCGGCGTCATTGACGACAATGGCGAGGGGCTGTGGTGCACAGGGCTGGGTCATCCCGATCATGTGTATATTGGCGATCTCGATCCCGAGCGGCCGGGAATGGAAATTTACTATGGCCTCGAACGAGGGCAGAAAGCCGGCAACGGCATGTGTATGGTGGACGGGGCGACAGGCAAGATTCTCTGGGGCATCAAAAAACCGACGCGACATGTCCATGGCCAGGGCTTGGTCGCCGACATTGATGCCCGCTATCCCGGCTGCGAAACCTATTCGGCCGACACCGATGTGAACAAGAACTATGCATGGTCGCTGCTTCACGACTGCAAGGGCAACGTGATCAGCGAGGCGAACCTCTGGGGCTTCAATCCCCGCGCCGCGTATTGGGATGGCGACACGCAACGTACGCTGGTCGGCGGCCGTCGCGGCGGGCAACTCCCCAATGACCCCAAACTGTCGCTCAAGCCGCCGGTTCGGGTGGAAGGGGAGATTGTCGGTGTGGCAGATATTCTTGGCGACTGGCGCGAGGAGATCGTCACCACGCTGCCGGGCGAGATGCGCATCTACATGACCTCAATTCCGGCCAAGGACCGCCGGGTGTGCCTCATGCAGGATCCGTTCTATCGCGCGGACATCTCGACCGCCTCGCAGGGCTACTATCAGATTCCCACACCCAAGGTGTTGCCGGGATTTGAAAAGTAGGCGGCGAAAGCGCCGGATGCACACAGCAAAGAGCCGGTGCAAATCGGAGAAAAGCATAGCACTTGCAGCAGTCAGACCGCCGGCGGCGCGCCGGTGCTTTGAATATTGGGCACGCGGAAAGTGGCGGGTTGGGGATATTGAACGAAACGCGAACGGAGTTTAGAGCCAATACGGTTCATTTAAGGGAGTTTTCGTTGAAAATGCGCCGGAAAATGTTGGTAAAATACACATTTTTGCGTTCCACACTGTCTTAACTGAACCGCATGGAGTTTAGAGCACCGGCGAGCCGCCGGCGGTCCGACTGCTGTGAGTATCTCGCCAATCTTATGAATGAGGAGGCACATCTATGATCCGTCTCATGTGTTCTTTCGGTATAATGAAATTTGCGCTGATGGCGCTTGCGCTCGTGGCGATGGGCATGGAAATGCAGGCCCATGCTGCCGCCGCACCGCCGCCCAACATCATCATCTTTCTGGTGGATGACATGGGTGTGATGGACACGTCGGTGCCGTTCCTGACCGATGAAAACGGCAAGCCCAAGCGCTACCCGCTCAATGAGTACTACCGCACGCCGAACATGGAGCGGCTGGCCGCGCGCGGGATTCGGTTCAACAATTTTTACGCCATGAGCGTCTGCTCACCCACGCGCATTTCCATCATGACCGGCCAGAATGCCGCCCGCCACCGCACCACAAACTGGATCAATCCCGACAAGGACAACGGCGGCCCCAACGCTCCGCCGCAATGGAACTGGCGGGGATTGAAAAAGGGCGATGTCACGCTGCCGGCCCTCCTGCGCGCGAGCGGCTACCGCACCATCCACGTCGGCAAGGGTCATTTCGGGCCGCGTGACTCCGAGGGCGCAGATCCGAGAAACCTCGGTTTCGACATCAATGTCGCCGGCTGTTCGATCGGTGCCCCCGCCAGCTATTATGGCGAAAAGAACTACGGCAACAACGGCGGCAAAGCCAAAAAGACCCCCGGCAATGCCGTTCCGGGTCTGGAGAAATATCACGGCACCAACACGTTTCTGAGCGAGGCGCTGACGATCGAGGCAAAGCGCCATGTCACCGATGCCGTGAAGGACGGCAAGCCGTTTTTCTTGTATTTCTCCCACTATGCAGTTCACGCGCCCTTTAATTCAGACCCGCGTTTTGCCGCGCACTACCAAAACTCCGGCACCTCGGCCCCGGCGCAGGCGTTCGCCACGCTTATCGAGGGGATAGACAAATCGCTGGGCGACATGCTCGACCATATCGAGACGCTCGGCGTGGCGGAAAATACGATCCTCTTCTTTTTGGGCGACAACGGCACCGACGCGCCCTTGGGGCATCAGCATGCCGTCGCGTGCGCGGCGCCGCTGCGTGGCAAGAAAGGCGCGCACTACGAGGGAGGCATACGCGTGCCGTTCATTGCCGCATGGCTGAAGCCGGATGCGAATAATCCCTGTCAGAAGCAGCTGCCGATTCCGGCCGGTGCGATTCAAAGCCAGTTGGCCGCTGTCTATGACCTGTTCCCCACCATTCTCGCCCTGACCGGTACGGAAATACCCAAGGGCCATGTCATGGACGCGGCGCGGCTGGATACGCTTTTAGCCGGCAAGCCGGATCCCGCACGCGAGGAAGTCTTTCTGATGCACTATCCACACTCGCCGCACCGGACCGATTATTTCACGGTCTATCGGCGCGGCGAATGGAAGGTTATCTATCACTACTTCCCGTCGGAAGTCTCCGAGAACTCGCACTATCAGCTGTTCAATCTTGCGAAAGACCCGTTCGAGCAAAAGAACCTTGCCGCCAGCGAGCCGGCCCAACTGCGCCGGATGATGGAAGGTCTCATTGCGGGGCTGGAAAAGCAGAACGCGGTGTATCCGGTGGACAAGGACGGCACAACGCCGCTGAAACCAAAGCTGCCTTGATGGCTTGCAGCAGGCTGCCAAGTTTTCTTGGCGGAACAGCGCATGGCGGGAACGGATGCGCGTGGTTTGAACGGATAATGGGTGAGGGAAAAAGTTAATGGTCGGCGTGGAAGCCGACCCTCCACATGAGTGCGAAACAAAATAGGCCAAGGGATGAAAGCATTGCGGTCGGCGTGGAAGCCGACCCTCCAAAAGGCAGGTTCGCGGAAATGGCGCGGGGCACGGCGCGACAGATAACAGATGATCGAAGGATGTGGGCCCCGATTTTATTCCTCACGTCATTCCTGCACGTGCACCACGACCTTGACCACGCCGTCCTCATAGTTGTTGGCCACGAGGTAGGCGCGTTCGGCTTCGGCAAACGGAAAGCGGTGCGTAATCAGCCGCTCGGCCTCAAACTCGCCGCGCTCCAGAAGCGCAATCGCGCGTTTTAGCGTCGCGCGCGACCGCCGGACGACATAGACGGTCAGGCCTTTGCGCCGCGAGCTGCCGGCTGAAAATGTCACACGGTCGCCAACCGGTATTCCGACCACAAACACTTTTCCAGCCTGCGAGGCCAACTCGACGGACAGCGCGGGCGAGTCGTCCGTGCCGGCCGCCTCGAACACGTGCTCGACCATGCGGCCGCGCGTCAGGTCGCGCAAGGCCTCGACCGGGTTCTGCCGGTCCACATGGATGGCCGCCGCAGCTCCCAATTCGAGCGCAAGGTCCAGCCGCCATTGCAGCCGGTCAAAAACATAGATGGGCGACATGCCCGCCGCACGGGCCGCCTGCAAAATGGACAAGCCCACCGGCCCGCAGCCTACCACCGCCGCCGGTGTTTCCAAGACCGGCCGCGCCAGATCGAGCACATGGACGCCGATGGCCAGCGGCTCCAGAAATGCGCCCGCATCGTCGGAGATGGGGTCGGGCAGGGGCATCACAAACTCCGCGGGATGCGTCATATACTGCCGCAGCGCGCCGTCAAAGGGCGGCGTTCCGTGGAACTCGATTTGCGGACACAAGTTCACGTCGCCCGTCCGGCACCATTCGCATCGGCCGCAGAAGACTCCCGGCTCGACCGCCACACGCCGGCCTTCGAGCGCGGGGTCCACATCGGGTCCCCGCTCGATAACGCGGGCGGAAAACTCATGGCCGAGAACGTGCGGCGACTCGATCCGGGTGTCGCCAATTCGTCCGTCGTTGTAATAGTCGAGGTCGGAGCGGCAGACGCCCACCGAACGGATTTCGAGCAGCACCTCGCCGGCGCGCGGACGCGGCACCGCTTCGTCGTGGAATCGAAATTCTTTCGCACCGTGCAGCCGGAGTGTACGATTCGTGGATTGCAAAATGGAATTCCTTTCTTCGCTGATCTGGCCAAACGCCGGTTTGCAACTTCCAAAATGCATTGCAAGCGGTCAAGAGGTAGTTCCACGATTGGCCGCTGTGGAATGGATCTCCCGAAAACGGGAGGAATCTATTTGATCTTTGGACTGCGTGCAGCCGTGCTGTCGCTTTGTTTTTTTTTGACCCGAGCGATGTGTTGCGCGAAGCGGCGCCACTCAAGCAAGCCGGCAGCATGGCGGCGCGCACTCCATGGGCGAGGTTGTGGACGGCGAATCGGCCATGTTCAACATCGTTCTGGTGCATCCGCAAATACCGCCGAACACGGGGCAAATCGCGCGATTGTGCGCCGCAACGGGCGCAGTGCTGCATCTGGTTCGCCCGCTGGGATTCCGGCTCGATGACCGGTCGCTGCGGCGCGCGGGTTTGGATTACTGGTCGCATGTAGAGGTCCGGGTGCATGCCTCGCTGGATGCGTTTTGGAAAAACGCCGGCGATGCGCGTTTCTGGTTCTACTCCAAAACAGGTCTGATCCGTTATGATCGCGTTTGCTATCAGATGGGCGACTGGCTGGTGTTTGGAAGCGAAACCGAAGGCCTGCCGCTTGGCCTGCTGGAGCGTGAACGCGCACGCACGGTGTTCCTTCCCATGCGGCGCGACGCCGTGCGCAGCCTCAATCTGGCCTCCTGCGTCTCTGTTGCACTGTACGAGGCTCTACGCCAGACGGGCTACCCGACGGTGTCCGGCTCGCTCCTTGATTGACAGCGGCACTGCGGCCGCGTAGAAACAGTCCTGAATTTTAGCGACGGGCAGCTGCCGCCGTCAAAAAGGGCCGGTCCATACCATGCCGTCATTGATCATTCTCGAAGGCGACCAGCAAGGGCGTGTCATTGAACTGTCCGAACAGCCGCTGAGCATCGGGCGCGATCCGGCGTCAGACCTTGTGGTCAGCGACGCTGGCGTGTCGCGTCGCCATGCGGCGGTTGAGTTTTCCAACGGCGTCTATTTCGTGCGCGACCTGAGCAGCGAAAACGGGACTTTTGTCAACAACGTTCCTGTCGGTCGTGCGCTGTTGTTGGACCGCGATGAAATCCGGATCGGCTCGACGCGCGTCATTTTCGTTGAGACCGTGGCGGCCGAAGACGTGCCCCCCTCGTTTCGCACGCTGCCCGTGCTTGAACGCAGCGAGGAGAGCGAGGACTTCTTCATTGACGCCGCCACCGAGGTGGCACCCAAGTCTGCCGAACCCGCCACCGACGATCTGCAGCAAGCCTACGACCGCCTGAAAACGATCTATGCGATGATGCGAAGCGAGGCGGACTCGCGCCGGCCCGCGCAGCGCATCGAGTCGGCTGTGGCTCTTGCCCGCAATGCGATCGAAGCCGACCGCCTGACGCTGATCGAACAGGATGCCGCCGCGCCCGACGGCTGGCGTGTTCGATACATGGCCACCGCCACAGGGGTTTCCAGCCGCAATCGCATTGCCATCAGCCGGACAGTGTTTGCGTATGTGGAAAAGGAGCGCAAGCCGTTTTTCTGCTCGAATCCGCAAAGCGACCGCCGGGTTGGCTCAAGCGACAGTCTCCGTCAGTCGGGCATCCGTTCGGTCCTGTGTGTTCCGCTGATCGAGGGCGAGCGCGTGGCGGGCCTTTTGTATGCGGACAACTTCGTATCGCGCGAGCCGTTCGGGAAGGAAGACCTCGATTTTGTGGCCGCCGTGGGCACCTTGATTGCCGGCTGGCTGCGCGAAGACCGTGCTGCCGGCGCACAGAGCGCCATCGGCGCGGGGGCCGTGCTGGCGCCGGTGGGCCGCCACACGTTTGTCACGCAGAATGCGCGGATGAAGCAGATTCTGGAGGTTGTGCACAAAGTGGCGCGCAGCGACACCACGTTTTTGATTACCGGCGAAAGCGGCACGGGCAAAGAGTTGATTGCCCGCATGGCCCATTTGGCCAGTCCGCGCGCCCGCGGCCCGTTTGTCTGCGTCAACTGCGCGGCCCTGCCCGATACGCTGCTCGAAAGCGAGTTGTTCGGCCACGAGAAGGGCGCCTATACGGGTGCGGTGGCGGCGCGGGCAGGGAAGTTCGAGGCGGCGCGCGGCGGGACCATTTTTCTTGACGAAATCGGCGACATTTCGCCGGCGGCGCAGGCCAAGGTTCTCCGCGTGCTGCAGGAGAAAGAAATCGAACGGCTCGGCGGCAACCGCCCCATCGCTGTGGATGTGCGCGTGATCGCCGCGACGAACAAAAACCTCGCCGAGGAGATTCGCGCCGGCCGTTTCCGCGAAGACCTCTTTTACCGCCTCAACGTCATCCGCATCGAGTTGCCTCCCTTGCGCGAGCGGCTCGACGACCTGCCGGCGCTGGTCGAGTTTTTCATCCAGTCGGTCGGCAGCGAACTGCACTCCCCTGTGCGTCGCGCCAGCCGCGAGGCCCTCGATGTGCTTGCGCGCTATGCCTGGCCGGGCAATGTGCGCGAACTGCGCAATGTAATCGAGCGCGCCGTCGTGCTGGGCAGCGACGAGGCGATCTGGCCCGACGATCTGCCGCCCGAGGTGCGCGGCGAAAGCGTGCCGCCGCAGGGGGCGGTCTCGGCCGTCGCAAGCGGCAATGCTGCGGTGCTTCGCACGCTCGATGAATGCGAGCGCGAGCATATCCTCCGCGTGCTCACACACACGGGCTGGAACAAGAAGCGCGCCGCCGAAATTCTCGGCATCAGCCGTTCGGCGCTTTATGAGAAAATTGCGACGTATAGCTTGGAAGCCACCTGATGCGCGAGTGGACAGGGGGAACATTGTGGACGGCAGGGACAGAAAGGACAAATGGCATAGTCCATGTCTGTTCATGCAGTGCATTTGTATCCATGGCGTCCATGACGTGAGCCGCGATTCCAACCTTTTTTTCCATGACTGATCTGCTCGGACAGGACATTGCCGGATTCCGGATTGTCCGCGAAATCGGACGCGGCGGCATGGGCGTGGTCTTCGAGGCCGAGCAGATTCGTCTGGGCCGTCCCGTTGCGTTGAAGATGCTTCACCCCGCGCTGACGGTGGACGGGGAGTTTCTTCGGCGGTTCGAGCGGGAGGCCAAAACTCTGGCGCGCCTCAACCACGAGAATATTGTCAATGTAATAGATTTTTTTTGCCACAACGACCGCTGGTTCCTTGCCCTCGAATTTGTCGAGGGCGAAACGCTCGCACGGCGGCTGAGACGCTGCGCCCGCCGCCGCCGTTTCTTCGCTGTCGCCGAAGCCGCCGCCGTCGTCTGGCAAATTGCCCAAGCCCTCGCCTTTGCCCACGACCGACAGATTATTCACCGCGACCTCAAGCCGGACAACATCATGCTGACCTCGCGCGGCCGGGCCAAGGTCATGGACTTTGGCATCGCCCGAATCGCCGAAGGCACATCTGCCACCGAGGTGGGCGTGCGCATCGGCACACCCGACTACATGTCACCGGAGCAGTTGCACGGCCGGCCTGCCGATGCGCGCTCGGACCTGTTTTCACTGGGTGTCATTTTCTACGAGATGATTCTGGGCCAGAGGCCTTTCTCCCAAAGCGCCTTACTGAGAGCATCGGAGACCGGACGGCTGGAATTGGTTTGGGATGCCGCTGCGCTGCCGCCCGGAGGCCAGCGGATTCAGCCCATTGTCGAGCGCCTGCTGCAACTTAACCCTGACGAACGCTATCCGTCGGCCGCGGATTTACTCAGCGACATGCGGCAGCGCTTGGGAACGGAATTTCTTGGCGACGAGGCTTGGACGACGCCGCCGGTTCAGGCGACCGGGGAAGCCGCAGTCGGCGAAGCAGCCCAACCGCCCGCGATGGCTGGCCGGCCAGCCATTCGGCGGCGCTGGATTTGGCTGGCGGCTGCCGCGGGGTTGGTTGCAGTGGTGCTTGCCGTCTTTTTGCTTCACCAGTGGGATCAATCACGTTTGGAGACACAGCGGCGAGCGCTCGAAGCGCAAATGGCCAACTTTCAGGCCTTCATTGCCGACAGCCAGGGACGCGCGACCGAGGCCGAGACGCTTCTGCTGCGCGCCATTGATGTCGAGCCGACGGTGGCCCGCTACTGGCGCGATCTTGGCGATTATTACGTCAAGTACGGCCATCCCGATAAAGCGGTTTTCTACTATCGAAAAACCCTCGAACTCGATCCCGCCGACGAGGAGACTTCACGCCGCCTCAAGACGCTTCTGTCCGCACCGCAATCCGATTAGGCCTTTTTCTTCAAATGGAAAGACGATTTGGAAAGACGCCTTGCACGGTGTCCGAACGGAAATGGGGTGGCGGGAAATGAAAATAGGAGCGTGGCAGGAAAGCACGGTCGGGGTGGAACCCGCCCCTCCACATGGGCGAAAAAAAAGGCGCTGCCGCGCAGCGCCTTTCCTCAATTTTCATGTTTATACGGGACCGCGGTTCACTTGGCCTGCGCTTCTTTGGCCTTCTTGCCGCCCTTGCCGGTGCCTTTACCCTTCCCGCTGGGCGCGACGTCGCCTGTTGCGGCCCACTCGGTGCCGCGGGCAAACAGCCGCATGACTGAGGGATTTTCGAGTGCCGGCACGTCGTGGCCGAAGCAGAAATGATAGACGCGGCCCTTGCCGTACGTTTTTATGAACGCCAACGGTTCGGTCTTCTTGCTCCATTCCGAGTCGGCGGTCACCAACACCTCGATGGGTTCCGTGCCGCTGAGTTTGGCATACAGCTCATCGTCGGCCTCGAAATCCTGAATCCCGCGCGTGATCGGATGCTTGGGGTTGGCGATTTTGACTTGGAACTTGCCGCGCGGCCCGTGGCCCGAGCGCTCTTCCTTGGGCAATACGGTGTTCCACCAGCGTCCGACCATCTTGTGCCACTCGTCCCAATCTTGCCACGATGCGCTCGACAGATGGAAGCAAACAAAGCCTTTGCCGTCGCGGACAAAGCTCAGGAGATTGTCCTTGGCCTTGTCGCTGAGCGGCGGTTTGTCCGGCAGATAGTAGCAATTCTGCACGATCACGTCGTAGGCCTTGAGCCCGTCGGCGTTTTCAAGGACACTCTGGTTTTCGACCATGTTGACAACCGTAACGTCGAACCGGCCGGTGTCCTCGAGAATCTTTTTCAATTGCGGCGATGTCTTGGTCCAGTCGTGCGACTTGACATCGCTGCCGGTCAGAAGAAGCACCTTGATCTTCTTCGCCGGCTCGGCCGCTTGCCCTGCGCCGCTGAGGACAAACGCCGCCAGCATGATAACGACCCAGAACTTTTTCATTGCTCTCCACCTCGTTGGATTTTGGGTTGGCCCGCATGGGCAGAGGGAAAATACCACACCGCTTTCCCGCGAAAGCAAGACAAAAAGACGCGGGAAGCGAAAACATCATGGTCTGTGAACGGTTCTTGTTGGAGCCAGAAAGAACTCCGTTGGAGTTCGTGGCCGTTCTTTTTTGATTTACAACCGGCCTGCAAATCGCTAGACGGTTCTAAATTTATCGGGAGAAAGCGGCGGGGAAAACCGCTTTTTGCCCTTCCTTCCAGGCGCGCTTACATTTCCCAATAAAGGGGTTTTGTCCTTTGCCCCGGCGCAATGACATCCGTAAAATCCTGATCATCGGCAGCGGCCCCATCGTCATCGGCCAGGCCTGCGAGTTCGACTATTCGGGCACGCAGGGCTGCAAGGCCCTGCGCGCCGACGGCTACGAGGTCGTGCTGATCAACAGCAACCCGGCGACAATCATGACCGATACGGATTTTGGCGACCGCACCTACCTCGAGCCGCTGACGCCGGAGTTTGCCGCGCGCGTCATTGAAAAGGAACGCCCCGATGCGCTGATCTCGACGCTCGGCGGCCAGACGGGCCTCAATCTCTCGATGGCGCTACACGAGGCCGGCGTGCTTGAAAAATTCGGCGTCGAGATGCTCGGAGCCAAACCCGAGGCCATCGCCCGCGCCGAAGACCGCAAGCACTTCAAGGAGACGATGGAAGCCATCGGACTGGATGTGCCGCGCAGCGGGTTTGCCTACAACATGAAAGAGGCCGCGGCGTTGGTCGAGCATATCGGGCTGCCGGCCATCATCCGGCCGTCCTATACGCTGGGTGGCACGGGCGGCGGGGCCGCCTACAACATCGAGGAGTATCTGGAGATTGCCGAGCGCGGCATTCGCCTCAGCCCCATCGGCGAGATTATGGTCGAGGAGTCGGTGCTGGGGTGGAAGGAGTTCGAGCTCGAAGTGATGCGCGACCTCGCCGACAATTTCGTCGTCATCTGCTCGATTGAGAACCTCGATCCGATGGGCGTCCACACGGGCGACAGCATCACCGTTGCCCCCGCGCAGACGCTGACGGACAAGGAGTATCAGGCCATGCGCGATGATGCGGCAAAGATTATCCGCGCCATCGGCGTTGAGACGGGCGGCTCGAACATCCAGTTTGCCGTCAATCCGGAGACAGGCCGCCGTGTGGTGATCGAGATGAATCCGCGGGTGTCGCGCTCGTCGGCGCTGGCATCGAAGGCGACAGGATTTCCGATTGCCAAGATGGCGGCGAAACTGGCCGTCGGCTACCGGCTCGATGAGATTCCCAACGACATTACGAAGAAAACGCCGGCGTGTTTCGAGCCGACCATTGACTATTGCGTGGTGAAAATCCCGCGTTTTGCGTTCGAGAAATTCCCCGGCGCACAGCCCGTGTTGGGCACGCAGATGAAATCGGTCGGCGAGACGATGGCCATCGGCCGCACGTTCAAGGAGGCGCTGCAGAAGGGGCTGCGGGGACTGGAGATCGGGCGCGCAGGACTGGGCGCCGACGGCAAGGACAACATAGACGCAGCGCGTCTCGAGTATCATCTTCGCACACCCAATCCCGACCGGATTTTCTATGTCAAACATGCGCTGGCATCGGGTATGACGATCGAGCAGGTCTATTCGCTCACGGCCATTGATCCGTGGTTTTTGCAGAACATTGTCGAGATTATCGAATGCGAGAGGGAGCTGGAGAATCGCTTGCCGGAGTTGCTGGCCGCCAACTAGAATGAGCCTAATCAACCCTTGGGTATAATTGCAGTGACACAAGAGCAAAATCCATCCGCAGCAAAGCCGGTGCCGCCACAAAACATTGTGCTGTTTTTTTGCGAGATTAAATGGGAGGACCGTATTGCCGAAGAGTATCCCTTTTATGTGGTCGAGCGGCTGATAGAAAACGGCGATACGGAATCGGTACGATGGGTAAGGGAGCGATACGGTGATGCGTTTATCCGCCAAGTTGTATGCCGCAGCCGCAATATCTCCCGTAGGACGGCCCGCTATTGGCAGGTGGTACTGAATATTCCCGAGGAGCAGATCCTGTGTTTGAGCAAGTCTTGGGTGAACCGACCCAATCGCTTTTGGCCGGATTGAGCGGTCTTTCCGAAATGCGCTCGTTTTATCTGGGTGGTGGTACAGCGCTTGCTCTACACTGGGGGCACAGGCGTTCGGAGGATTTGGATTGGTTTTCTTCGACTGAGTTTGATCCTTCATCTCTGGCGAGACGACTTGGAGAATTAGGCCCTATCCGCGCGACGAAAGTAACGGCGGCTTCGTGGACTGGCATGGTTGCCGGAGTGGAAGTAGGTTTTTATCATTACCCATACCTCGTTCTCGCTCCGTTTGAATCGTTTCGAGGTTTGTTAGTGGGATCGCCACAGGACATTCTCTGCATGAAGCTGGCGGCGATTGCCTCGCGGGCCGCCAAGCGTGACTACGTGGATATCTTCTTTGGATTGAAGACGGGGGTATCGCTTCGCACATTGCTGGATTGGATGGCCAAAAAATACAGCAACGCTGACTATAGCGAGTACCATCTGGTGCGAAGTCTTGTCTATTTCGACGAAGTGGAAGAACAGCCCATGCCGGAAATGCTCCAATCCGCAGACTGGATGCACATTCGTTCCTTTCTTCAGGATGAAGTTAGAAAGCTGAGAATTGTATGAACGGGGAAGCATTGTCCGATCTCATCCCTCTTTTGCGCAAAGCCAAGTCGTTCGGCTTCAGCGACCGCCAACTGGCTTATCTGGCCAATCGCGCGGTCGGTGAAAACCGTTACTCGGAAAGCGATATTCGCCAGTTGCGCTACAACCTGGGAATCGAAGCCGTTTTCAAGGCTGTGGACACCTGCGCCGGCGAGTTCGAGGCCTATACACCCTACTACTATTCGACCTACGAGTTTGAAAACGAATCGCAGCGCTCCGACCGGCCCAAGGTCGTCATCCTCGGCGGCGGCCCCAACCGAATCGGCCAGGGTATCGAGTTCGACTATTGCTGTGTCCACGCCGTTTTCGCCCTTCGCGAAGAAGGCTACGAAGCGATCATGGTCAACAGCAATCCGGAGACCGTCTCGACCGATTATGACACGTCGGACAAACTATACTTCGAGCCGCTGACGGTCGAGGACGTTCTCAACATTCTCCGTGTCGAGCGGCCCGACGGCATCATTGTGCAGTTCGGCGGCCAGACGCCCCTTTCGATTGCTGTGCCGCTCGAGCGCGCTATCGCCGGGGACCCGCTGCTTCGCGGCCGCGTGAAAATCCTCGGCACATCGCCCGACTCGATTGATCTCGCGGAAGATCGCAAACGGTTTGGCGCGCTGCTTGACCGCCTCGAAATTCCCCAGCCGCCCAATGCCACGGGCCGCAGCGTGGACGAGGTGATTGCGGCGGCCGACCGCATTGGCCTGCCCGTGCTTGTGCGCCCCAGCTATGTCCTCGGCGGGCGGGCGATGGTCATCGTGCGCGACCGCGACCAGTTGGCGCGATTTGCCACCGAGGCCATTCGCGTCAGCCCCGAACACCCCGTGCTCATTGACAAGTTTCTCGAAGATGCGACCGAGATTGACGTGGATGCACTCGGCGTCGGCGAGCGGATTGTCATTGCGGCGATCATGGAGCACATCGAGGAGGCGGGCATCCACAGCGGCGACAGTGCGTGCGTGATTCCGCCGCGGACGCTGTCGCCCGAGGTCATCGAAAAAGTCCGCACCTATACGCACAAAATCGGCCGGGCGCTCGATGTGCGCGGACTGATGAACATCCAGTATGCGGCCAAAGGCAACGATGTCTATGTGCTGGAGGTCAATCCGCGGGCCAGCCGCACCGTGCCGTTTGTCAGCAAGGCGATCGGCGTGCCGATTGCCAAACTGGCGGCCAAGGTGATGGTGGGACGAACGTTGGTGTCGCTGGGTTTCACGGAAGAAATCCGTCCGCCTTATTTCTCGGTAAAAGAAGTGGTGCTTCCGTTTGCCAAATTTCCCGGCTGCGACATCATTCTTGGGCCGGAGATGCGTTCGACGGGCGAGGTCATGGGCATTGACCGGCAATTCGGTGCGGCGTTTTTCAAGTCGCAGGTTGCCGCCGGCAGTGCGCTGCCGCTTGAAGGCGGGATTTTCATCAGCATCAACGACGCGGACAAGCCGAAGTTCCTTCCTGCCGCGCGCCGGTTCCATGAGATGGGGTTCAAGTTGTTTGCCACAAACGGCACGCACTACTATCTGGCAAGCAACAACGTTCCCACCACGGCGGTGTGCAAAATCGCCGAGGGACGGCCGAATGTGCTCGACCTGATGATCAACGGGCAGGTGCAGTTGATCATCAACACGGTGGTCGGCAGCGTGTCGGAGTCCGATGCGAAGGCGATTCGCAGCCAGGCCGTGGCGCGCGGCATACCGCTGATCACGACGGTGGCCGCAGCGCGCGCGGCGGTTGAAGGCATTGCCGCAGCCCGTCTTGGACAGTTTTCCGTTGGGGCGTTGCAGGACTATCACCGGCAAACGTCGGGGGCCAAAGCCGCGGCTACTGCTGATCGGTCTTTGTAAAATCCGAAAGACCCACGTGGCGCCGCCACATAAAAAACAGCGCCGGCCCGATGGTGCAAACCATCTGGAAGGCATGGATCATCAGTGAGAAACCGAGCGCTGTGGCGTAGCCATCCGGCGTGTTGGGCGTCAGGTCCAGCACCATCAGCGCAAAAATGCATCCCACCTCGTACAGTCCCCAATACCCCGGGGCCGCGGGAATCGTGATGGCAATGCAGATGATAATGGCTACGGCCATGCCCTGAAGCAGTGTCATCTGGCTCAAACCCGAAAAGCCGTTGGCCATGATCATCAGCGACCAGCCCACGGTGAGCCAGACGGTAGCCGTATGGAATGCCACCCAGAAGATGATGCGCGGGCTGCGCAGGGAATGGAAACCCTGCACAAACGTTTCGATGAAATGCTGGATGCCATCTTTGATCTTTTTCGGCAGGAGTGGAACACGGCCGATAATCGCCTGCATCAGGCGGCGAAAGGGTTCCCAGAGCATCAGAATCGTTCCGGCAAGAAGCACCCCACAGGCCACGAGCAGCCGGTCGGTCAATGAGCGCAGCATGTCGGCCGTCAGAGTCCATGTCTTATCGCCCCACGGCACCCTGACTTCGCCTTCGAGCGGAACGGTTGCCAGAATGATAACGAATAAAGTGAGCAGCCCGATGCCGTCGGCGATTCGCTCGACCACGACAGTGGCAAACGCGCTGCTGAACTTGACCTTGTAGTCGCGGGCCACCAGCCAGGCGCGGGCGAATTCGCCGACGCGGCCCGGCAGCAGGCCGTTGAGACCGAAGCAAATAATCAGCGGCGGAAACAGCTTGTGCGACGGGACGTTGATCACCGGTTCGAGCAGATACTTCCAGCGCACCGTTCGGCAATACATCGAAACGATGGTGATGGCAAGAAAGGGCAGTATCCATACGAAATGAATCTGCCGCAGGGTGCTCCACAAGGCTCTCAGCGGAACAGGTCGAAAAGCCAGATACAAAAAGAATGCCGTGATGAAAAGGCTGACAAGGAATTGAATGCGTTTGCGGGTCATAAGCACTTTGCGCTTTGTTTGCGGCGCCGGTTTTGGGGCGGCTGACCGCGGCAGTCTGTGGAGTCGGACAGGTCGGACGCGTCAGACGCGTCGGACGAATCGGACCAATTCAGCCTACCCCGTTGGGGCAAAATAGCGCCGCTCGATTTCAGCGACGGCGGCTTGATACACGCGGCTCAGCGGCACGTCGTGTGCGGCGGCCTGTCGGCGGCACTCCTCATATTCGGGGGTAACTTTGAGAATCGTCTCGCCCCAATAGCCGATTTTGACACGAATCGGGCCGAACGGGGTGTCAATCGAGCCGAACGACCGTCGCAGGCAATGGCGCTCGACGGTTGCGATGCGCAAGCCGAACGTCGAGGTTTCGCGCAACACCATGGCCGCGAGCGTATCGCGGTGCGCGGCGTCGGCCAGCACATGGAGCGATACGCCGGGCCGGTTTTTTTTCATCTGGACCGGAATCCAGTGGACATCGTGGGCGCCGGCGGCAAAGAGCCGCTCGATCAGCGCCGAGAAAAACTCCGGATTCATGTCGTCTATTTCGGTTTCGATGACGTGAAGGATTTCGCTTTGCGTATGGGCGGAGAGCTCGGGAGAGGGAGCGGATGGCATGGAATGAGCAGACGGGAGGGAGGCCTCCGCCGGCTCGCCCAGAATGACGCGCAAGCAGTTGGTTTGATTGGGCAACTCGCGCTGGCCGGCTCCATAGGCGATTTTGCGCGGGATCATCGGCGGAAGCGGGCCGAACGATTCGGCGAGCGTGGTGATGATTGCCGCGCCGGTGGGCGTGGTGAGCTCGGCTTCGATGCCGCCGGAGTAGATCGGCACGCCGCGCAGAATCTGCACGGTCGCCGGCGCGGGAACGGGCAACTCGCCGTGCCGGCAGCGAACCATGCCGTGGCCGGTGGCGATGGGCGAGGCAACGACGCGCTCGATGCCCAGAAGTTCGATCGCCAGCATCGCGCCGGCAATGTCCACGATGGCGTCAATGCAGCCGACCTCGTGGAAATGGATGCGCTCGACGGGGCGGCGATGGACTTCGGCCTCGGCCTCGGCGAGGCGGCGGAAGGCTTCGCGCGCGCGGGCGCGTACGCGTTCGGGCAGTTGCGAGCCGTCAAGAATCTTGTAGAGGTCGCCGAGGGTGCGATGCGTATCCTTGCTTTCGTCCACCGACACATCCACGCGCGTGGCGCGAATGCCCTGGCGCTTGACGGCGACGGCCTGAATGTCAAAGCCCTCGACGGGCAGCGAGGCCAGCCCTTTTTTCAAGTCGGTGACGTCCAGTCCCAAATCCACGAGGGCCCCCAGCGTCATGTCGCCGGAGATGCCGTTGTAGCAGTCGAAGTAAGCCAGGTTCATGCTGTAAGAACCTCGCATCCCATATAAGGTCTCAGGGCTTCCGGCACAAGCACTTGACCCGCCGCCGTCTGATAGTTTTCCAGCAGGGCGATCACGGTTCGCGGCAGCGCGAGGCCCGAGCCGTTGAGGGTGTGAACAAACTCCGGTTTGGCTTTTTCTTCGCGGCGGAATCGAATGTTCGCGCGCCGCGCCTGAAAGTCCCCGCAGTTGCTGACCGACGAGACCTCCAGATACCGGTCCACGCCCGCCGCATACACTTCAATATCGTAGCATTTGGCGGCGGCGAATCCCATGTCGCCCGTGCACAGGGCTACCACGCGATAGTGCAGTCCCAGCCGCTGGAGGACGGTCTCGGCAAATGCCAGAAGCCGATCCAACTCGTTGTAGGAATCTTCCGGCGTGGTCAGCGAGACCATCTCGACCTTGTCGAACTGATGGAGGCGGATCAGGCCGCGCACGTCCTTGCCGTAGGAGCCGGCCTCGCGCCGGAAGCATGGGGTGTGGGCCGTGACGCGAATGGGCAGGTCGGCCGCGCGCAGAATCTCGTCGCGATACAGATTGACCAGTTGCACTTCGGCCGTGGGGATCAGAAACAGATCCTCGCCCGCGACGCGATACATGTCCTCTTCGAACTTCGGCAACTGGCCCGTGCCGGTCATGGTTTCGCGTGTGGCGAGCGCCGCCGGCATCATCTCGGTGAAGCCGTGCTCGCGGGTGTGGAGATCGAGCATGAAGGCAATGAGGGCGCGCTCGAGGCGTGCGCCCCATCCTGTGAAAAGCGCAAAGTTCGCGCCGCTGATTTTGGCCGAGCGGGGGAAGTCCAGCAAGCCGAGTCTCTCGCCGAGTTCCCAGTGGGGTTTGGGCGCGAAATCCAGTTTCGGCGGCTCGCCCCAACGTTTCACCTCAACGTTGTCCCGCGCGTCGTTGCCGACGGGCGTGGTTTCGTGGGGCAGATTGGGCACGAGCAGAAGGAGTGCATGAAGCGGCTCCTCGATGACGCGCAGTTTTTCGTCGTTGGCCTTGATCTGCTCGCCCAGTTGGCGAATTTCAGCCTGAAGGGCCGACGTGTCGAGGCCTTGTTTTTTCATCCGGCCAATCTTGGCGGAGGCCTCGTTGCGGCGCATTTTCATTGCATCGGTCTGCTGCACCAGCGCCCGCCGCTGCCGGTCCAGTTCGAGAATGCGGTCGAGGTCCACGCTGGCATTTCGGGCGGCCAGCCCTTGGCGCACCCGGTCGGTTTCCTCGCGAATCAATCGAAGGTCTATCATGGACGGTCCATCACGACGGTGCCTGCAAACACTGCGCGGAAGCGGATTCGTATTCCCAGCGGCGCGGCGGAAGAAGCACACAGCGGATTGCCGGCCCGCTCCGCAAAAATAGGATTGTGTCTTTAGGAGTCCAAAACGCGTGTGTCAACGGCAAAACCAGCCACCGAATCTGCGCGCGCCCGCGCCGCGAAATTTCTTGACGCGACCTTGCACCGGCCCAAAGACTTATTTCGGCCTATGGCAAGAAAGGACAGTCTGCTGTGAAGCCCATGCAATCGAGCGAGCGGGGAGACCTGTCGAGTGGCCTTTCGCGGCGCGCGCTGCTGCAAGGCGCCGGCGCCGCAGCCGCAGGCTTTGTCATCGTTCCCCGCCGTGTCCTCGGCGGCCCCGGCTATCGCAGCCCCGGACAGACACTCACACTGGCCGGCGTGGGTATCGGCGGCGTCGGTTTCCCCCAGATGCAATCGTGCGAAAAGGCCGGCTTCCAAGTCGTTGCCCTCTGCGACGTGGACGATCACTTGGCCGCCCCCGCCCGGAGAAAATGGCCGCAGGCCCGCACCTATCGCGATTTTCGCGAAATGTTTGATGCCGAAGGTGACAAAGTTGACGCGGTCTATATCGGGACGCCCGACCACACGCACGCGGTGATTACCGCAGCCGCATTGCGCAGAAACAAGCACGTCTGCTGTGTCAAGCCGCTGGCCCGCACGCTCCACGAATTGCAGACTGTGGTCGAGGCCGCCCGCCGCGCCGGGGTAGCCACCCAAGTAACCGCCGCGCCGAATACCAACGAAGCGTCCTGCCGCCTGTGCGAATTGCTATGGGCAGGGGCCATTGGCCAAGTCCGCGAAGTCCATGTCTGGTCCGACCGCCCCATCTGGCCGCAAGGCATGACCCGTCCCGCCGGCGAAGATTCGATTCCCGGGCATCTCGACTGGGACTTGTGGATCGGGCCGGCTCCCATGCGTCCCTTTAAAGACAAATGGCCCGAAGGCCATAGCGCTCTCGCGCAGATCAAGGCCAACAAGGGCAAACCGCCGCTTTCCACCGGTGTCTATCATCCCTTCAACTTTCGCGGGTGGTGGGATTTTGGCACAGGCGCCCTCGGCGACATGGGCTGCCACATCATCAATCCGGTCTATCGCGCCCTGAAGCTCGACCACCCGACGCGCATTCAGGCCACCTCGACTCTGGTTCTCGAAGAAAGTGCCCCGTTGGCTTCGATTGTAACCTATGATTTTCCTGCACGCGATGACAGGAAGCCCGTACGCGTGGTCTGGTATGACGGCGGCTTGAAGCCGCCGTGTCCCCAAGAACTGGCGGGCCGCCCGCTGCCCAATCAGGGCGCGCTCTTTATCGGCAGCAAGGGAAAGATGCTGGGGTCGGAAATTCTTCCGGTGTCCCGCGCCAAGCAGTTTGCCAATGTTCCCAAAACCTTGACCCGCCGTCCCGGCACGTTTGACGAGTGGTTCGAGGCCTGCAACGGAGGCGAGCCAGCCGGCTGTCATTTCGACTGGGCCGAATTGATCACAGAATTTGTCCTGCTCGGCAATATCGCTCTGCGCACAGGCATGGATTTAAAATGGAATCCGGCCAAAAGGCGCTTCACCGGCTCCGGCGCCGAAGAGGCCAATGCGTGGATTCGTCCGCCGTATCGCGAAGGGTGGACGCTGTAGGGTGGCGGAGTTGCAAAAGGGATGCAAGCTGAAGTCCGGACTGCAAACGTCAAACCGAAGTGTGAGCTACGAGCGAAGGGATGAAACGCAGGATGGTGCGGAGAGGGATGTTGATTTTGATCGCCGCAGCCGGCGCGGCTGTTCTGGCCGACGGTTGCCGCTCGCGCCGCCCGCCCGTCCTGCGCGTTGCCCATATCTACGAACCGTTGGCCGGACCCGTTTATGCCGCCGGTCTTCGCTGGTTCGAAGGCATTGCGGAACAGTTCAAACAGGCCCATCCGGAATTCACCGTCCGTTTCGAGCAGGTCCAGTGGAACAAGATAGATAGCAAGTCCATGACGGATTATCGCGCGGGAGTCGGCCACGATGTTGTGATGAGCTCGCCCCAGATGATGCCGCAACATTTCATGACGGGCGACCTGCTTGACTTGACTCCCTTCCTTCGGCAATGGCCGCCGGCGGCTGTCGAGGACTTTGCCTGGTCGCCGTCGTGGCGCGCGTGCACCAGCGGCCCGATATGCTTGGGCATCCCGACGGGCGTTCATGCACGCGTGGTCATTTACCGCAAAGATTATTTCAAGGAGGCCGGTCTTGATCCCGACCATCCGCCGGCCACGCTCGACGCACTGCTGGATGCCGCAAAGAAACTCACGCGCGACACCAATGGCGACGGCAAAACGGATGTCTGGGGACTGGGCCTTTACATGGGCCCCGAACGCGCCACCATCGAACTCTATTTCGCCCCGTTGCTCTGGCATTTTGGCGGCGACCTCTGGGATTCGGCCACCCAGCGGGCCGTGTTTGCCGACGCCGCGGGTGTGCGCGCGGCCGAGTGGCTCCGCGATTGCGTCCATGTTCACAAAGTGACGCCGCCCGCAGCCATGGGCGGCAAGTATGACGGCGTATTCGAGGCCTTCATGCGCGGCGAACTGGCCATGGCTTGGGGGTGGGGAAATTATTGGAACGTGGAACTGGAAGCCAGAGGATGGACCAAAGGCTTGCATCCGGCAACGCCCGGCGGGCAGGCAGTCAACGTCGGGGTTATGGTCACACCCACGCGCGAGGGTGCGCAGTTTTCCAACTGCTGGGCGGTCTCGATCCACAAACTCAGTCCGCATCCCGACAAGGCATTTGCGTTTATCGAGACCCTGCTGAAGACGGAGAACCTCGACCACTATGCCGATGCCGGATTGCCGGCGCGACGCTCGATGTGGGAGCGGCCGCAGTTCGACAACGACTGGTATCGCACATGGCGGCAGGCGGCCGAGCGCGGGCGGCCGATGCCCCCGACGCCGCACTTCAATCATCTGGCCGACTCCATCGCGGTGGCCTTGCAGGAAATTGTATTGAAACAGGCTGATCCGGCCCAGACCCTCCGGCGCTATCAAGACGAGTTCAACCGGCGTTATGCAAAGCCATAAGCCATCGCTTCTCGCCCGCATTGTTGGATCGCCGCAGTGGCTGTTTTTGCCGGCGCTGCTTTTCCTCGCCCTGTTCTGGGTGGCGCCGATCGGTCCGGGCCTTCTCATCAGTTGTCAGGATCCGGTGCCGGGAACCGCGCTGCTCGAATGGGTGGGGCTGGCCAACTACCGCCTTCTTCTGGCCGAAAAGACATTCCGAACCAATGCATTTCTGACGCTGGTCTATCTGCTGGGCGTTGTGGGGTTTTCGACTCCGGTTGCCTATCTTGCCGCGTTGGCGATTGCCGGGCAAAAACGCGGCATGGGGGCAATCCGTGCGTTGTTTCTCTTGCCATGGGTGGTGCCGCCGGTGGTCAGCGCGCTGATTTTTCGCGGCATGGCCGACCCGCAGGTCGGGCCGCTGGCCGCGCTCTACCAATGGCTGTCGGGCAATCCCGACCTGATCCCCCTGCATCACCCCTTCTGGGCGATGGTGAACGTAATTGTCCACAGCGTCTGGCGGTCGGTGCCCGTGCTGACGTTGTTTCTGGCGGCGGGGCTGACCACGATTCCCGACGAGCTGTACGAGGCCGCGGAAGTGGATGGCGCGGGCTCTTGGCAGCGTTTCCGCCTGATCACGCTGCCGCTGACCCGCTCTCATTTGGCCACCGGCCTTTTGCTCATCAGTGCTTTTACGCTGCAAGATGCCGAGACCATCTATGCCATGACCGGCGGGGGGCCGGGCCACGACACCGAGGTGCTGGCCGTGCGGCTGTTCCGCGAGGCATTTGCGCAGGGACAGTTGCATGTGGCCGCCGCAATCGGGACGCTGCTTCTGGCGGCCGGCGTTGCGCTTATGGTGCTTTACTTAATTCTCTTCCGGCGGACGGAGGCTGCGTCATGAAGCGGTTTGCACGCGCAGCAGTGCTGGCAGCCCTGACGGCCTTTTGTCTGTTTCCGATTCTCTGGGGTGTGCGAACGAGTCTGTCGCCGCCGCTGGAGAAGGCCCTATGGCCGGCGCGGCTGACCGTCGAGCACTACGGAAAAATCCTGTCGCGCGCCGATTTTTATCGCTATGCCCTCAACAGCTTTGTCCTGACGGCCGGCACACTCCTCGTGGTCATCCCGCTGGCGTTGATGGCCGGCTATGCGCTGGCGCGCCACCGTTTCTGGGGCCGGCAGGTCGCACCGGTGCTTTTGGCGCTGCCGCTTCTGCCGGCGGTGTCGTTTTTGGTGCCGATTGCCGGCTATCTGCATGCGATGGGCTTGTATGACACGCGCTTGGCGCTGGTTTTGGCCAACGCGGCGTTTGCGCTTCCGTTTGCAATCTGGATGGTCTGGAATTTTGTCCATGCCCTTCCGCCGTCGCTCGAAGAGGCGGCGTTTCTGGACGGCTGTTCGCGGCTGCAGGCCTTGGTGCGGGTCGTGCTGCCGGCCATGGGCCCCGGCGCCGCGGCCGCGTCGGTCTTTGTTGCCGTGCAGAGCTGGAGCAACTACCTGTTCGCCTTTGCGTTGACCAGCGACTCGCGCATTCGCGTTCTGCCTCATGCCATTGTCGAATACATCGGGCAGTTTTCGACCGATCTGGGCGGACTGACCGCCATCGGCATCCTCACGCTGATCCCGCCGCTGGTTTTGTATCAACTTTTGCAAAAATGGTTTGTCGCCGGCATGTATGGTGCCGCCCGCCCTTAGAAGCGTCCCGGCTTACCGGCGATTGGCAATGGCGGCGTCAACCAGATTGCGCATGGAGGCGACGACGGATTCCCACGATCTTTCGCGCGCCAATTGAATGCCGCGGTCGCGACGTTCGGGGGGAAAGTCGCGCAGCGCGCGCTCGCATTGGGCCAGAAACGCCTCCGGGGTTTCGGCGAAATAGATGACGTCGCTGTAGTGCTTCACCATGTCGGGGATGGGCGTGGAGACGACAGGCTTGCCCGATGCGAAGTATTCCAACGCCTTGGTGGGATTGATGTGAGCCGTTAGTTCGTTGAGTTTGAACGGCATCAAACATACATCGAAGACGGACAGATAACGCGGCAGAAGTTCGTAGCGGCGCGCACCCGTAAATACGACATTGGGGGCGGAGAACAGACGGAAAACGTTCGGGAAGACCGGGCCGATCATCACCAGATTCCAGTCGGGGCGCTCGCGGGCGATGAACTGGAGAAGCTCGCTGTCAATGCGGTCGTCAATCGCGCCGAAGTAGCCGAGAGTGACCGAGCCGCGCAGGTGGCGTAGGTCGTGCGGGCGGTCGCGGTGATACAGGTTGCCGAAGTGTTCGACGTCCACGCCGCAGGCGAAGAAGTGGATGTTGCGGCCGGGGGCGCGCTTGCGCTCGAACAGGGCATCGGTGCCGGCGAAAATCACGTCGGCCTTGTCGAGCAGGAACCGCTCTTTTTCGGCGGTGTCGCGCGGCGCCCAGCAAAAATGGCTGTATTCGTCCTGGATGTCATAGACGACAGCGCGCTCGCCGAGGCAACCGGCCAGCCATGCCTGCGAGGGAAAATAGAACCACAGAACCACGGGGCCGAAGCCAAGGCGCTGCATCCAATACCGGATGCGCGTTTCCAGCAGGAAACGGTTCAGCCGCTGGAAGACCGGCGATTGGGTCTCGAACGGCAGCATGAACAGTTCGGCGTGCCAGAGGTTGGGCCGAACCCGCCGGAAGGAAAGCCGCCGCAGAGGCGCGTGTTTGAGATGGGCGTCGAGCCGAATCGGATTGATATAGAGGACCTTTGACCGGCGCGCCAGTCCGGCCATGGTGTGGTGATTCCGCTGCCAGATATGCTCCCAGTTCACGTGGCTGATGCAGACCACGTCCCATGCCGCGGGAGTATCGGATTTGGCCGAACGCTGCGCGCGGCGTTCGCGCCTTTTTAACAGGAGCCGCAAAAAACAGGTCTTGATCAAGAGATAGAGGGCGATCGGCGGCATCAGAAACATGAGCCGGATCGCCTGAAAGACGGTGATTTGGAATCGCAGATCGCGGGCCATTAGCACACCTTACAGCACGACGGCGCCATGGCGGAGCGAGCCGGCGATGCGGCCGGCCGTAAAGCAGGCAAACCGCAACACGTCGTAGCCGTAGAATTTTCGTTCCCAGTCGTCATTGCCCGGCGGCAGCGGCCCAAGAAATCGAACCATGGCCTTCCACCAGAGGCGATAGTGTTCGCGGTCCAAATAAACAGGACCAATGCCCAGCCGATGCCGGTGCTTTTTTAGCAGGAAGACGGAACCTTTTCCGTAGCGATACATCCAGCGGCAAAACGCTTTCACCGTCGGGCGATGATGATGATAGACCACGGCATCGGGCGCAAATGCAAAGCAGTATCCAAGATCGGCGATGCGCCAGCACAAATCGGCATCTTCGCCGGAGACGGCAAAGCGGGTGTCAAAGCCGCCGACGGCTTCGATCAGACGTTTTGGGATCAGCGCATTGGCCGTGATCAGAAACGGCGGCGACGTGGGGCGGTCGTCGAGAGCAATTTCCTGCGCAAGCAACTGGCGCTCGCTGATGTAGTATTGGATGGGCGTTTGCAGCTGATAGGTTGCCAAATAGCCGCCGACGCCACCGAGCGCGGGCTGGCGGTCGAACCGGGCGACGAGGGCGGCAAGCCATGCGCGGTCGGCCACACAGTCGGCGTCGGTGAATACAACCAGTTCGCCGCGCGAAGCAACGACACCCGTCTGACGGGCGGCTGCAACTCCCCGGCGCGGTTCTTCGATAAGACGGACATCGTAGCCGCCGGCGATTTCTGCGGTCCGATCCGTCGAGCCGTTATTGACCACAATCACTTCATAAACGTCGCGCGGCAGGGTTTGCGCGAGAACCGACCGCAAGCAATTGCCGATGCATGATTCCGCCTGATAGGCGGGAATGACCACCGAGACTCGGAGGGATGAAGGGTGCGTTGGCAGGGGGGCTGTGGACGGAGTGGACGGCATGGGCAAAATGGACGGCATGGACGTGCCGGCGGAAGACAAGCAGTAAAGGGTCGCTCTTAGTTTTGCACTACAGTTCGTTGCTTGCGGCGGGCGGTTTGCGTCCGGCGGCAATTTCGGGCCGGGGCGCTGGATCGCGCGTCGGGGGCTCGGCGGGCGGCCGCCGCTCGACCGCCGGGCGCGGGGCGCCGCTGTTGTCCGGTGCTTTTTCCCGGATGCCCATGAGGCAGCGGCCTTCGATCTTGGCGCCGCCTTCAATAATCAGTCCCCCTGAGGCCGTTTGAAAATCGCCGTGAATTTCGCCCGTGGCCTGAATTTCAAGCCGCTCGTGCGCAATGACACTGCCAAAGACCTTGCCGCTGACGGCTACCGTGCGCGCGGTAATCGGGCCTTTGACAGCGCCGGTTTGGCCGACCACGACGGCATCTTCGGCAAGAATCTCGCCTTCGACACGCCCATCAATCCGCAACATGCCTTTGGAAACAATCTTGCCGCCGATGAAGCTGGTGTCCTCCCCGATGATGGACTCGACCGCGCCGGCGCTGGGACGCCGGGCAGGCGACTCTGGTCGGGCGGGCAGAGACGTCGGCTCACTCATGGGTTTCTTCTCCGTTCGAGAAGGTTCGGCGCCGGCCGATGGCCCGGTGGGCGCCATGATCTTGTCGGGAATTTTGCGTCCAAACATTCGCGTCACTCCCTCTTGCCGCGGTGGCGGGCTCACGGCCCGGCAACCCCCGCGCGCAGGCTTTTCCAACGCGCGTCCTGCCAAAAAGATTTGGCATTCCCCTGCACAACCAAGTTAAAGAAAAACACTATCGTCCAACATTCAATCCAAAACCCAAGATTTAAATTCCAAAATCCTACCGTCCTTCGTCCACAGTTGGCAGTTTTGGCCGTATTTCCTTGCGTTTGGCAGTCCAGACAGTGCGCCCGGCGGCGTCCCGGCTTTCTCGAACCTCCAGTTCGGGCGGGGACTGCGGCTTGAGATCCGGGCGTTCCCCTTCGGCAAAGCTCAATTCCCCGCCGGTGTCCGAGTCCGTTTCCATCAGCGCGGGTCGGTAGCGAATGGCCTTGCCCCGAAGGAAATACAGGTCTGTCCAGCCTTGCCGGTAGGAGCGGAACGGCGTCTGGGGATCGAGGACAAAATTGCGATCGGGCGCAATCAGCATGGACACGTGGATGACGGCATCGGCGCCGAGGCGGCGGGCGCGCTCGCGCAGGTCGTTCACCAGCACTTTTTGCGTCTCCGAAGTCAACGCCTCTACCTTAATGGAGTCCAGAATTGCGATCTCCTCGTAGGGTGTAAGGACATCGCCCTGATACAGTTCAATCTGCTGGAGAGGCGACGTGGGCGGATAAGTGCGGTCCGTCAGCATTTTCATCCGCGGCTGACAGCCGGAAGCCGCCAGCGCGACCAGAAGCGCGGCCAAGGCCGCCTTGCCATAAGGACCAACATACAATGTGTGATCAGTGCGCATGCAAAATTGCCTTGATTCCCCAAAAGCGGTCTGCCGGAGGGAATTGATTTCCGGCTCACTGGACTTTATTTCCTACGGGCAGGGGCTGTCGCCTGTCAATCGCCTTTATCGAAAGGCGGTATTGGAATGTCGGCCGCACCTTGACAAGTCGGATCCGGCTGCCGACCATCCCGTCTGTTGTCGGCGGGATTTGCCCGCCGTTTATTTCGCCAATCGGTGTGACCCGCATGCGCGGATTCTGGGCTGCACTTCACAACGAGTTCTCAAAATATGGCCGGCAGAAGTTTCCCTATCTCGGCATGATTGCTGTTGTGGTTCTGGCCTTTTTCTGGCCGAAGGGGGTTCAGCAGATGGCCGGCCCGCGCGGCGAAACCAATGCCTTTGACATCATCCTCAAAGGCCTGATTTCGGCCGTTACCTCTGTTATTCCGTTCTTCGGCGTCATCTTCGGCTCAATCCTTGTTGCCGGAGAGACCGCCGGCGGCACGTATCGCAACATTCTGACGCGGCCGATCGGTCGCGGCACTTTCTTGACCGCCAAAATTGTCTTCGCCTTCGGCTACGTTTTCCTGCTGGTGCTTCTCTTTCTGGCGGTGATTGTGCCTCTGGCTCACAGCCAGTTCCGCTTGGGCCCGATTGTGGACGGCGGCACGGTGATCTATCCGCTGTCGCACATTCTGGGGGTTTCGCTCTGGGCATTGGTGCTCAGTCTCCTGCCGTTGTTTGCCATCGTGAGTTACGCCGTTTTCGTTTCGACGGCGGCCAAGTCGTTGACCACCGCACTAGGCTTGGGTGTGGGCCTCGTGATTGCCATCGAGCCGGTGAAGTATCTCATCCGCTGGGGCGAATGGGAACTGTCGGACTACATCTTCACGTCGTATCGGGACACGGCGCTGAAGATTGCCGATCAGGCGGCCTGCGGCTTCGATTATCAGTGGCTGCCCGGCGGCTGGTGGGGGTCGGAGTTGGGCTGGGGGCTGACGTTGGCGCTCGCGAGCATGGCGGTGTTTCTGGCGGGCAGTTACTGGATTTTTCTGCGGCGTGACCTGAATTTCTCGTGAGCGGCACGCGGGGCGGCGGGCCGGCTCAGAGCTTTTCTACAATTTCGACCAATTCGGACAAGTCGGCTATTTCAAAATCCGCACGCACCGCGCCGTCCGGATACGGCTTGCCTTGGGGATTCAACCACACCGACCGAACGCCGGCATTGACCGCGCCCGCCACGTCGTACTCGACGGAATCGCCGACAAAGAGAAACTCGTCGGCGCCGCAGGGGACGCGCTCCATGGCCAGTTGGAAAATGCGCGGGTCGGGTTTGGCCACGCCCACCTCGTCGGCGAAAATCCAGTGATCGAAGAAGGCATGCAGGTCGAGGATGTCGTGCGGGGTGTTGCCGTTTGAAATGACGCCGAGGACGTAGCGGCCGCGCAGCCGGCGCAGTGCAGTCAGGGCACCTTCGTAGGGGCGGGCGATTTTCCAGCGGCCTTCCGAGTAAATGCGCGTGAGTTCGGGAGCGAGATCGGGGCCATAGCCGCAGAGGGCAAGGGCGCGGCGGAAGCTCTCGGTGCGGATTTCCGTGAGGCGGGCGTCGGGATTGTCGGTTTCGGCGGCCACATCCTCGCGCAGTTGGGCAAGACGCTCAATCGAAAGCCGGCCGCGGGTGTCGGGCAGGCGTTCGTAGAGATGCTGAAGCGCAAGGGCCAGTCCGAAGCGCCGCACGCGCTCGAAGTCATAGAGGGTGTTGTCGTAGTCGAAAAAGACGGCTTTGAGCATTGGAGTGCTCGCGCGGGGGGACAGAGCGGACGGGTCGGTCCTTTTTGTCCTTTTTCGTTCGCCTATTTCCCTCAGCATTCGGGTGCGGCGGCTTGTCGTTCCATTTTTTCCGGCGCGCTGATGCCCAGAAGTGCAAAGCCGTTGCGCAGCACAATGCGAACAGCTGCAATCAATGCCATGCGCGCCTGCATGAGGCCCGGATCTTCGGGCTGAATGACGCGGCTGTCGGGGTCGCGCGTGCCGCGTGTGAAGTAGTTGTGAAACGTCGCCGCCAGTTCACGCAGATACAGCGTGATGCCGTGCGGTTCGAGGTCGCGCGCCGCCCGTTCGACCACGTCGCCAAACCGGGTCATCTCCTTGATCAGCGCCTGTTCTTCGGGCAGCGTCAGGCGATCGAGCGGACTGGCTTCGAGCCCCTCCCAAGTGAAGCCCAAACTGGCGGCCTTCTCGAAAATCGAACAAATCCGCGCGTGCGCATACTGCACATAGTACACGGGATTCTCCGTCCAATCGGCCTTGAGCGCAAGGTCCCAGTCGAACACCAGATGGCTGTCGAGTTCGCGCATGAGGAAAAAGAACCGCACCACGTCGCGGCCCAGTTCGGCGACCATCTGTTGGATGGTGACGATTTCGCCCGCCCGCTTGGACAGCTTGGTCTGCACGCCCGAGCGCAGAAGCGTCACCATCTGGTAGAGCCGCCAGCGCACGCGCGAGGCGTCATAGCCCAGCGCCTCGATGGCCCCGCGCAGGCGCGGCACATAGCCGTGATGATCCGAGCCAAACAGGTCCACGATCAGATCAAACCCGCGCTCGAGTTTCTGGTCGTGATACGCAATATCGGGAACGAGATAGGTCATCGAGCCGTCGCTCTTGATCAGGACGCGGTCCTTTTCGTCGCCGAAGGCCGTCGAGCGAAGCCAAACCGCCCCGTCGTGGTCATAGACAAAGCCGCGCTCGCGCAGCCGGCGCAGAACTGACTCGACGCGGCCCTCACGATACATCGCGGTCTCGGTCGTCCAGACGTCAAAGTGGATGTCGAGCGCGCGCAAGTCCTCCTCGATGAGTTTGAGAATGTGTTGGACGGCGTAGGCGGTGAAAAAATCCACATCCGCGCTTTCGGCCAGCGAGTCGCCGTGTTCGGCGCGCAGCCGCGCGGCGATGTCCACGAGATAGTTGCCGAAGTAGCCGTCTTCGGGCAGTTGGGCGTCATGGCCGAGCGCCTGCAGATAGCGGACGCGCAGCGACTCGCCGAGATTGCGCATCTGGTTGCCGGCGTCGTTAAAATAGTATTCGCGCGTGACCGTGTAGCCCGCCGCGGCGAGAATCCGCGCCAGCGTGTCGCCGGCAATCGCATTGCGCGCATGGCCGATATGGAGCGGACCGGTGGGATTGGCGCTGAGGAACTCGACCTGTGCGGTCTTGCCTTCGCCCATGCGGCTTCGGCCGTATTCGGCCCCCTGCGTCAAGACGGTCCGCAGCGCGTTGGCCATGCCGCTGCTGCGCAGACGGATGTTGAGAAAACCGGGCGGGGCGGCCTCGACCGAGGCAACAAGATCGCTCGGCGGCCAGTGGGCGGCGAGGCCGCGGGCGATTTCGATCGGCGGGCGCTTGAGGTGTCGAGCCAGAGCAAAGGCGGCCTGTGTGGCGAAATCACCGTGAGCCGGATTCTTCGGCAACTGAATGGTGCAGTCCAGCGACTCTGGAGGAGCAAGGCCGAGGCTTTGGAGATAGGCGGCAACGGCTTGTTGAATCAGTTCGGCAATTTTTGCTTTCATAATCCGACGGGCATCCTTCCAACTCAAGAGAGGGAAATTTCATCGCCCGCCGTCGCTCTTGTCAAGCGTGCTGCCGATGGTTCATGCGCCCGAGGGAATGCAATTGGCACAGAGTTCAAACCGCAGGTTGCTGTTTGCAGGTTGAATTTGTGTTGGTCGTCATCCCCCCGTGTCCTTGAGGCATTTTGCTCACAGGGGATGTGAACAACACTCCCACCCACGCGGGAACTACAAGCAGCAATTTAGCCTACATGCATAGCTGTTACGGCCGGCTGCGGCCGGTCTCCTCGTATTTTTTCAACAACGCCGTCAGGCGCTCGACAATGTCCGGATGCTTGGTGTAAAGGTTTTCCTTCTCCTCGACATCCACCGACATGTCGTAGAGCTGGCCGGGCGGATCGTCAGCGTTGCCCTTGCCGTCCCAACCGCCCGAGCCGCGGCCGAGGATGAGTTTCCAGCGGCCCGCGCGGATAGCGAACATGCCGTCAATCGAGTGGTGGACAATGGCCTCGTGAAGCGGGGCACCGCGCGTTTCACCCAGCAGCGCCGGCAGGATGTTGATGCTGTCTTCAGCAGCGTCGCGCGGCAGTTCGGCGCCGACAATGGCTGCGCACGTGGCCATGAAATCGCCCAGCCAAATCGTCTCGTCCGACGTGGTGCCGGGGCGGATTTTTCCGCTCCAGCGGGCGACGAAGGGCACACGATGGCCGCCGTCCCAGATGGTGCTTTTGCGCCCGCGCAAACGGCCGTTGGGCAGGTGATCATATTCGGTCATCGGCGGGTTGGTCGAGCCGTTGTCGCTGGTCATAATCAACAGGGTGTTGTCGGCGATCTTGCAGCGGTCAAGCGCCGCCAGAACCTCGCCGAGCGAGTGGTCCACTTGATGGACGAAATCGCCGTAGGGGCCGGCCTTGCTCTTGCCTTTGACAAAGTCGGCCGGGACCACGGGCGTGTGGGGTGCGTTGAGCGAGAAATAGAGGAAAAAAGGTTGGCCGGATTTTTTCGCCGCGTGCGATTCGATGAACTCGACCGCCTTTTTCGTGAGGGTCGGCAGAACACCCTCCATCGTAAAGTCGGGGGCTTTTGCACCGGCCCGCACGGGTCCGTCCTTCGGTTGGCGCGCCGTTGGCGAGCCGACCAGCCGGTCGTTCTCGATAAAGATATACGGCGGCATATCGAGCGAGGCCGAAATGCCGAAGTAGTAGTCGAAGCCGACGGCGTTGGGGCCGTTCTGGATCGGTTGGCTGAAGTCCACGTTCTCCTCGCTATTGCCGTCCTTGCTGACCGGGCCGGGACCTTTTTTCCCCCAGTCCATGCCGAGGTGCCATTTGCCGATGCAGGCTGTGGCATAGCCGTTCTGCTTAAGAAGCGAGGCGACGGTCAGGCGGCCGGGCTCGATCAGGCGCGGGCTGTAACCGCCGAGCACGCCGCGCTTGAGCGACGTGCGCCAGCAATAGCGGCCGGTGAGGATGCCGTAGCGCGTCGGCGTGCAGACCGACGAGCCGGTGTGGGCGTCGGTGAAGCGGATGCCCTCGTGGGCGAGGCGGTCGAAGTGGGGCGTCGGCACCTTAGAGTCGGGATTGTTGCACTGCGGGTCGCCATAGCCGAGGTCGTCGGCGAGGATGAAAACGATGTTGGGTTTGGCCTGCGGGGCTGCGGCGAGCGGTGCGCGGTGGGCCAGCGCCCATGTCGCTGCACTGAAAGCAGCCGTCCGCAGAAAGTTGCGCCGGCTGAGGGAATTATGTGCGGTCATGGGGGGATTCTCCTTCTTGGGGCGTTTTGTTTGGACTTTCACGTCGCGGGCAAACTATCCTACCCTTTCATGGCCGTGCAGCGTTGAACGCGCGGCGGCAGTTGTCAACTCAAGTTCGTTTGGATGCAGCACGAAGTTTGATGAAACCGTCGCGGCATGTAAAAATCTCGGCAGTTGTGTCGTTGGCGCTGGCGCCGTGGGCGGGGTGGAAGGCGCTTCTGGTCTTTGCCGGCGGCATCTTGCCCGACCTCGACCGCTATCTGTGGTATGCGGTGCGATTTCGGACGTTGAAACTGGACGAGGCGGTCGCGCGCTTTCAAGGGCGCGAGCGCATTCAGGGGGGAGCGCGGCTGCTCCATTCCCTCGAAGCTTTGGCCATACTGTCAGCCGCCGGCTATGCCTGCAGGCCGATGGCGTGGCTGACGCTCGGCGTTGCGCTGCACGTGGTGCTCGACCTGTTTGTGCACAAAAAGCACGGCCGGTTTTGGATTTATTTCGATGCCGCGCACCTGCACTCCATCATCGGCCGTTGGATCAAGGGACGCACCACTGCGGCGGCCAACGAGGACGAAGAATGAAGGTCATCGTTCTGGGTCTGGACGGGGCGACGCTGGAGCAGATTCTGCCGGCTGTTGCGCGCGGCGACCTGCCTGCGTTTGCACGCCTGATGCGCGAGGGCGCGTGGGAAACACTCCGCTCGACCCTGCCGGCGGAAAGCCCCGCGGCGTGGACAACCTTCGCCACCGGCGTCGGGCCCGGCCGCCATGGCATCTACGGGTTTATGCTGCGGCGGGCGGGCAGCTATGAATACGACATCGGCACGTCGCACCATGTCCGCGTGCCGACGCTGTGGGACATTGCCGGGGCCAACGGCCTTCGCGTCGGCGTCATCCATGTGCCGTTCACCTATCCCCCGCGGCCAGTGCGCGGATTTCTGGTTGCCGGTATGATGGCACCCGACACGCGGTCGAAATTCACCTGGCCGCCGGACCTGCGCGCGGCGCTCCTGCGCGCCGTGCCGAACTACCGCGTCAGCCACGGGCTGGGGCGGTCGCGCGGGGCGGATCCGCGCGCGGTGCTGGCCCGCGACTTTTCCGACACCATCGCCGCCCGCGAGCGCGCCATGCGCTGGCTGGATGAGCGCTATCGTCCGGATTTGCTGATCTGTGTGTTCACCGTGCTGGACCGGCTTCAACATTTTCTCTGGGCCGACATGGACGCGGGCCATCCGGCGCATTCGCCGTCGGCTCCGCCCGAATACCGCGCGGCCATTGCGGCGGCCTATCGGCAGTTGGACGGCGTGATTGCGCGAACGCTCAATGCGGCGAACAGCGAGACACTTCTTGTGGTGCTTTCCGACCATGGATTTCAAGCCGTCGCCCGGACGTTCTTTGTTAACAGGTATCTGGTTGAGCGCGGCTATCTGGCCTTGACCGGCGAAAGGGGCGAGCCGGCCGGCTGGGCGCATCGGGCGGCGCGCATGACCCGGCGCCTTTTGGCGCGCCTGCCCGGCGGGTTGGTGCCGGCCGAGCGGCTGCGCGCGCGGCACCTGATCTCGGCCGCGTTTGTCCGCGCCATTGACTGGCCGCGGACTCGTGCATGGTTTGGCCTCGACCGCGTGCTGTGGATCAACGTCGCGGGGCGCGATCCGGCGGGATGCGTGCGGCCCGGCGCCGACTACGAAGCGCTGCGCGCGCAACTGATCGCCGAACTGGAATCACTTCGGGACCCGGAAACAGGCTACCGTGTGGCGGCCAAAGTCCATCGCGGCGAAGAGGCGTTTGCCGGAGGCGGCCTGAGCGTTGTTCCGGATTTGCTCATCGAGCCGGCGCGCGACACTGCTGATCCTTCCGGCCGCTATGTGCTCTCGGAGCGGCTTGGAGCGGCGGGCGTTTGCGGTTTTGTCGGCCCGAGCGCGCCCGTCAGTGGCTATCACACGCCGGAGGGAGTTTTGTTTTTGTGGGGCAAAGGGGTCGCTGCCGGCGGGCGACTAACCGGCGCCTCGATTGCCGACGTTGCGCCGACCATTCTCGCCGCCTTCGGTATCTCGCCGCCTTCCGCACTGGACGGCAAGCCGCTCCTCGGCGGAAAACGGACCGATGCTGCGAGCGGTCCGCAACCGCCCGTCGCCCCCCCTGCAGATGCCGCATGGACGGAGTCGGAACGCGCGGCCGCTGAACAACAACTCAAAGACTTGGGGTATCTGGATTGAACGACACGACCTCTGGCGACATTCTTCTGACGGTCTCGATCGCTACGTGGAACAACTGCGGGCAGGTGAGGGAATGTTTGCGTTCTGTGGCGGAGGGTTTGCGGGGCGTTCGCGCCGAAATTGTGGTGGTGGACAATGCATCAAATGACGGCACTGCGGCGATGATCCGCGAGCAGTTCCCGCAGGCAGCCGTTCTGCGCAACGAGCGGCCTTTGGGTTTTTCGGCCAACCACAATCAGGTGCTGCGCGGTGCGCGCAGCCGCCATGTCCTGTTGCTCAACGATGACACGGTGGTCGTGGGCGATGCGCTGAAGCAGGCGCTGGACTTTCTCGAATCGCACCCCGTCGCCGGCGCTGTCGGGTGCACGTTGCTCAAACCTGACGGCGCACCCGAGGCCATTGCCCAATGTGTTCCGCGGCCGCTGGACCCGCTGTTTCCGCATTTGCGGCGAAAGGTGAGCGCGAAAGAGGATGCGGCACGCGGGGACGGGGCCGTCGAGGTCGAACGTTGGAGCGGCGCCTGCCTGATGATCCGGCGGGAGGTGCTTGACCGCGTCGGTCTGCTCGACGAGCGCTTCGATCCGGCCTATGGCGAAGACACCGACTTGTGTCATCGAATCCGGCAGGCGGGCTGGCGAATTTACCGGCTGCCGGGGGCGCGCGTGATCCACCACCGCGGGCAGACGGCGCGGCGCGAGTTTTCCGATCAGGCGTTCCGGTTGCAGCGGGCGCGGATTCTGTGGTATCGCAAGCACCGGAGCCGCGCGACGCTGGCGCTCTATCGGGCGGTGGCGTCTGTGGCGATTGTCTGGGAAATGGTAGGCTGTGCCGTGCAGTGGCCGTTCCGACGCACCCGGGTCCGCACACGCATGAAACGCCTGTGGGAACGGCTGCGCGCGGTTTTTCTTTGAATCCGGCGGACAAGGTTGCCAACCTATCGGTCGGTCGGCTTCGGGACTGAGCAGGGGGTTTGGGCATGTCTTCTTTTTCCGAGCGTTACGGCCCGTGGGCGCTGATTACCGGCGCGTCGTCGGGGATTGGAGCGGAGTTTGCGCGCCGGCTGGCCGCGCGCGGTCTCAATGTGCTCTTGGCGGCGCGCCGCAAGGAACGGCTCGACGCGCTGGCGGAGGAACTGAAAGCCGGTGGTGTGGAAGCGCGCTCGGTCGAGGCGGATCTGTCCCGTGCCGATTTTCTGCCGACCCTTTTGGCCGCGGCCGACGGTCTCGAAGTCGGTCTGCTGGTCAACAATGCGGGCTTCGGCACCAGCGGCGAGTTTCTTGCCAACCCGCTGGAGCGCGAACTGGCCATGCTGGACGTGAATTGCCGCGCGCCGCTGGCTCTGGCTCACGAATTCGGCCGCGCAATGGTTGCGCGCCGCCGCGGCGGCATCATTTTTGTCGCTTCGATCATGGCGCATTTGTCCGCACCCTACTGGACGGGCTATGCAGCCACGAAGGCGCACAATCTGCTTATGGCCGAAGGCTTGTGGTATGAAATGAAACAGCGGGGCGTGGATGTGCTGGCGCTGTGTCCGGGTGCCACCGACACGGAATTCAAGGATGTGGCCGGCATTCGGGCGCGCTATCCGCAAATGCCCGTCGGGCCGGTTGTGGCAGCGGCGCTGCAGGCGCTGGGCCGAAAGCCGTCGGTCATCGCGGGGTTTCAAAACCGCGCTGCCTATCTGCTCCTGAAACTTCTCCCGCGCCGGCTGGCGACAATGGCGTGGGGCATGATTGCACGAAAGTGGGTCAAGCCGCCCGACGCGACCGATGCGCCAAGGAGCCGCCCATGACGGAGTCGCGCGACCAGCGTCGCCTGCTCGTCATCGGCATAGACGGCGGAACGTTTGATCTGCTCGACCCGCTGATGCGCAGGGGCGTAATGCCCAATCTGGCGGCGGTGGTGGCGCGCGGGTTTCGGGCTACGCTGCGTTCGACCATCCCGCCCAATTCCGCTGCGGCATGGGCGACGTTTGTTACGGGCAAAAATCCCGGCCGGCACGGTGTGCTGCGCTTTCAGGCCACACGCCCGACCGCCGAGGCAGGCCGCGAGTTTCGTCCCGGCGCCTACACCCTTTTGTCGTCTGAAAGCATCGCCGGCCCGCGCATCTGGGACATTCTTGGACATGCGGGCCGCCGCGTCGCCGTCATCAACGTCCCCATGACGTATCCGCCGCGTCCGCTCAACGGCGTTATGATCACCGGGCTTCTCACGCCGCCGGAGGCGCGCGACTTCACTTGGCCGCCCGAACTGGCCGACTCGCTGCCCGGCTATCAGATCGAGCAGCCGCTGGCCGCCATGGGCTTCAGCGCTGAGGCGGACCGCGAACTGGTTCGCGCCTCGCTTGACATTCTCCGAATTCAAGGTGAAACCGCGCTGCGGCTGCTCCGGCAGGAACCATGGGACTTCTTCTTCGTCTGCTTCACCGGAACCGACCGCCTTCAGCACCGCCTGTGGGGGTATTTGGAAGAGCTGATGGAAGAAAGGAAAGGAGACACCGGGAAGAAGCAGAATCGGTCCGACTTGTCCGATTCGTCTGACTTGTCTGACTGGTCCCCCCTGCATGATCCGTCCGACTTGCCCGACTCAAAGTACTTTCTTCGCCGCCTTGAACACTACTATCGCCTCTTGGACGAGGCCATTGGCCGGTTGCTGGCGGCGGCGGGCGGAACAGTCAACTGCCTGATTCTTTCCGACCACGGCTTTGGTCCCGCGCCCGAACGGGCGGTCTATCGCCGCGTGCTGGCGCGATATCTTGGGCTGGAAGCCGGCGAGGGCGTTGGCGGGTTTCACTCTGTGCGCGCTTGGCTCGAGCGGCGCGGCATACTCGACGGCGACCGGCTGCGGCGGCTTCTGGCCGGAACGCCGCTTCGCCGCCTGCTGTCCCGCCTGTCGCGGTTTGCCGTGCGCAAAGAGCACGAGGCGTGGCGTTCGAGCCGCGCCTATCTTGTTGTCCTGCACAAGTATATTGGCGGTGTGGGAATCAATCTTCCACCAGACTCACCCGACTATGCCCCGCTGTGCCAGTCGCTGATCGAACGTCTGAAGGCGGTGTGCGATCCGGATACGGGCGACCCGATCGTCACGGAGGTGTGGCGGCGCGAGGAGATTTATCGCGGCCCGCGCGTTCCCGTCTGTCCTGACATTATTTTCCGGTTGGATTTGCGCTACGGTCTTTCGCACGGCGACTCGCCCGGCGGGCGTCTGGTGCAGCCCAAAACCTTCCGCAGTCGAGGCATCCATCGCGACGAAGGCATCCTGCTGGCCGCCGGACCCGACATCGTTCATGGTGTCGGCGGGAAGGCCCCTGCCATCGCCGACGTGACTGCGACGGCCCTGTATTTGCTCGATGCCGCGATTCCGTCCGATATGGACGGCACGGTGGTGGCCGATGCGATTTCGCCCGCTTATCGCGCCGAACATCCCGTGCGGATTGAACCGGCGTCCGAAGAACCTGTTTCGCCCGACATGGCCGGAGCACGCTGGCGGTCGGCGCGCGACGAAGACGCCGTAGCCGAGCAACTGCGCGACCTCGGCTACTTGGATTAGCCGCAAGCGATGAATGCGGAATGAAGAAAGATGCATAACGAAAGCGGCGAACGCAGGCGGGTGCTGATGATCGGGCTCGACGGCGCCACGTGGGACGTTATCCGTCCGATGATTGCCGCAGGCCGGCTACCGACGCTGTCGCGCCTTGTGCGCGAAGGCGTCTCGGGCGTCCTGCGTTCAACCATGCCGCCGCTGAGTCCCGTGGCGTGGTCATCGTTTCTGACGGGTGTGAATCCCGGCCGACACGGCGTATTCGGTTTCGAAGAACCGGTCGAGGGGACGTATGATTTTCATCCGGTGACCTCGCGTCCTGCCGGCCGCCGCTCGCTGTGGCGAATCGTGAGCGATCACGGGCGGCGCGTCGTCGCGCTCGACATCCCGTTTTCCTGGCCGCCTGAGCCGGTCAACGGCTGTCTGGTGGCCGGATTCGGCGCGCCGGTGGGCGAAGGTGTCGAGTTCACTCATCCGCCGGCGTTGCGGCGCGCCCTTGAAAAGCGGTTCGGCGAATTCCGCGTTGCGGTTCCCAACATCAAGGCCGCACCGCCGCGCGAGGCCGTCTTCCGGCGCTGGGACCGCATTCTTGACAATCGCGCCCGTGTTGCCGATGCGCTGATTGCCGAAGAAGATTGGGACGTCTTTATGATCGTCCTCGGCGTGACCGATCACATTCAGCACGGCGCATGGACCTGCTTCGAGCCGCTGCACCCCGACTGGCGCTTGCCGGAGGCCGGGCAGGTCCGCGAGGCGCTCTTCCGCTACTACGCGCGCGCGGATGAATGGGTCGAACGGCTCATCGAGCGCGCCGGCCCCTCGATTCATGTCCTCGTTCTTTCCGATCATGGCTTCGGCACAACGCAGCGGGGGGATCTCACGCGGCAAGTGCTGATCGAACACGGCTGGCTGCGTTACCGCCCGTGGCCGCTGCTTTCGGGCCGACGTGCCATGGACTGGCTGCATCGCGCGTATCATGCCTCGCCATGGCTCAAGCGCCTGCTGCATCGCCGGCGCGCCGGGCGCCGTTGGCTCAAGCAGGCGGTTGCGCGGGCAATTGACTGGCCACAAACGCGGGCGTTTCCGGCGGCCATGGGCTGGCAGGTGTATATCCACCGGTGCGGTGCTTTCCCGCACGGCTGTGTGGAGTCGGACGGCGACTATGCGCTGCTTTGCTCGCAGATTCGGGAAGCGATCGAGCACTGTCCGGCGGACGGATTACCGCAAAGGCCGATTCGGCGCGTCTGGCATCGCGACGAGATTTATCGCGGCGAGGCCGCAGCCCGTGCACCCGATCTCTTTGTTGAATATCAGAACCTGCATACGCCAGGCAGCGGGACAACTCCGCCTCTCCCGTTGGGCGCCGTGCGCGACCTTGTCGGAAGCCACACGCTGGACGGCATCTTGATCGCGTGGGGCCCCGACATTGCCCACGCCAGTCTCGACGGCGCGCACATCGAGGATGTGATGCCCACTGCCCTGCACCTGATGGGTCTGCCCGTGCCCGACGATCTCGACGGCAGAGTTCTCGAACGCGCATTGCGGCCGGAATCGCTCCAACGGCGGCCTGTTTGCTATGAATCAGGCACAGGAGATGTCGTGTCCTCCACGGCTGCATCCCTTGCCGCCGACGCGGCCGAGTCGGTCAGAGAGCAGCTGCGGAATTTGGGCTATTTGGATTAGTCGAAATGATGAATGCGGAATGATGAATGAGGCATTAGGCAGGAAAAGCGGCGAACGAAAGCGCGTTCTGGTTGTCGGTCTCGACGGCGCGGCGTGGGAGATTCTCCGGCCGATGGCCGACGAAGGACGCCTGCCATGCCTTGCCGCCCTGATGAGATGCTCGGCGTGTTGCGAATTACGCTCGACCGCGCCGCCGCTCACGCCGCCCGCTTGGTCGTCGTTTGCCACGGGTGTGGCGCCGGAAGAACATGGCGTTTTCGGTTTCAACTATCCCGACCCCCACGACTACTCACTGCGTCTGACCAGCGCGGCCGATTTACTGCGGCCGACGCTGTGGCAGCACCTCAGCAGCGCCGGCCTGCGTGTTCTGCTTCTCGACGTGCCGTTCACGTTTCCGCCGCAATCCGTCCACGGCTTCATGGTAAGCGGTTTCCCCACGCCGGCGGCCGGTTGTTTCACTCATCCATCTGATTTGGCCAACCGCTTCGATTGCGACGGCTTCGCTTGCGAGCGCCATCCCGCCGAGCCGCCCGACCCGGCTTCGGCCGGTTTTCTGGCGTGGCTCGACCGCTTCCTCGATGCGCGGCTGGCTCTTTTCCGAAAGCTTTCGGCGGCCGCGCCGTGGGACTTTGCCATGGTCGGCACGATGGCCCTCGATTGGGCGCAGCATGCATTGTGGAAATACTACGACCCGCGTTTTGTGTTTGCCTCCGAGCCGGAGGCCGCCGGACATCGCGAAACTTTGCGCGAAGTGTATCGCCGCGTGGACCGCTGGATTGGCGATTTGATCGGGAGCGCAAGCGGCGAGCCGAATGTCGTCGTGCTGTCCGACCACGGCTTCGGCACGACCTATCACCATGACTGGATATGCGAGGCGCTTACGCAGGCCGGCTTGCTGCATTGGAGGTCGGGCGCGGGTGCGGTGCGGCGGCTGAGCCGGCGAATGCTGCAAATCGCGCGCTCCTCGCCGCATCTTCAACGTTGGGGCAAACGCCTGTTGGGCGAAACGCGGAGGGCGCGGACATGGGCGCGCACCGCGCGCGCCTACGACGCCATTGATTGGGAGCGGACACGGGTCTTCCCTGCGGGCGATTACCACCTTAATTTGTATGTTCACACGAAGGCACGGTTTGCGCGCGGGATGGTGGGCGCCGGAAGAGACTACGCACGGGTGTTGGAGGACGCAAAAAATGCAGTGCTGGAGTTTTGTCCGCCGGGCCACCGCTTGAAACTCGCCCGGTCGGTTTCCTGCCCGGCGTGGCCCGCGGAAGAACGTGCGATTCGCCTGCGTCCGGACCTCATTGTCGAGCTGTCGGTGTTTCCGCCGTCGGCCGCGGCGTCCGTCGGGCAAATGGCCGGTTTGTGCGGTTTTCATGTTCCGTCAGGCGTTTTGATTTCTCCGTTGGAACAGCCGGCGCGAGCTGACATCTGCGGTGTTGCCCGGACAATTCTCGACTATTTTGGTGTTCCCCCGGCCGCCGGTTCCCAATCCACCCCTCCCGGACGTCCGGAATTCAGCGCCGCCGAAACCGCCGCCATGCTTGATTCGTTGCGCCGTCTCGGCTATATGGATTGAGCCGTGGAAACGACAAGCCCAACCGCTCGCCGACGCATTCTCTTTATCACGCAGGTGCTGCCCTATCCGCTCAATTCGGGTGCCAAGGTGCGGGCCTATTACATGCTGCGGCATTTGGCTGAACAGCACCGCGTGACGCTCTGTTCTCTGGTGCGGAAGACCGACGGCGCGGAGGCCGTCGAACATCTGAAGTCTTTTTGCGAGTCGGTTCATCTCGCGAGGGTCCGTCGGTCGCCGCTGCAGGACATTTGGGCGTTGGGAATCAGTCTGGCTTCGCAGATTCCGGTGCTGATTGCGCGCGAGCGCTCGGCGGAATTTGGCCGCATCGTCCGGCGTGCGATCACCACGTTTCACCCCGACGCCATTCACGTGGACCAGATCAAGGCCGCGCCACATGTCGAAGACCATCGCACCATTCCGCGCCTGATAGACATGCACAATGTGTATGACGGAATGCTCGAAGGCCTTGCCCGCCTGACGCGCTCGCCGCTTCGCCGCCGGTTGCTTCAGCGCGAAGCGCGCCTGATGCGCCGCTACGAAACGCGCATCTGCACGGAGTTCGACGAGGTGCTGGCCGTGACCGACTTGAACGCCCGACGCCTGCAGGCCATGACGGCGCGCAAAAACCCCGTCATGTCTATTCCGATTTGCGTGGACCCGTCGGCGGTTGCCGTGGTCGAGCCGCAGTCCGATATGCGCGAACTGCTTCTTCTCGGCCCGCTGGCGTATCCGCCGAATGCCGATGCCGCGCTGTGGATGATCCGCGAAATCCTGCCACTGATCCGGCGCGAGCGCCCCGACATCCGCATTCGGATTGTCGGCGAGCGGCCCGGCCGGCGGCTGCGGCGCGCGGCTTCCGCCGACCCGGCGGTCTCGCTCATGGGCTATGTAGATGACATGTCGCCGTTCTGGCCGCGGACGGCGGCGCTGGCCGTCCCGTTGCGCGCCGGCAGCGGCATGCGCGTGAAAATTCTCGATGCGATGGCGCGCGGCGTGCCTGTGATTTCAACCCCTCTGGGTGCCGAAGGCATCGAGGCGCGAAACGGCGACGAGATTCTTCTGGCCGACCATCCTCCGGGTTTTGCACGAGCGATTGCTCGGCTGTTGGATGACGTTGACCTGCGGCGATCACTTTCGCAAAATGCGCGCCGCCTCGTGGAAGAACAATATGACTGGCGCAAGCGCTACCGCGACGCCGACGCGGTGTATGCGCGACTGCTTTCTCACGTCAACCGCACATAGAACCTGCAAGGAATCGAAATTGAAAATGGGGTCGTGCGGGCAGCCACACAAGCCTCCGCGGAGGGTGGGCATGGAAAAAGTCCTCCGAAAGCGGGAACTCTATCCATCCAAAACCGCATTCTACAGAGCATCCCGCAGGGCGCCTAAAGATTTTCCTCAAGCGCGGAGGGGATTGTTGCTTTTCTCATGGCCTCACGAATGCGCTGCCGCAGGTCGTTGACCCACGAATCGGGAAATTCGCCGCCGAGGCGGTAGAACACACTGTTGTTGGTCAGAAGCGGTTCGCTTTCCACCGGGGGATTTCCCATGCGCCGCACCTTTTCCCATTCCGCGGTAAATGGCATCGGAGAGAACTCTCCGAGCAGCGGCACAGCGCCGAGCGAGAGAACGTAGTCAATGGTTTGCTCGACCTCGCTGCGCGTTTGTTCGGGCAGGCCGAACAAGACATAGACGCCGACATTGGCCGGCGCGAAGCCCGCCTGCGCAAGGGTCTGCAGCGCCGATTCAAATTGTGCCAGATCGGCGCAGCGGTTCAGTGCGCGAAGCCGCGTGCGGTCGGCCGTCTCGATGCTGAGCCGCACCGTGCGAAATCCCACTTCTGCCATTGCATGGGCAACCGGCGGGCGAATGACCGAAAAATCCAGACCGTTGGGCGTGTGGAACCGAAGCGCAGAGGGCAGGCGCGACCGCGCGGCAATTAGGCGCCGGCAAAACGGCAGGAAGTGACGGTCGGCGTCGGCCAGCAGGGCGTCGTCGTAAAATGCCACATCGCATTCCGGCCCGTCCCCGCGCTGTTCGAGGATGCGGATCAACTCCTCGGCAGCCCGAACGGGATCGCGCTGTCGGAAGCGGCCGAACACTTTCCGCGACGCGCAGTAGGTGCACCGGTGCGGACAGCCGCGCGTAAGCATGACCGGCAGGCAGTCGCGCGAGGACAAAAGATCATAAGCCGGCGGCGGCAGGGCGTCCAGATCATCCAAGTCCAGCAAGGGAACCGGCGGGCTCGGGCGAAACCGGTCGTTGATCATCTGAAGCAGTGCATTCTCTCCCTCGCCCTCAATGATGAAATCGGCGCCGGATTCCCGCCGCGCGTGATCGGGAAACAATGTTGCATAAATGCCGCCCAGTGCAATCGGCGCGCGGGGAAATCGGCGGCGCAGGCGTCGAATCGCCTCGACTGCGCCGGGATACCAATAGGCCATGCGCGATCCGACGCAAATCAGGTCCATGTCGTCCAGTGCGTCCAACGCGCGCTCGAAATCTTCGAGGGCAATGCCGTAGCGTTTGAACCGGCGCGGGATTTGCCGCAGCGCCGGCGGCTTTTCGATTACCTGCGCGGGATATTTGCCGCAGGCAAACCGGCGCGGCTTCCAAGGACGTTCGGCCAGTGACGGATGATGGCGGTCCATGCAGTCGAGCAGAAAAGGCTCGCAACCGGCGCAGCGGGCTACGGCCGCCAGATAGAGAAGACCGAGCGGTCGCGCCCAGAGATCGAAGGCGGAAAAATCGGTGGCCCAAGGGTTGACAAAAAGAATTCGGGGCACGCGGCCGGCATGATGGGCAATTGCAGGGCGGGACAGGCAATTCATGATGCAGAATGGACAGGGTGGACAGAATGAACGAACACGCGGCACGCCTTCCTGCCGAAGATTCCGCTCCGGAACATCGCGATCGAATCAGGCGGTGGTTTTCTCAAACTGCATCGGCGGGTGCAGGTGGCCGCCGTTGATGAGGTCCACACCCGTCAGCACCTTGCCGCCCGCCGGTTGCGCGCGCGTGATCACGAGATAGCCGTCGCCGGTGCGGACGACCGGCCCGCGGCCCGGCCAAATGCCGGCCACCTCGCCCGGTTTATGCTTGGGGTCGGCCAGCTCCGCGGCCTCGCGCGCGATCAACTTGTCTGCATCCATAAGGCGAAAGACCTTGCCGCCGGCTTTGGAAAAACAGCCGGGCCAAGGATTGAGGCCGTGAATGCGGCAGATGATCTCTTCGCTGGTCATCCGCCAGTCCAGTTCGCCGTCTGACTTCTTTAGCAGCGGGGCATGGGTGGCCTTGCTGTGATCCTGTGGCGTGGAAATAATTTTTTGCTCGCGTTCGACGGTGTCGAGCACTTGAAGCAACAAGTCGGCCCCGACGGCGCTCAACATGTTGCCGAGCGAGAGCGCGTCGTCGTCGTCGAGGATTTCGACCTCGCTTTGCGCGACAATGCCGCCGGTGTCGAGCCCTTCGTCCATGTGCATGATCGTGACGCCGGTCTTTCGCTCGCCGCGGATGATGGCCCACGGCACCGGCGCCGCGCCGCGATACTTCGGCAGAAGCGAGGCATGGACATTGAGGCAGCCAAGGCGCGGGACGGCAAGCACTTCGGGCGGAAGAATTTTGCCGTAGGCGACCACCACAATCACGTCGGGGTGGTAGGCAGCAAGCGTCTTGTGAAAATCGGTGCCGCGAATCTTTTCCGGCTGGAGAACGGGAATATTGTGCCGCACCGCCACCAGCTTGACGGGCGGGGGGTGAATTTGCCGGCCGCGCCCGGATGGCCGGTCGGGCTGGGTGACCACGCAAACCACCTCATGGCGCGATTCGATGAGCCGTTCCAGTGTCGGGACGGCAAAGTCCGGAGTTCCCATGAAGATAATCCGCATCGGTTCCTTCCACGGCGCGCGATGAAGTTCACGTCCTGAAAACGAATCTATTCCCGTGGCGGCGGCAATGCAACGGGAACTTTCGCGCAAACGGGTATAAGGAAGTTGCGATGGAGTGTAGCATGGGCGTCTCGCTCATGACTCTTGCAACAAATCTGTCCAAAATCCCTTCATTCTTATGGGGGAGATGTCCATGCTACGGCCGAATCGCGATATTTCGGAAGTCCTTTTTCTGCAAAAACTGCTTGACAAGATGTTGGCGATGCAAGATTTTGTATTCAGAATTGTATTCAAAATACATTTAATCGCTGAGGATTATTGATCATAAGCTCATAAGGGTCAAACATTCATGCATGAAGAAACCGGCGATGTCGTGAATCATGTCGGCTTGAGTCAGCTCGTTTATCAGAAAGTCAAAGCACTTATTCTGAATAACGTGCTGGCTCCCGGTCAGAAAATCACGCAAGAGGAAGTCGCCCGACGGCTCGGTGTCAGCCGCACCCCCCTGCTCAAGGCTTTGCAGATGCTCGAAAGCGAAATGCTGGTTGAGTCCATTCCGCGTCGGGGCGTTTTTGTCAAACGCATGGACCTTCGGGAAATCCGCGATGCGTTTGATTGCCGCGAGGCGTTGGAGAGTATCGCCACACGGCTGGCCGCCGAAAAAATCACCGATGCCGAGGTGGCTGAGATCCGCTTGCTGTTTGCTCCGTTTCTGGCCGAGCGCGACCGGATTGATCTGAAGCAATACGAGGCGGCCGACCGGCGGTTTCACGCGCGAATTGTCGAAATCAGCGGCAACCGTATTCTCGCCAATCTTGAAGTGCTGGGCAATATCCAGCTGATTGTCTATCAGCGGGGGCTGATCCGTCCGCCGTCGGAGACGCTGCCCGAGCATATGGCCATCATCGAGGCTTTGGAGAAGCACGACAGCGAGACGGCGGAACAGTTGATGCGCGCGCATTTCAAAGCCTCGCGCGACCGGATAGACCAGATGTTGCGCGAATAGGAGGAATCGCAGTTCACAGCACCGGCGTTGGAGTAGAACAAACAGAGTGCTTTCCGTCAGGGAAATAAACGATTTGGAAAAAAAAAGCAATTTATCCCTTGGAAAAGGTTTGCCCTCTGTCTTTCGCAAGGAGTGAAGCAGAAAAGACAATCTGGATAAAATGGGTTGCAATGGAGAAAGTGGTCTGACCCAAATACCCGATGTCAGGAATAGTCAGCCTTGACGCAAAAGATCATTCCAGGGAGGAGAAGTCATGAAAAGGCAAGAAGTGTATTTAAAGGCTGTGCTGGTGCTCGCGATGTCGGTTGTGTTGAATTCACTGGCATTGCCACAAGGGCCGGTGGCCCATTGGCCGCTGGATGGCAACGGCAACGACATCAGCGGGAACAACCTGCACGGCACGCTCAACGGTAATGTGACGCCTACGTCCGACCGTCTGGGGATCAACAACAAGGCGATGCGGTTTGGTGGCGGGGCCAATGACTATATTACTGTGCCGGACAGTCCGCCGCTGCAAATCACGGGCGCGCTGACGTTGGCCGGCTGGGCGTATCTGACGACGACAACGAACAACCCGCGGATTGTGGCCAAGGGCGGGGCCAGTGGACAGCGCTGCTGGGGGCTATGCGTCGAGGGGGCATCGGGCGGCATTGTACGGCCGGGGAATTTTCAGATCGCCTCGAACTCGACCACCAACCTCAGCTGCCTGACATCCGGCCCTGTTCCGTTGAACCAGTGGTTCCATCTGGCCGGTGTGTTCCGCCCCGGTGTGGCTATGGAGATTTATCTCAACGGGCGGCTGAGCCGCACATCGGCCACGGTTCGCACTACGCACTTCAACAATACGCTTGGCGTGATGATCGGCAATCGCGCCGGCGCCACCAATGTGGGCTGGAAGGGCGATTTGGATGATATCCGGGTTTATGATCGTGCATTGAGTGCGGCGGAAATTGCCGCACTGGCCGTTTATGCCCCGGTCACCACGCCGTCGGCACCCACGCTGACGCGCGCGCAGGCGGGCGACCGACAGGTGTTGCTGGAATGGACTGCCCCTTCGGGCACGGTGAACGGCTATCGGGTGTATCGGAGCCAGACCAGCGGCGGGCCCTATACGCTTGCAACCAGTACGACCACGCAGTTGACGGCCACGGTCACGGGGTTGACCAACGGCACGACGTATTATTTTGTGGTGCGGGCCTACAACTCGGCGGGCGAAAGCCCCAATTCCAACCAGTTGTCGGCAACGCCGGAATCGGGCGTGAGCTTGGGTACGCGCCGCTGGGAATTGTATGAACGATAATCAGTTTTGCCACTGAAGGGCGCCGGCGGGTAGCGGCGTCGCGCAGGCGCGCCAAAAAGCTGTTTTCCATCCGAACCAAATACGTGTTGTTTCGGGGCAGGGGGAAAGGGAGAAAAATGTAGTTCAATCGGCTTGTAATACAAACATACAAGGCATGACGATTTTGCTTGACAGCCCGCGGCAGTTTAAGGACGAGTTGCCAATAGAACGAGCGGGACAAGGGGTTTTGGTATTTATCCCCATATTATCATCATAAAAGGAGAACACAGCATGAAAACGCACCGGGAACAAGGATTCACCCTGATCGAGCTGCTGATTGTCGTGGCGATCATCGCCATTCTGGCGGCGATCGCCATCCCGAACTTTCTGGAGGCGCAGGTGCGCGCCAAGGTTTCGCGCGCCAAGTCGGACATGCGCTCGATCGCCACAGCCCAGGAAGCCTATATGGTGGACTGGAACTCCTATACGTATAAGGACGCCGGGGACAACATGCAGCAGCCGACCTATATCGAAGGGCTGAAGTTCCTGACCTCGCCGATTGCGTATATTACGTCGCTTCCGCATGATTCCTTCGGCGGCTACAAGGACTCGCCCGGCTGGATGAAACCGATGTTCGAGTTTGGCTCCGGATCGGCCACCGAAAAAGTCTCGAGCGGACCGCCCGACAATCCCAACCGGCTCGGTATGCCCGCCGATACGTTCCTCATCCGGTCGGTTGGCCCCGACGCGGTGGATAACACGAACATCAACTCGTATCCGTGGCCGCCGACGCGCAGTCCGGAAGGCTTGATGAACCAGACGGGGGTCAACGCGGTGCTGTCGCAACTGTACGACCCGACCAACGGAACGGTCAGCTTTGGCGACATTTACCGTGTGGGAGGCGTGAAGCCCGAAGGTCCGCAGTTCGACGTGCTGTTTGCCGCTGCGTCCAAGTAACCGCGTTTCGTTCGGCTGGACGCGGATTCGGCGCATTCTTTATTGGAGAGAGGAGGAACGGACGATTGTTTTTCCTTCTCAGGAATCATGGCAAGCCAAGGAAAGGCTGGTTCCTGAGTCATTTTACATCATCCCACGAGGTGCAATCATGAAAGGAAAGTGCATTCTGGCAGTTTTGGTTGTGTCCCTTTCGGCCCAGACGCTGTGGGCGCAACCCAAGCGGGTGATATTCATCCGCAACACCGGCGCCTCCGACTACGCGACAGCCGACGTGAACATTATCCGCGCGATTGCCACGTCCGGCTACGTCCGCTACGAGGGCTTTGGCATCCTTGGTCTTGGTTGGACGGTCACCGAGGTGCAAGAGCGAACGGATCAGCAGACATATACGGCTGCGGACACCGATTTGATTTTTGTCTCTCAGACTATCTCGTCGGGCAATATTGAGGATCATTCGGACGATCCGGTCGGTGTAATCATGACCGAGCAGGCGCTTTACGATGACGACACCGGCAACAACTGGGCGGGGCGTCCCCGGTCGGAAATGAGTTTGTCGGACGGTGCGGCGCAAATTAACCCGATGACCCATGTCCGAATTGTGGACAACACCCATCCGATTACCAGCATCTTCACGTCCGGCACAACAATACAGCTATTTGAGAACCGTCCGCCCAATCCGCCCCCCCAAGGCGGTGTGTCCGTTTTGCCTCTCGGCGCTGGTGTGCGGCGTCTGGCGGCGCTTTCGGCCACAGACAACCGGTTCCCGTTGGTTGCCGCCGATACCGGTGCGGCGCTTCGGCCGCGTGTGGGGACGGCACCGGCCCGCCGCGTCAACCTCGGCTACCACAACAACGCCATGGACTTTCCCACCAGCGCAGGCGTGGTGTTGTTGCTTCGCACCTGTCAGTGGGCGGCGGGTGTGACGCCGACGGTGGACTTTTCATCGGTGCAAATGGCTGCCGTGGCCTCGGCCACGCGTGCTTTCGGCTCGCCCTTCTACCAGATCGGCGATGTAACAACCGCCACCATTACCATAGTGCACCGCGCCAACAGCAACCCCTTGATAGTCCGCGAAGTGATCCCCTCGGGCTGGACGGCGTCGGATATCAGCCATGGCGGCACGTTCAATGCCAGCACGGGTGAAATCACCTGGAACCTCAATTTTACGGGAACCACCGTGCTGCGGTATTCATTCCTGCCCAAGGCCAACGTCAACACCTCGTCGCAGTTCTCGGGCACAACGACGGACGCGGCTGGCTTTGTCACGCAGATCATGGGTACGGTGAATCTGAACGAATTCGACGCGAAGCCAATTATTTATGTAAAATTCGTGTCGTCCACGCCGCGGTATGATGACGTGGCGCGCAATGTGCTCGGAACGGTGGGCTACACCAGCGGCTCGATCAGCGTCAAGGGCTTGGGCTATCCGATCTGGACGCTGACGGAAAACGATGCGGAAGAGGCCACGTCGTTCACGACCAACCACGGCGTGCTTCTGTTCATCTCGCACTCGGTCGGCACCGAAGCTAACATCGCGTATCACACCAAGGACAATATCCCGATTCTGATGACCAAGTCGGGAATGTTCAACAACACCGCCCCGCCAATGAGTGACATGTATTTCTGCACGGGCACGAGCAGTGCGGCCGGGGCGATGGGTTTCAACATCGTCGCCACGACACACCCGATCACCTCGATCTTTCCGCTTGGATTCCTGCAGCTGTGGCGCGGCGGCGCGTCGGCGCCGGTCATCGGGGCGGGAACCGGCACGTTCGGCTCGTCGGTGATCAAGCTGGCGGGCTATCCGGTCACGCCGTTGAATCCCAACCCGACGTCGGTCACCTTGGCTGTGGCGGAAGCGGGCGAAAGCGGCTTCATGACTCCGGCGGCTGCGCAGCCCTATGTCAGCCCCAAGCGCCGGGCCATTCTCGGCTATCAGGAGTTCACGCTGGATAACCCGACAGCCAACGGCATCTACTTGCTGCAACGCACCGCCCAGTGGTTGATCGGCGACAACGTGACGGCGGGCGCCAATGCACCGGCGGCACCGACCAACCTGACGTCGGTCCAGTCGGGCATTTCCGTTCAATTGAACTGGCAGACCGTGGCCAACGCCAACGGCTATGCAATCCAGCGCAAGGTGGGCGACACCGGCACGTATCAGGACATTGGCAAGGTGCGCTACAACACGCCGACGTTCATGGATTCGGGCGTGGGAATTGGCAAGACCTACTACTATCGCGTCCGGGCATTCAACGTGACGGGCGAAAGCGGCTACTCGAACGAGACCAGCATCACGTTCCAGCCGAGCCTGAACGTGCAGCGGTGGGAGCATTACCGCTAAACTGTTGCACATTTCGCCAATGATGTAGCCCCGGCCGGGCGGTTCTTCCTTCCGGCCGGGGTTTCTTTTTTCTGCTTATAGGTTCGGGGAAAGGGGCCCTCCGCATTTTTGCTTGTCATTGCGTCCCAATGCCCTCATAAACATTTCAAGAATGCGCGGGACGCTCGTGCGCCTGAAGTGGTTGTTGCAGCCGTATGCAAGAAGAAAGACATCCTGCCAAGTTCGCTTCCTGTTGGCTCATACTCAGGACCTTTGTTGTTCTCTTGCTGCTCACGCCGATGCCGGCTGCGGCATCGGTCGTTATCAACGAAATCATGTATCATCCGCCGGACGACGATGAGAGCAAAGAGTATATCGAGTTACACAATACCGGTGCGACGACCGTTTCTCTGGCCGGCTGGTCGTTGGCCGATGCTGTGACCTATACCTTCCCTGTCGGCCAGACATTGCAGCCCGGTGGCTATCTGGTCGTGGCGAAATCCATTGCCTCGTTTCATGCCCGCTATCCGGCCAGCACGGCCACGGTGATTGGCAATTACGGCGGGCAGCTGTCCAACGGCGGGGAAACGATTCTCTTATATGATACCTCGGCAACCTTGGTGGACCGGGTGGCCTACGATGACGCCGGCTACTGGCCCGAAGCAGCCGACGGCGGTGGTGCGTCGCTTGAGCTGATTCATCCGGGGCTGGACAACAATGTGGCCCACAGCTGGGCGGCCAGCAGTCCGTCCGAAACGCCGGGATTTCGTAATTCCTGCTATGCGGCCAACCCTCCGCCATTTTTGGTATTTCCCCGCCACAGCCCGGCGGTCCCGCGTCCCAGTGATCCGATTACCGTGACCGTCCGGGCTTACGACAATTCTGCTGTAGTCTGGGTGGAATGTTCCTACAAAGATGAGGCCACGTCGCCGCCCTTTACCCAACGGGCGATGCTCGACGACGGGCTGCACGGTGATGGCGCGGCAGGCGACGGCGTCTATGGCACAACGCTTCCGCCCCAGCCCCAAGGCCGCATCCTTGAGTTTTACATGCGGGCATTTGACGACACCCTTCAAGCGCGGGCGATTCCCCCGTCCGCCCCTGCGGCCAACTTTCTTCTTCAGGTGGACGGGCAGGCTGTGATGACGACCTCGCCGGTGTATCGAATTATCATGAAGGCGGCCGACCATGCCACCTTGCACGATCCGGTCAACCGGCTGAGCAACGTGCTGCGGAATGCGACCTTTATCTGCGGCGACGAGATTTACTACACCGTCGGCGTGCGGCTGCGCGGCAAGGGGTCGCGCAGCGCCGCCCGAAAGTCCTACCGCGTTCAGTTCACGCCGCAAGAGCCGTATCACGGCATTGAAAACATGAACCTCAACGCGCAGTGGATTCGCTGCCAGTTCCTCGACATGGATCTCATGCGCCGCGCGGGCATACCGGCACCGGCAACCCAATATGCCTACCTCATCTTCAAGTATCAGGACAAGAACACCTACTATCTTTACGACGGCGTCCCGTCGGGTGAACCCAACCTGCTCATGATGGGCTGGCGCATTCAGATGCAGGACATCAACAAGGACTTTCTGCGCCAGTGGTTTCCCGGCCGCTTCGACGGCAACCTGTATCGCGGCGTGTATGTTTCGGCGACCGAGCAGGCCGACCTGACCTACTACGGCCCCGACAAGAACCGCTATCGGCGCGCGTATGAGAAGCACACCAACGAAGCCGCTGATGATTTCTCCGATGTCATTCGCCTCTGCGATGTGTTCACCAATACGCCGGATACGTCCTTCACGGCGGCCATGCATCAATATATCAACCACGAGGAGTGGTTGCGGTTTTGGGCATGTCTGGCGATGATGAACATCGAGGAGACGGACATCTACAATACGCGCGGCGACGACTACTACATGTACTTTGAGCCGAACGGCACATCCCTTCCGCGTCCGGTTCTGTTGCCGTGGGATCTTGATTCGGCGAATCTGCATCCAACCCAGACGATCTTTGCCTGCACGCTGCCGCGCGTGCAGCGTTTCATCGAAAACCCCGACTTTACGCCCAAGTATTTTTACTATATTCAAGAAATGCTGGACCATCATTATCGCCTCGACATCATGCTGCCGCTGATTCAATCGGTGGCACCCTACTACGGTTTCGAGACCTCGCCGGCATCCGGCGTGGCGCGCGATACGCTCACGATCCCGCAACTGACCAGCTATGTCACGGCGCGGATTGCTTATCTGGAGAGCGTAATCTCGCGCCAGCTGACCGTGCAGGTCTCCGGCGCACAGAAGATCGGCAATTTATATGTTGCCGCGCAGCCGACGGTTCAGCTAAGCGGCCGCGGCTTGACGGCGCTGACCCGCCGCGTGCGGGTTAACGGCCACAACGCCGGCTATCAGTCGCTGACAGGCAATTGGGGCAGCTATACCCTTTCCTTGCAGCCGGGCTTGAACACGGTGGTCGTGGATTGTTTGACCACAGCGGGTGCCGTGGCCACCAGCCGGACGCTTCAGATTGTCTATGACACGTCCCCCAGCGCTGCCGTCCATCGCTGGCAGCAGTATCCGCCGGAATGACCGTGTTGGCCCTTGACGGCAAAGCAGGAAAGGTCTCGCCATGTGTCGAGGCGCACAGGCTGATTTGAGCCTTGACACTTTTGCGGGCGGATTTCTAGCGTTCGCCTACATCCGTTTTGCTTCGCAAGAACGGCGAAGGGCCGAAAACGGAAGATTTCAGCACACCATTTCATTGCAGAAAGGACGCCTCGATGAGTTTGAAAGCGCTGATTATCCACAGCGACGACAACGTAGCGAACTTGATCGGACCCGGCGAAAAGGGCCAGTCGGTGGTCTGCACCACCGAGGGGACATCGCAGCGGCTGACCATCCGGCTGCTGGAGGATGTTCCCCCGAACCACAAATTTGCCGTCCGCGACATCAAGGCCGGCGATGCGGTCATTAAGTATGGTCTGAATATCGGCCGCGCCTCGTGCGACATTCGGAAGGGCCAGTATGTTCACGTCCACAACATTGAGTCGAATCGCGGCCGCGGCGACTTGTCCGGAAAAACCCAGGCCGCGTGTGGCTCCCCTCGGCGGCAGAAAAAGACGGCAAAGTCCTAATGTGGCCTTCGCCCAGAACCAAAGAGGTTAGAGGCAAGAGGTTAGAAATTAGAAAATGTTTTCGCAAACGGGATAGATGTATAGATGAAATTACCAAAACTTCCCGATGAACATTATTTATCCCCTTCAGGAGGAATAACGTGAGAGATTACTTTTACGGCTATCCCCGGCCCGACGGCCAGGTGGGCATCCGCAACTATGTGCTTATGCTTAGCGGCACACTTTACGCCAACCCCACGTGTGAACGCGTGGCCTACATGGTTCAGAACACCATTCCGATTGTCCATCCTCTGGGCCGCTGTCAGATTGCACCCGATCTGGCACAAACCAAACGCACTCTGGTCGGCCACGGACTGAATCCGAACGCTGGAGCGGTGATTGTGGTGGACCATTTCAAGGAGCAGGGCTGCACGGCCGACGAAATCGCGCACGAAATTGCCAAGAGCGGCAAACCCGTCGAAGTGGTGAACATCCGGCGGGAGGGCGGTGCCGTCAATGCACTGGCGCATGCACTGCGCGCGGCAGTCGAGTTTCAGCGCAAGATCAGCGGCCAGCAGCGCGAGCGTGTGCCGCTGAGCAAATTGATTTACGGGATCAATTGCGGCACGAGCGACGTGACCAGCGGCTTGTCGGCCAACCGCTGCGTGGGCTGGGTGGCCGACCGCATTGTCGAGGCCGGCGGCCGCGCACTGGTGGCCGAAACGACGGAGATGATGGGCGGCGAAGCCCTGATTCGTGCCAAGGCCAAGACGCCGGAAATCGCGCAGAAGATTCTCGACATGATTGACCGCATGGAACAAAGCATCCTTGCCTGCGGCGTGGACGTGCGCGGCAGCCAGCCGACGGGCGACAACATCGCCGGGGGCCTTTCGACCATCGAGGAAAAGGCTATCGGTGCCATGCAAAAATGGGGAACCAAGACCATCGTCGGCGCCGTCGGCTATGCCGAACCCATCGGCCCGGAACCGGGGGTGTGGGTTATGGACACGCCCGGCCACGGCGGCGAGAGCATCACGGGCATCTGTGCAGCCGGCGCGCAGGTGATGAGCTTTGCCACCGGCGGCGGCCACACCATCAACCACCCGCTCATGATCACCATGCGTCTGACCGGCAATCGCGAGTCGTGGAAGAAAATGGGCGATACCATGGAGGTGGATGTGTCGGACATGTTCCGGGGTACGCCGCTGGACAAGGCGGGCGAGCGGTTGTTCAACGAAGTCCTCGACATCTGCAACGGCAAGATGACCAAAGCCGAGGCGATGCGCGAGTTCAACGGCTTTGCCATCAACCGCTGCGGCCCCAGCGTGTAAAACGGGAATGCTTCGTGTGCCGCCGAACCGATTCTCAGGCCAACCGCGCGAAAGTCCGCCCCGTGCGGCGAAGCGGCTCCGTTCTCTGCCCACATTCGAGGCATGTTTGCACGAAATCGAAGCGGCCGAGGAGGGCTGCGGCTGGCTGTCAGCGTGCGAGGAGGCCGGGCGGTTTTTGTTGCTTAGCCGGGAACTGATCGCAGCCTTGAGCGGTCTGCTTCGCTCATTGACCCCCGGCCGGATTCTCGAAGTCTGCGCCGGCCGCGGCGAACTGGCGGAGGCGCTGGCCGCAACGGGAGTGCATATTGTAGCGACGGATAGCCACGTCAGCGGCAGCTCTGCGCGCAGGCAGAGAACGGTGGTCAGACTGTCGGCCTCAGAGGCTCTTCGGCGCTATCGGCCTGCGGTGGTTCTGGGAGCGTTCGTGCCGTTTGATTCCGGCGTGGATGCCGCGGTCATGGCGTGCGATTCAGTTCTGCATTATGTGGTGCTTGGCGCGCGGGTCGGCGGACTGCTGGGTTCCGCGATGCTCTGGCAGAACCCCAACTGGGGTGCGGAACCGATGCCTGAAATCAGCCGCTGGATGCTGACGCGGCATGACGTGTGGCTGGGCGGAGCGGAGCGAAAAATCCTGCAGCATGGCGAGGCGTGGGTGTTTCGACGCGCGCAGTGAGGAAGCCAAAAGAAGTGGACGAAGTGAAATGGACGGGATGAACCCTATCTGGAGAAAGGTTTTTCAATGGCTCGGTATTCAGCAGACGAAGTGAAACAGTTGGCGGCCGACATCGCCGTTGCGGCGGGCGTCGCGCGGAGCGATGCGGAAATTCTCGCCGGCGCATTGATTGACGCCGATCTGCACGGCGTCTCGACTCACGGGGTCTCGCGCCTGAACATCTACATCCGCCGCATCCAGAAGAAATTGATTGATCCGACCGCCGACCTTGTGGTGAACCGCCGACGTCCGGCCGTTCTTGAAGTGGACGCCAACAATGGTCTCGGCCAGGTGCAGGCCGTCAAAACCCTGCGGCTTCTCGAGCCTCTGGCGCGCGAATACGGCGTGGCCGCAGCCACGATTCGGCGTTCGCAGCACTTCGGCGCCCTCTCCTTCTACTGCAACTGGGCGGCCGCACGCGACATGATTCTCCTGGCCATGACCAGCTGCGAGCCGGCGCTGTCGCCCGAAGGCGCCTGCGAGGGGTTCTTTGGCACCAACCCCATTGCCGCTTCGTTTCCCACGGGCAAAGGCTTTCCGATCAAGGTTGATCTGGCCACCTCGATTGTGGCGCGGGGCAACATCATCGCGGCGCACAAGGCCGGCCGCCCCATTCCCGAAGGCTGGGCGCTGGATCCCGACGGCAACCCCACCACCGACGCAGCGGCCGCACTGGCCGGCACCGTTCTGGCCATGGCTGGCCACAAAGGCGCGGCTTTGGCCCTGATGGTCGAGATGTTTTCGAGCGTGCTGTCGGGCGCAGCCATTGGCAACGAAATCGGTTCGATGTACAAGCACATGGACCGCGAACAGAACGTCGGCCATTTCTTCTGCTTGATGGACATCGCAGCGTTTATAGACCCCGCCGTCTTCCGCCAGCGGACCGACAGAATGATTGATCGCATCAAGGCGTGCCGCCGCAGGCCGGGCGTCGAGGAAATTCTGGTTCCGGGCGAGCGGTCGCATCGGAAAGCATTGGAAAACCGAACCAAAGGGATTCCTATTGGCGATGAGACGGTGGCTGAATTGAAACTGCTGTGTCAGGAATTCGGAATTCCATTTGCGGTGCAAACTTTGGATGGGGTTTGACAGCAAACGGAAGGTTGAACTGCGGACGGCAGACGGCAGTTTGAACTACGGGCATGCGGTGTTCTGCTGCGGCTGGAAATCGAAGGATTTATGACCAAAGTTGCGCTGCTTCTGGCGTTCGATCGCGCGTCGTATTTCCAACGGCATCATCCGCCGCTGGCACTGGGGTATTTGGCCGCTTATGTGAAGGCGCATGTGCCGGATGTGGACATACGGTTTTTCCTGACGCCGGAAGAAGCCGTGCTGTTCGAGCCGGAGCTTGTCGGCATTTCGAGCGTAACGCAGAACATCCCGATCGCGGTCGAGATGGCGCAACGGTTGGCCGCCTGCGGCGCACCGCTTGTGCTCGGCGGCATCCACATCAGCCTTCTGCCCGAAACCTTGCCGCGGCCGTTTGCCCTTGGAGTTCTTGGCGAAGGCGAACAGACGTTGGCCGATCTGGTCCGATGGCGGAGGCGCGAAATCGCCGACCTTGCCTCGGTCGCCGGTCTTGTCATCCGCGACGGCGACCGGCTGATTCAAACCGCGCCGCGGGCGCCGCTGGCCTCGCTCGACACGCTTCCCTTTCCCGACGTGGTGCTGCTTGGACGTCACTGGGAGGCCGACTATCACAGCCGGATGCTGATGTATTCATCGCGCGGCTGTCCCTACCGGTGCCTGTTCTGCGCGGGGGCGCGATTCTGGCGGACGTATCGCTGCTTTTCGCCCGAATACGTGGTGCGCGAAATCGAATCGCGCTGTGCGGAGTTCGGGACGCGCTGGTTTGATTTCTGGGATGATCTTTTCATCGGCGACGAGACGCGGCTGCGCCGGTTTGCGGAGTTGTTCCTCGAACGCGGCCTGCGTGAGAAAGTGATCTTGGGCTTCAGTGTCCGCTCGAATCTGGTCAGCGGGGAGCGGGCGAGGCTGTTTGCACGGCTGGGTGTCGAGAACGTCAATTTCGGGGCCGAGTCGGGCTGCGACCGCGTGCTGCGCGCCATGAACAAGGCGGGCGTAACGGTCGCCGTCAATCAGCGCGCCATTGATCTGCTCCATGATCAGGGCATCTTTGTAAATTGCTCGTTCGTCTTTGGCTTTCCCGACGAGACCGCCGCCGAGATGGAGCAGACGCTGAACTTTATCGAACGCAACCGCGACAAACTTGCCGACATCGGCTATTTCCCGCTTCTCCCGTTTCCGGGAACACCCTACTGGGACATGGCGCGGGAACGCGGCATTGTCTCGCTCGACATGGACTGGCGCGCGTTTGAGATGAACTATAGCGAGATTGACTGGGAGCGGCTGCCGATGCTGGCGGAGAAGGTGGGCCGGAATGAGCTGAAATCCTTCCTCGACCGGGCCAATCAGTTGCGCAACGAGATTGTCGCAGCGCATTTCCAACGCAGGACGAAACGATAGGTTTTGGGGTTTTCTTCCTGAAAGCCGGTATCATTGCCTTTTTGGTTTGAGCTTTTTCCCGTTGCAACGTGTTGAACCGGAGCGCAGAATTCGGTATCAGCCGCCGGCGGAACGGCTGAGGCGGTACTTTCCCGCATGAGACGATACCCATGAATGTGTTATGGTTCCTGATTCCGGCGATTGTGCTGTTGGTGCTCGCATCCAGAACCTACGGAGTCCATCTGGAAAAAGTTTTCGGCGCAGACGACCGGCGCCCGACGCCGGCCGCGCGGCACGATGATAACCGCGACCTTGTCCATACCCGCGTGGACGTGGTCTTTGCCCACCATTTTGCCGCCATCGCCGGCAGCGGCCCGATCATCGGGCCGGTATTTGCTTTGGCGTTCGGCTATCTGCCGGTATGGATGTGGCTCCTGATCGGCGGCGTGTTTTTGGGCGCGGTGCACGACTTCGGCTCGCTGTTTGTCAGCGTGCGCGAAGGTGCCAAATCCATTCCGACGATTGCGCGCAAGACGCTCGGCAAGGCCGGCTATGTGCTGATGATCCTGTTTTTCCTCTCGATGATTGTGCTCGTGACGTCGGTGTTTCTGAATCTTTCGGCGGCGGCGCTGACCAGCAAATACCCGCTCGACAAATTGCGCCTTCCACCCGATCAAACGCTGCTGCGCACGGTGAGCGAGACCGCGCCGGACGGCACCACGGTGGTGCGGGGTGTGATCGGCGGCATTGCCTCGACGGGCGTTTTTGTGATTACGCTGCTGGCCATTCCGCTCGGATACATCCAGCGCCACAAGATTCTCAAGATGCGCTGGGTGCATTTGCTGGGGACGGCCATCTGTGTGGTCTCGATTGTCGTGGGATTCTGGAAACCGGTCTCGCTTTCGCCCGATGTGTGGAAGATTGTGCTGACGGTGTACACGCTGGTGGCGGCGGGCGTGCCGCTGTGGCTGATCTTGCAGCCTCGCGACGTGATCAACGTGCAAATCTTGTATGGGGGCATTTTGCTCTTGTTCGGTTCGCTGCTGGTGGGCGGCGCGACGCACCAGTTGATCCTGCCGGCGCCGGAATTGTCGAATGCGTTGGGGGCGGAAAAAATTGGGATGATCTGGCCGTTCCTGTTTATCACGGTGGCGTGCGGGGCGATCTCCGGGTTCCACTGCATGGTTTCGGGCGGGACAACCTCGCGGCAGTTGGCGCGCGAGAGCGACATCCGGCGGGTGGCCTACAACAGTATGTTGCTCGAAAGCCTGCTGGCAATCTGCGTTCTTCTGACGCTGGGTAGCTGTCTGGCGCGGGAGGAGTACTTGCGGATTGTCTGGCCGAGCGCCGAGCAGGTGCAGGCGGGCAACCGGGCGAATCCGGTGTTTGCATTTGCACTGGCCGCCGGAACGCTGTTCCAGCAGGCATTCGGCATTCCCTTGGCAATCGGCTGCGTTCTGGGCATTTTGACGGTCGAGGGATTCATCGTCACGACGCTGGACACGGCGGTGCGGCTGAACCGCTATTTGTTCGAGGAGTTGTGGGACGTGATTTTCGGTCATCGCGTGCCGCCCCTGCTCAAGCACTACTGGTTCAACGCCACGTTGTCGGCGGCGTTGATGCTGTGGTTTGCGACGGGAATTAAATTGGACCTCGGATGGCTGCTGTTCGGAACGGCCAATCAGCTGGTGTCGGCCTTGGCGCTGATTGTAATCACGGTGTGGCTGATGGCGCACGGGCGGCGGTTTATCTATACGCTGGTGCCGATGGTGCTGATGCTGGTAACGACGCTGACGGCGCTGATGATGGAGATTTTCGGGACGCATCCGGTGGGACAGACCAAGAACGCGCTGTATCAGGGCAGCGCAATCTTTATGGCCGTTATGGCCTTCGGCGTGGTGGCCGTTGTGATTCGAACCATCGTATTCCGCCGCACGCCTGCGGTGCCGCCCGGCGACGAGGCGCCCACGCCGCTGGAAGCCGCCGGCGAGAAAGAAGAACTCGAAGTCGAAGGCATTTAATTCGGCCACGATGGCAACCGCCGACCACGCTGCCAAACCTGCCGCTGGCCCCATGAGCCGGCCGCCGAATACTGTTCGCGTGCCGCCGCGCGAGCGGAATCTGTTCGTCAATCTCTTTCGGGCGTTTCTGTGGATTTACCACACCGTGTTTCACGGGTGCCGCTGGCGCCATGCCGCGCGCGTGCCGATGAGCGGGCCGGTTATCCTCGCACCCAGCCACGCCAGCTGGTATGATCCGCCGATTGTGGCGGTGCCGTTGTGGAGGCGGGCGTATTATTTCACCAGCGCGAAGTATTTCAAGTTTCCGCTGGGGCCGATCATTCGCTATCTCAACGCGTTTCCGGTGGATTTGGCCAAACGCTTCGATCTGCGGGCCTACGAGCAGGCGCTCGCGGTGTTGAACGCCGGCGGGATGCTGGTGCTTTTTCCCGAAGGCACGCGCACGTATGACGGGCGGCTGGGGAAGATTCAGGGGGGCGTGGCGGCACTGGCTTTGGAGACCGGCGCCACCATTGTGCCGGTGTCCATTCTGGGGGCGTTCGAGGCGTGGCCGCGCACGCGCAAACTGCCGCGCTGGTGTCGGCCGATCTCGATCAAGTATCACGTGCCGATTCCTGTTGAGCGGACGACAGACCCGCAATTGAAACGCCGGAGGATTGCCGAGATTTCGCGGCAGCTGGAGCGTGTGCTGGCCCCGCCGCTGCGTGCATGGAATGATTTGCAGAGAAGGCGCAGGCGGCTTCGCGGGATGGGATGAGTCGCTCAAGTCGGACGGGTCGGACAACTCGGACAAGGTGATTTGTGCAATCATGAAAAGCGATCCTCGGACCACAAAAATTCTCCGGCGAATGCGCGGGCGTGTCTTTCGCGCCAGCAAGCTTCTGGACCGGCCCGATACGCCGTGGCGAAGACGGCGTCTGCTCGATCTGCTGGATGCGGGCAGCGATCGCACGGTCGCCACGGAAGCCGGCGGTGTTCTGCATCTGACGCTTCGCGTGCCCTACGGGGCGGCAGAAGCCGCATGCGGCTTGCAGTTTCCGCGATGCGGCCGGCGGGACAAACAGGCCGATCCTGCGGTCAACCCCTTCGCCGGTTGGGGCGCAACCGTATGCCAACCGCGGGTGATGGCCAAAGCGGCACGCCGGCCTTCGCTGGGCCGAATTCGGCCGCATCGCATTGTGGTGCTGGATACGGAAACAACCGGACTGCTCGATGAACCGGAGACGGTGCCGTTTCTTGTGGGCTTGGGCTTTTTCGAGCCGGAGCACTTTGTTGTCGAGCAGTTTTTTATGGAAGATTTTGAGGCCGAGCCGGCGCTGATGAAGTCGCTTGCGCGCCGGATGCGCACGGTTGGCGCCATCCTGACCTACAACGGTGGCTCGTTTGATCTGCCCCTTCTGCGGCGGCGATTTACGCTGCAACGGCTGTCGGCGGCCGCGTGGGAGAAAACGCACTGGGATGTGCTTCTGACGGCGCGGCGACTGTGGAAAGGCGATATTGGTTCATGTTCGCTGACGAACGTCGAACGCGAGGTGTTGGGATTTCGACGCGAACGCGATATTCCCTCCGACCGCATCCCGCAAGTCTATCGCGACTATCTGGGCGGGCACCGCGCCGGCCGTCTTGCGGCCGTGTTCGATCACAACGCGCAGGATATTCTCTCAACCGCCGCCATCGCCGTAACCCTTGGCGCCGTGGCGTGCGATCCTTGCGCCGCTTTGGCGGATGGACTGGCCAGCAAGGCGGCACTGGAACGGTTTGCGGAGCGGGAGTAATTCGCACAGGGAGAGTTTTCAGACTGGACGTTGAGCGCGGCAATGCCACACCATCCGTTGTGGTCGCGCAAGGGTTGTGCGACCGGGCGAATCGCATGAATGAACCCGCATCCAGTTGTTGCCCCGCCGAAACGGCACGCCGCCGCAGGCCTTACACGATTGTCCAGTTGACCTCGTCGGGCGATATGGGCGGCACCGAGCGCATGACGCTCGAACTGGCTGCGCGGCTGGATCACAACCTCTTCCATCCGATTGTGCTTTGTCTGGTCGGCGGCGACACGCTGGTCGAGGAGTGCCGCCGGCGCGGCGTCGAGGCGGAGCATCTGCATTGCCGCCATCCGCTGGACTGGCGCGCGTGGCGGCGCTATGCGGACATTCTGCGCACACGGGGCGTGTCGTTGGTGCATCTATACGGCCTGCGGGCCAACATTCCGGGGCGCCATCTGGCCCGGCGTGCGAAAGTCGGCTGCGTGGTGGCGGGCATTCGCAGCACCGATCCGTGGCGCCGATGGTATCATGTGTGGCTGGATCGCTGGACGGCGCGATATGTGGATGTGTTTGTGTCCAATTCAGAAGCGGGACGGCAGGCGGCGATTCGGCGCGAGCGCATTCCGGGCGATCGTATCAAAGTGATTCCGAACGGTGTCGAGATGCCGCCGGCCGTGAGTTTTGATGCTGCCGCACTGCGCCGGAAGTTCGGTCTGTCCGAACACGATGGCCCCGTGCTGGCAGTGGTGGCCAATCTGGGGCCGGAGAAACGCCACCGCGATTTGATTGATGCCGTTGCATCGTTGGCAGCCGATTTTCCGCACATGGCCGTTCTTTGCGCCGGGCGCGACGAGATGGGCGGCGCCAACCAGCAATACGCCGCCGCGCGCGGCGTGGAAGGGCAATTCCGCTGGCTGGGGCGTGTGGACAATGTGGCCGAGGTGTTTGCCGCCGCCGATTTCGCCGTGTTGCCGTCGCGCCACGAAGGCATGCCGGCCTCGGTTCTCGAAGCAATGGCGATGGGCAAGGCGGTGATTGCCTCCGATGTGGGGGGAATTCCGGAGGTAATCCGGCATAAGGAGAACGGTCTGTTGGTTCCGCCGCTTCAACCGGCGGCGCTGGCAGATGCGATCCGGATACTTGCGTCGGACCGCGCACTTTGCGAACGCATCGGGCAGGCGGCGCGGCGCGCGGTTGAAGAGCATTTTTCGATGGCGGGCATGGTCGAGCGCATTCAGGACTTGTATTTGGAGTATCTCGAAGGCGGCCGCGAGCCGAAGGCGCGAGGCGATTAAACGGCCAGCATATTCGGTTCTTGCAAGAGGCAGTGAACGATGTGCGGAATTTGCGGCATAGTCTTCAACGATCGCGCGCAACGGCCCGACCCGGCGCTCTTGCAGCGGATGGCGGCGCGGATGTGCCATCGCGGGCCGGACGAGACGGGCTTCCATGTGCAGGCGGGCGCGGGTTTGGGGCACAGCCGCCTGAGCATCATTGACTTGTCGGGCGGCCGCCAGCCGCTGTTCAACGAGACGGGTGAGTTGGCGCTGACATTTAACGGCGAGATTTACAATTTTCCGGAATTGCGCGGCGAGTTGGAACGCCGCGGGCACCGGTTCGCCACCCGAACCGACAGCGAGACCATTCTTCACCTGTACGAAGAAATGGGCGAGCGATGCGTCGAGCGCCTGCGCGGGATGTTTGCGTTTGCCATCTATGATGCACCGCGGCACCGGCTGTTTGCAGCGCGCGACCGACTGGGCAAGAAGCCGTTTTATTTCGCCACGCGGCCGGGCTGTTTTCTCTTTGCCTCGGAATTGAAAGCGTTGCTGGCCCATCCGGAAATATCACGCGAACTGGACCCCGTCGCCCTTGACGAGTACCTGACATTTCAATACGTGCCGGCACCGCGAACCATCCTGCGTGGGGTCGAGAAGCTGCGCGCCGCCCATGTGTTGCTGTATGAGGACGGGCAGGTGAAAACGTCGCGCTACTGGCGGCCCGAATACTTTCCCAAGCGTCAAATCAGCGCCGACGCGGCGGGCCGCGAAGCGCTCGAACAGATCGAAGACGCCGTCCGCTGCCGGCTGATCAGCGATGTGCCGTTGGGTTGCTTTCTCAGCGGCGGCATAGACTCGTCGTTGGTCGTGGCGATGATGCGCCGGCATGTTGGAGGCCCGCTGCGGACGTTCTCGATTGGGTTCCGCGAGGCGGGTTTCGATGAATTGCCGTATGCACGCGCGATTGCGAGACACTTTGAAACGCAGCACGAGGAGTTTGTCGTCGAGGTCAACGCCGTCTCTGTCCTGCCGCGGCTGGTGTGGCACTACGACGAGCCGTTTGCCGACTCATCGGGATTGCCCACTTTTTTGCTGTCCGAGCTGACCCGCCGCCATGTTACTGTGGCGCTGAACGGCGACGGCGGCGACGAGTCGTTCGCCGGCTATCAGCGCTATGCGGATTGCGGCTTTGCCATTTTCAACGTGTGGCGGCGAATTCCGGCGGCGCTGCGGCGATGGCTCATCGGGCCGCTGGCGGCGGCGCTTCGCGCAGCCCTGCCGCAGTCGGGCCGGTTGGAGTTGCTGGACTATGTAAACCGGGCGTCGCTCTGGGACGACGATGCGCGCTACTGCGAGGCCATGCGCATTTTCCGCCCCGAACAAAAGCAGCGGCTCTATCGGCGCGAACTGGCCGCACAAATCCATGCGGCCGGCCTCGGCGACCCCATGGGCCGCACGCGGCAGGTCATGGCCCAACTGGGCGCGCAAGTTCATCGCATAGATCGAATGGCCGCCGGCGACCTCGACGCCTATCTGCCGGATTGCCTGCTGGTCAAAGTGGATCGTGCAACGATGGCCCACAGTCTCGAAGGCCGCTCGCCGTTTCTCGATCATCGGGTCGTGGAATTTGCGGCAAAACTGCCGGCGGAGTTGCGGATGCTGGGAGGGGTGCCCAAGGGGCTGTTGCGCAAATACGCAGCGCCGCTGTTTCCGCCCGGACATCTCGACCGTCCCAAAAAAGGCTTTACGCTGCCTGTGCGGGAGTGGCTGCGCGAGGGGGCGTTGCAGCGGCTGGCGACCGAGCTGCTGCTGTCGCGGCGTTTGGGGGAACGCACCCTTTTTGATCCGAAATATATCCGGCTTCTTTTGGATCAGCACGCGCGCGGCACGCAAAACCACCATTATCGTCTGTGGGCGTTGATGTGTTTCGAATTGTGGTGCCGCACGTTTCTGGATTCCGACGGCAGCGCGCCGCTGGAATAGAAGTGCCGCGCGCCCCTTGCAAGGCGGGCGGGATTGCGGTATTTGAGACCTTATCTTGCTATCAGAATCCCATCGGTCTCTATTTCAGGAAACGCACCTGCAGGAATTACGAAAACACGTCCGCCGGTGTTCCTACTGGGGCAGCGTAAAATAGAACACAGCACCTTCACCCACCTTGCCCTCGGCCCAGACCCGTCCGCCGTGCCGGCGAACGATGCGCTGCACGATCGCCAAGCCCACGCCCGTGCCCTCGAATTCCTCAGTTGAGTGAAGGCGTTGAAACACGCCGAAAAGTTTTCCGGCATACTGCATGTCGAACCCGGCCCCGTTGTCCTTGACATAATAGATGCTTTCGCCGTCACGCGATTCGCCGCCGACTTCCACGCGGGCCGTCGGGCGGTGCCGTGTGAACTTCAGGGCGTTGGAGAGAAGATTGGTCCACACCTGCCGGAGCAGCGACCAGTCGCCGCGGGCCGGTGGCAACGGCCGGATGTCCAGCTGAACGTTTCGCCCCTGCCATGTCGGCTGCAGTTCCGCGAGAACGATTTGTACCAGTTCATCCATGTTGACAGGCGCGGGCGAGAGCGGCTGGCGGCCGGTTCGCGAAAAGGCCAGCAAGTCCTCAATCAGCTGGCCCATCTGCCGGGTGTTGGAGCGAATGAGGTCGAGAAAACGCTTTCCTTCTTCGTCGAGACGGTCGCTGTATTCCGTCGAAAGCACATGGGAGAAACCGTCAATGACGGCCAGCGGGGAACGCAGGTCATGCGAGACGGAGTAGCTGAACGATTCGAGGTCGGCATTGGCGGCGCGCAGTTGTTCGATGCGTTCGGCCAGTTCGGCATTGAGCGCGCGGATTTCCGCCTCTGCGCGTTTTCGTTCGGTGATGTCGCGGACAATGCCGGTAAAGAACCGGCCTTCGACGGTCTGCCAAGAGGCGAGCGAGAGTTCCAGAGGGAACTCGGAGCCGTCTTTGCGAAGTCCGGGCAGGGCGAGGGTTTTTCCGACCAGACGGGTCTGGCCGGTTTCGGCCACGCGAAGGAGCGCGCAGCGATGGGCGGCGCGCATGGATTCAGGGATGATGCGTTCGAGGGGCTGGCCAAGCATTTCATCGGCGGAGTAGCCGAAAATGGTTTCAGCCGCGCGGTTCCAAAACACAATTTTGCCGGCGGCGTCAATGGTGATCACCGCGTCGTTGGCCGTTTCCGCCAGAGAGCGGAAGCGCGCTTCGCTGTGTTCGAGGGCTTCGCGGGCGCGGCTGTTTTGGAGCGCGAGGGCGGCCAGTTCGCCGAAGGCGGTGGCCATGCGGGCGTCGTGTTCGACAAAGCCGCCGGGTTTGTTGGCCAGACCAATCAGGCCAACGACCCGGTTCTCGATTTTCATCGGGGCAAACAAGACGTTTTGGAGCACGGCGTGGCCTTCGGGCATATACTCCATCCAGCGGCTCGAGGGGAAGTCATTGTCGAAGACGGGTTCGCCCGTGCGATAAGTTACCTCACGCAAACCGCGAATCGGCATGGGCAGGGAGGGGTCCACGTTGCAGGGCAGACCGCCGGCATCCAAAAACACGACCTCGTTTTGGGTGCCATCCTTGCTTAGGATGGCGATATAGCCGGCGGTGGCTTGGATGAGGTTTTTGCAGAAAGCAAAGATCGTCTCGGCGGTCTCGACGAAAGTGGTTTTTTCGAGGATGACGCGGGCACCGGCCAGAAGCGCTGCGATTTCCATTTGCCGCCGGCGCGAGTCCTGCAAGGCCTGCTCCAGCTGAAGCGCCGCCCGACGCTGTTCGGTCACGTCGTGCCAAATGGAGATGGCGCCGGCGATCCGTCCGGCCACGCGAAACGGGGCACAGGAAATCAGCAGGCAACGGTCCCGACCGTTCTTGTCGGCGATGATATGGGGCTCATTGCGAACAACCTGGCCGCGCAAAGCCCGGTGCGCAGGGCTTTCGTCGGGTGCGACAGGCCGTCCATCGTCGTGGCGGAGATTCATGCGCTGCAACGCCGCGGCAAGCTCCGGGCCGGCCGGTTTTGCCGACGGCGCGAGACCCAACGCCGCCAAAGCCGCCGGATTTGCGCTGATCGGTTTCTGGCGGGAATTGTAAATGACGACCGGGTGGGCCATGGCTTGAAAGATGGCGTCGCGCTCGGCCGCCCGTTGTTGGGCTGGGGCTGTCCGTTGCTTTCGACTGCGCGAGCGGTCGGATTTCTTTCCCGCATTGGGAAGTGAAGAGGCCTTTGTCCGATTTACTTTCTCGAAACGTTTTCGGCGGGTACCCGACAGCCGTCGGGATGCGGAACGCTTCGCCGTTCGCCGGCCTTGTTTTTTGAGCCTATTGGTCATGATGTCGGCGGGATGGGGGTTCCGGGCAGAAGGGGAGGAGGCGGCAAGGTCGCCGGTCCGGCCCCATACGGGATAATGCAGCCGGCGGCTGCAACATAACCGGGCGGAAGCGTAACCTGTTTGCCGATCAGCGTTACGACCGTCCCGTCACCGGCAGCGGTTTTGTTCTCGGGATCGCCGCCGATGGTGCACCGCTCGCCGATCACGCAGTTTTTGTCCAGGATGGTATTGCGGATGAAGCAATCGCGCCCGACTTGGACGCCATTGAGCAGGACGGAGTTTTCGATTCGCGCACCGGGAGCCACACGCACGCCGGGCGAAAGCACACTTCGACAGACGTGGCCTTCGATCTGGCAGCCAAACGAAACAATGCTTTGCTCGGCGGAACCGGGGCCAAGAAAACGCGCCGGCGAGAGACAATAGTCGAAGGCGCCGCGCGTCGAGGTACACACACCCCAGTGGTGAAGGTCGAGACCGGACCGTGGGTCGAGCAAGTCCATGTGCGCCTGCCAGTAGGACTTGTAGGTTCCCACGTCGCGCCAGTAGCCGGAAAATGTGTAGGCATGGCAGGGATAGGATTCGATCATTGCGGGAATAATGTCGCGGCCAAAGTCGTGGGTGGAATCGGGCGAGCGGGCATCGGCGCGCAGGCGCTCTACCAACACGTCGGTGTCGAATACGTAAATGCCAAGGTTGGCCAAGTTTGAGGCGACGGGTCCCTGCGGCTTTTCATAGAAGCGCACGATGCGGCCGTCGCCGTCGGTCTCCATAATCCCGAAGCGCGAGACCTCGTCCCACGGCACTTCCTGACAGGCGATCGTCAGCGCCGCCTTCTTCTCGATATGCAGGGCAATCATCGGACGATAGTCCATCCGATAGATATGATCGCCCGACAGGATCAACACGCGCTTCGGTTTGAACCGCGCGATGAACTCAAGGTTCTGGTAAATGGCGTCGGCGGTGCCGGCATACCAATCGGAGTCCACCTCGCCGGTGTAGGGAGGCAGGACTTTGGCCAGATAGCCGCGCCGCGCAAATCCCCACCCCTCTCCGATGGACAAATGGTCCATAAGCGAAGACGGCTTGTATTGCGTGCAGATGCCGACGACGGGGATTTCGGAATGCATGACGTTGCTCATGGTGAAATCAATAATGCGATAGATTCCGCCGAACGGCACAGCCGGCTTGGCACGCTTGCCCGAAAGAACCGACAACCGGCTGCCCTCGCCGCCGGCCAGAATCATGGCAACGGTTTGGATTGTCCGACTGCTTCGTGGAGGCATGGCCTGAAATCCTCATGGGTCGCGTGAGGCAACGACAAACCGGCCGGGCCGACCCCGCCAGTATTCCGACGCCCGGGCGTCCACAATCCGCTTTTTTCCGACCAGAGTCAGTTGGAGTTTCGTGCCGAAATGGGAACCCATCTCCGGCCCGACACGGCATCCGCGCTCGAAGACCACATCCTTGTCGGCGACCACCTGACAGACATAAGCATCCTGCTCGACGCGCGTATCGTGCATGAGAATGGAATCGCGGACGAGGGCGCCGGCTTCCACCACCACACCGGGCGAGAGCACGCTGTTTTCAACCCGGCCTTCGATGCGGCAGCCCGGACTGATCAAAGCGCGGTGGATTTGAGCCGTCGGGCCGATGAAGGCACCCGGCCGCTGCGCCAGAGCGCGGTCGTTCAGGTTGGTGCGCACATCCCACCCGATCAGATCAATTTCCGGCGTGTCGTCCAAAAGCGAGAGGTTGGCCCGGAAGTAGTCCTCGACGGTTTCCAAATAATTCCAATAGCCGTTAAAGGGACAGCTCAGCACACGGTTGGTGTCGAGCATCGAAGGGATGATGTCGCGGGAGAGGTTGAAACATTTCTCGCCGTGGGCAAGGCGTTCCAACTGGCGAACCAACACGTCCTTGTTGAAGACATAGACGCCGATGGAGATGCGATCGCCGGTCGGCAACTTGGGTTTTTCGTCGAAGCGCACGACGCGCCCCGATGAGTCGCTGGTTACATAACCAAAGCGGGGCGACAGCCGTTCGCGCGGCAACTGCTTTTCCACAACGGTCAGGTCGGCGCCGTTGGATTCATGGAACGCCACGATCTCAGAAAAATCGAGATTGTGGACGTGCTCGGCCGAGCAGATGATCACATACGAGGGGTCCCAGTCCGACAGAAAGTTCATGTTCTGATAGATGGCGTCGGCTGTGCCGCGAAACCACTCGATTTTACCCACGCCGACAAACGGCGGCATCAGTCGGACTTCATGCCCGAAGCCGTTGAATCCCCACGCCTCGCCGCTTGCCACATGTTCGATCAACGAGGCCGGCAGATATTGGCAAATCACTCCGACGCGCCCGACCCCCGAGCGGCTCAGGCTGCTGAGGGTGAAGTCCACAATGCGGTAGAAGCCGCCGAACGGCAATGCGGCTTTGGCGCGATTGAGTGTCAATACGCCATAGCCGTGAATACGTCCTCCGGCCAGAACTAGCGCGGCAACCCGTTGCATTGCTGCCCATCCCTGCGACAAAAATAACCGATCTTGGCGATAATCAAACCTATGGAAAAGCAGCGTGCAAAAAAGATGCCCGCCCCCTTTCCTGCGCAACTAACATGTGAACGAAATGCGCGGGTCCTGTCAACCCCCCAAGATCAAGCGATTGACGCGCGGAGAGCTACAAAGCAAAAAACACAGACCGCACGGCGTGCCCTTTATTTTAGGGCGTCCAGACCGGCCTGCGCAATCTGTCCGTCTTGATTTGGCGCCATGCCTGACACGCCGATGCCGCCGATGATCTTCCCGCCGACAATAATCGGCAGGCCGCCCTCGATGGGCATGGCGTCGGCCACTTTGAGGAATCGCCAGCCCGCCCCGCCGGCTTCGAGCTGGTCGGCGAAAACCTTGGTCGAGCGCCGAAACGCCACGGCCGACCGCGCTTTCATCATGGCCACATCGAGGCTGCCCAGCTGGGCATTGTCCATCCGATGCAGGAGAACGGGATTGGCGCCGGAGTCGGTGATGACGATTACGACGTCCCAGCGGTTCTTGACCGCCTCCGCCTCGGCGGCGGCGGCAATGGTCTTGGCTTGCTCGAGTGTGATGGGCGGTCCATAGGCTGGCGGGGCATCAGCCGGTTTCGAGGCCGGCCCGGCGGCCAGCGCCAAAAGAATGGCCATGAACAACTTCGCGAGGGTCATGGTTCGTTCCTCCTGTGAACGACAAGATACGAGTTTGGGGGAAACCGGAACAAAGACGACAGAACGGGGCCTTGCACCTTATGGCCCACCCACTCTGCCTTGCGCTCCATTCGCCCACCACTCGTTCGTCCCGCTCATACGAGCAAACGACAGGCACGATAACAGCGCACGGTTGCAAATCAAGCGGATTTGAATGCGGCAACGCGCAGAGGAGGCTTTTCCCGACTTCCGGAGATGCATCCAGCACCTCTGTGTTTGCTTGTTTTTACTTGATTGAAGGGACAAAAAACAGCATAGTCCTTTTCAGAATCTGAAGAGCGCAGGTCTTTCGAGATGCCGTTGTCGCTGGAACAAGTCCAAATTCAAACGCAAAAGCTGGTGATGACGCCCCAGATGCAGCTGTCCATCAAGCTGCTGCAGATGAACACGCAGGAGATGGAACAGCTGGCGCGGCAGGAAATTCTCGAAAATCCTTTCCTCGAATTGGAAGAAGAAGAGGAAGGGCAAGACGGAGAAGTAGAGTCGCCTTCGGGTTTGGATGCGGAGGAACGCGAGCCCGCCATGCCGGCCGATGTCGCCGATTCTTCCGAATCCGCCGTCGGGGCCGCTGCCGGCGAGACCGCCGATGCGGTCTCGCTCGATTTGGCCAAGGACGATCCCGCCCTGTTGGACAGCGACGCCACCGTCCCTCCGCCCCCGCCGCTGGACAGCGAGGAGGGCGCGGAGACGTTTGATCAGGTGGACGTCGAATGGGATGATTACTATGATGAGCCGACGGTGTCTTATGCGTCGGTGCGCGAGGAGCCGGACGAGGAGCGCGATTTTACGGAATACACGGCAAGCCGCCGGAGCCTGTATGACCACCTGATGTGGCAGCTGCGGGTTTCGGCGCTCGACGGCCGGCGCCTCCAGATCGGCGAGTTTCTGATCGGCAACATAGACGATAACGGCTATCTGACCCTGTCGGTCGAGGAAGCCGCCGCGCAGTTGAACGTTCCCGCCGGCGAGGTGGAAGAAGTGCTCCGGATTATTCAGACCTTCGATCCGACGGGCGTCGGCGCGCGCAATCTGGCGGAGTGTTTGTTGATTCAATTGGACAGCCAAGGGTTGAAAGACCCGATCTACCGCGCGATCCTGACGGAACACTTCGAGCAGTTGGGGCAGCAAAAATTCCGCGAGGTCGCGCGGGCGCTCAATGTTCCCGAAGAAAAAGTGGCCGAGGTGTTTCGCAACATCCGGCGCTGCGAGCCGAAACCCGGCCGCTCCATTACCAAAGATACCCCGTCCTATGTCGAGCCGGATGTGGTCGTCAAAAAAGTGGACAACCGCTATTTATACTTTCTCAACGAGGGGGATCTCCGCCATCTCCACATCAACGACTACTATCGCCATCTGTTGTTCACGCGCGACGGGTTAAAGGACAAGGAGCGCGAGTATTATCGCAACAAATACCGCGATGCCGTGTGGCTGATCCGCAACATCGAGCGCCGCAAGGGAACAATTCTGCGCGTGACCGAAGCCATCATGGAGTATCAGAAAGAGTTTCTGGAGAAGGGAACGGAGCATCTCAAGCCGCTGACACTGCGGCAGATTGCCGAAGCGGTCGGGATGCACGAGAGCACGATCGCACGCGTGACGGCAAACAAGTATGTGGAGACCCCGCGCGGTGTGTTCCCGTTAAAGTATTTCTTTTCCAGCAGCCTCGACCGCGACGGGAGCACGGCCGCCTCTTCGCGCAGCGTCAAAGAACTGATCCGCAAGATGGTTGCCGAAGAAGACCCCAAGCATCCGCTTAGCGACTCGGACATCGCCAAGCGCCTGCAGGCCCAAGGCTACGCCATCGCACGCCGGACGGTTGCCAAATACCGCGATTCCCTGAAAATCCTCCCCGCCAATTTGCGGCGCAGCGCTGCGCGCCGCTGATGTCAAGGAGAGCCATGACCCCGCAAGCGATGATCAGCGTTGCCGGAATTCGCGGAATCGTCGGCGAAACCCTGCAAGCTGAGGATTTCGTCCGTTATGCGTTGGCGTTTGGGACGCTGCTCAAAGGCGGCAAGGTGGTCGTCGGGCGCGACACGCGGCCGTCGGGCGAAATGGTGCGCAATCTGGTCTGCGGCGCGCTTCTGGCCACCGGCTGCTGCGTCGAAGACCTTGGCATTGTCCCGACGCCGACCATCGGGATTATGGTCCGCGCGCGCAAGGCGCGCGGAGGGGTGGCCATCACGGCCAGCCATAATCCGGTCGAGTGGAATGCGCTGAAGTTCTTCCGTGCCGACGGCACGCTTCAGGAAAAAGCCGATCAGGAGAAGTTGTTTGCAATCCATCGCGAGGGGCGATTTCGCCGCGCGACCCTGCGCAAACCTGCACGCGTGTTCGAGTGCAGCGACGGTCCGGCGGTACATATCGCACGAGTGGTCCGCAATGTGAATGCCGCTGCAATCCGCCGCCGGCGATTCCGGGTTGTCCTCGATTGCTGCAACGGCGCAGGGGCGGCGGTCCTGCCGGCACTGCTGGTGCAGCTTGGCTGCGAGGTCGTTACACTCTTCGACCGCATGGACCGGCCGTTCGAGCGCAACGCCGAGCCTTTGCCCGAAAACTTGACCACCCTGTGCAGGCGCGTCCGCCGCGAAAACGCCGACATGGGTTTCGCCGTGGACCCCGATGCCGACCGTCTGGCCATTGTGGATGAAACGGGAGCCCCTCTTGGCGAGGAACGGACCGTCACTCTGGCGGCGTATCATCTGCTGGCGCGCAGACGGTCGCCCGTGGTGGTCAACCTCAGCACCACGCGTGCGATGGATGATGTCGCGCGGCTGCGCAGCGTCGAGGTCATCCGCACGCCCGTCGGCGAGGCCCACGTTGTGGCCGGTATGCGGCGCCATCGGGCGCAGATCGGCGGCGAGGGCAACGGCGGGGTGATTTGGCCAAAGGTGGCGATGGGGCGCGATGCTGCCGCCGGCATCGGGCTGATTTTGGAGGCCCTCGCAACCCGCGGCGAACCGGTCAGCCGGTTCAATCGCCGGATACCCGACTATGTCATGCGGAAGATGAAAGTGCCGCTGGAGCGCGACAGAGTGCAGTCCGTCTTTGCGCGTCTGGAGGAGGCGATGGGCAGGGCCGCGCAGGTATGGAAGACAGACGGCTTGCGGATGGATTTTCCAGACGGATGGTTTCACCTTCGGCCTTCGGGCACGGAGCCGATTGTGCGTCTGTTTGTCGAAGCGCGCACGTGCGAGGACGCGGAAAAGCTGACCGCCGAGATTTTGCAGCTGCTTTGATTTTGCGTTTTCGGTTTTGGATTCAGTATGACGTTCGAGGAAAGCAAACCGGCTGTCGGAAACTCGGAACAGAGGAACGAATTTCGCGCGGGATTTGTGGCCATTGCCGGCAAACCCAACGTCGGCAAGTCCACATTGATGAACGCGCTAATCGGCGCGAAAGTTTCGGCTGTGTCGCGCCGCCCGCAAACCACGCGCGAGCAGATCAAGGGCATCCTGACGCGCGACAACGGACAGATCGTGTTCGTGGACATGCCCGGGCTGATTCAGCCGCGCGACCGCTTCAACGAGTGCCTCATGGAGCAGGCCGTTGAGGCGCTGCGCGACGTGGACCTGCTCTATCATCTGGTCGAGGCCGACGACCCGGCGCCGCTGAGCCCCGAAGTGGCCGAATCTCTGGCGCGCGTCAAGTGCCCGCGTTTCCTTGTTGTCAACAAGATTGACCGCCTCGACAGGAATGCTCCGCGGGAAACTCCGGCCCTCTCGCAGATTGTCGCACACTACGATGAAACATTCTGGATCAGCGCCCTGACCGGACAGGGCCTGCCGCAGCTGCTCGAACGCACAATGGCCCGCCTGCCGGTTCATCCACCCTATTATGAGGGGGATGAGCTGACGGACCGGGATGCGCGATTTTTGGCTGCCGAGATTGTCCGCGAGAAACTGTTCGAGCTCACCGGTCAGGAAGTTCCCTACTCCATTGCAACCGAATGCGAGGAGTTCAAGGAACGGGCCGAACAAAAACACTACATCCGCGTGAGGATTTACGTCGAGCGCGAGTCGCAAAAAAAGCTGGTCATCGGTGCCGACGGGCGGGTTCTCAAAAAGGTTGGCGAACTGGCCCGCAAGGACATCGAGGCGCTCCTCGGCCATCCCGTTTATCTTGAACTGTGGGTCAAGGTTCTCAAGAACTGGCGCAAGAACGAAGCCGATCTTCGACGGCTCGGTTACAAGATTTCGCACTCGAAGAGGTGAACGGTTGCCATGAAAATTGTGACTGCCGAACAAATGCGCCGCATTGACCGCATCACCATTGAGGAGCGGGGCATTCCCGGCGTCCAGCTCATGGAAAAAGCCGGCCAGGCTGTGGCCGATGCCGTATGCGAACGCTTCAGTCCCGACAGTGTGGCGGTCGTGACAGGCAAAGGCAACAACGCCGGCGACGGATTTGTGGTGGCGCGCATTCTTCACCAGCGGCGGATTCACGTGGTCGTCTTTCTTATGGCCGACCCGGAAGAACTTCGCGGCGATGCCAAAACGATGTTCGAGGCCCTTCCCGCCACCGTCCCACGCGTCCGGATCGAGGATGTCCGGCGATTGGCCGACGCCCTCCCGCGCTTCGATTTGATTGTGGACGCCATTCTCGGCACAGGCATTCAGGGCCCGGTCAAAGGACTTTTCGGCGAGGCCATCGAGGCGATCAACGCAACGGGGCTGCCTGTTGTATCCGTGGATATTCCATCGGGGCTGATTGCCGAAGGCGGGCCAATCTTGGGCCCGGTCATTCGCGCCGCTCATACGGTTACCATGGGGCTGCCGAAGCTGGGCATGCTCGTTCAGCCGGGCATCGCCTATACCGGCACAGTCAGCGTGGCGGATTTGGATTTTCCCGCGGATTTGCTCAATGACCCCAATATTCATCTGAACCATCTGACCGGGAAAATGATCGCCGGTCTTTTGCCGCCGCGGCCGGCCGACGGCCACAAGGGCACGTTTGGCAGCGTGCTGATCATCGGGGGTTCGCCGGGAATGACCGGCGCGCCGGTTATGGCAGCGCGGGCGGCCATGCGTTCGGGCGTCGGGCTGGTTTTTTGCGCGGTTACCGAAGCGCTTCAAGGACAGATTGCCGCCCGCCTGCTCGAGGAACTGACGCTCGAAACTCCTTCGTCGGACAAAAGCCGCTTTGATCTTTCGTCGCTGCCGTCCCTGCTCGGTCACATCTCCCGAATGGAGGCCGTTGCTTTGGGGCCGGGCATTGGTCGCGCCGAGCCGACGGAGATGTTTGTGCGGCGGGCCGTCGAGACCATCCCCGTGCCGCTCGTAGTGGACGCCGATGCGCTGAATGCGCTGGCGGGCCATCTTGAAGCAGTTCGCCAGCGCAAGGCCGCCACCGTTCTGACCCCGCATCCCGGCGAAATGTCGCGGTTGACAGGGCAGCCGGTTGCTGAAATTCAGGGCGACCGCATTGGTGCGGCGCGCGCTCTGGCGGCCGATGTGCGGGCCGTGGTGGTTCTCAAAGGCGCGCAAACCGTGATTGCCGATCCCGACGGGGAAGTGTTCATCAACCCGACGGGCAATACCGGACTGGCCAAAGGCGGCAGCGGCGATGTGCTCACCGGGCTGATCGCGGGGCTTCTGGCGCAAAGCGGAAATGCGCTTTCGGCCGCGCTGTGCGGAGTGTTCCTGCATGGTCTGGCCGCCGATCTGTGCGCCGAGACCATCCCGCCCCGCACCATGATCGCCTCGGACGTGATCGCGAACATCCCGGCAGCTTTCTCATCTCTTGCCAAAATGTAAGATGCACCAACCCGCATTGGCGGCGTTCTTCTCCCGCGCGGATGTGTCGAAACAGGCGCCCCTTTGGACCGGCTGACCCCGGACGACCGCTTGCGCGTTTGCAACCGAAGTTGTTGGAAGAAATGCGGGCCGGCGCGTGAACTTTTCTTGCAATCCGCCGACCGCTCGCTTATATCGCAACTGTCGTGCGGTCGGGCACTCCCTGCCCTTCCGCGGCAAAATCCCGCCCCGCAGGGGGAGCGTATGAGCGTTCAGAAACTGGTCGAGCGCGCCGTCGAGCAAAACGCCTCGGATCTGCACTTGCGAGCCGGCGAGGTGCCCCGTCTTCGCATAGACGGCGAACTGGCCGCCGTCGAACATGCCCAAGTCTCCGAAACCGACATGCGCGATTTCCTTTACGCAATGTTGACCAAGGAGCAGATCGAAAAGTTTGAACGAACGCACGAGCTGGACTACAGCTTCACGGTGGAGGATCTCTGCCGGCTGCGCATCAATCTGTTTGTGCAACGCGGGCAATTCTGCGCCTCGCTCCGCGTCATCCCCAACCACATCCCTTCGATGGAGGAAATCTATCTGCCGCCGGCCTGCTACGAGTTTGTCAAATGCCACAAGGGCTTGGTGTTGGTGACCGGCCCGACCGGCAGCGGCAAGTCCACCAGCTTGGCGGCCATGCTCGATCACATCAACGCCACGCGCCACTGCCACATTCTGACGATCGAGGACCCGATCGAGTTTGTCTATACGAACAAACTGGCGACGGTCAGCCAGCGCGAAGTCTCCCAAGACACCGGCAGCTTCGCCGCCGCCCTGCGTCATTCGTTTCGCCAAGACCCCGACGTGGTGATGATCGGCGAAATGCGCGACCTCGAAACCATGCAGGCAGCAATCACACTGGCCGAAACCGGCCACCTGACGTTTTCGACCCTTCACACGGGCGAGGCCTCGCAGACCATCCACCGCATCATTGACTCGTTCCCGCCCCACCAGCAAACGCAAGTGCGGATGCAGCTGGCGATGTCGCTCGAAGGGATTATTTCGCAAACGCTGGTGCCGTTGCGCGGACAGAAAGGGCGGATTGCGGCGCGAGAAGTGCTGGTCTGCACGCGCGGCGTCAAAAACCTCATCCGCGAAGGCAAAATCCCCCAAATTGCCTCGGCGATGCAGACCGGCGCCGAGGAAGGCATGATCACCATGGATGCCGCCCTGACGGACTACGTGCAGAAGGGCCTGATCACCTACGACGTGGCGCTGGCGGCCTCATTCGACAAGCGGGCGTTTGCCGAGCGCTTCGGCCGGCGCGGCGGCTCGGTCTGACGCCCCGCCGGCTCCTTCGTGCACCGCCCGCAGCTGCTTGTGCAGCACTTCCAGCGTTTCGACCACCCACGGGGCGTTCCATCGCGCAAAATCCTCGCGCGTAGCCTGTCCGGTCAGCACGCCGCAGAAGGCGACGCCGGCGTTGCGCGCCAGCTCGAGATCGGGCAGGCTGTCGCCGACCACGAGAACGCTGTCGCGCTTGACGCCGAACAGATTGATGACGTGATCGAGCAGGGCGGGGTCGGGTTTGCGGGGAAATTCGGACGACTCGCCTCGAATGAAATCCACGCGCGCGGCCAGCCCCAGTGCGGCGCAAATCCGCTGGGTCAGCGCGTCCACCTTGTTGCTCCAGATCGCCGTTCGGATGTTGGCCTGTTGCAACCATTCGAGCAGTTCAACCACGCCCGGATAGAGGCGGGTATGATCCGTCGGATGGCGTTCATAGTATTCGCGCCAGAAAACCACGGCGGCATCAGCGAAGGCCGCGCGGTCGGGTCCGAGGGCACGGGCCATCAGTTCCCGCACGCCGCGGCCGACAAACTGCTTGATGGTTTCGGCGGGCAGCGTCGGACAACCGAACGCCATCAGGGCATGATTGGTCGCCTCGGCGATGTCCTTAAATGGATCGGCCAGCGTGCCGTCCAAATCAAAGGCCACCAGCCGGACGCTGCGCGGCATTGTCGGAGTATGTGGACTGTTGTTTGTTGTCATTCAACACCTCAACCTCGCACCCGTTTCACGCGTCAGACAGGCAAACCTGCCGCGTGCAAAAAAACAAGCCGCCAAACGAATGATGTTTTTATGCAGGCGAAATCAAGGGAATTCTCCCTCGGGCCATGTCTTGACATGCGCAACGCAATGTAGTGTCCTGCTCTCGATTTTGACGGGCGGAATCGAGCAAACTTTTTTCGCTCTCACGAACAGGTGAAAAATGAACCATTCGCATCAACAGTCAAAAACGGTACAAAGCGGTATTCCCGCTTTCGACGAAGTGGTGCAGAACCTCCGGCTCGGCGACAACGTCGTCTGGCAGGTGGACCAGTTGCAGGATTATGTGTATTTTGCCGGGCCGTTTGCGCGGCAAGCCATCCGCGACGGCCGCCCGTGCGTGTATCTGCGTTTTGCGCCGCACCCACCGGTGCTTCAGCCGCAGCCGGGACTCGACCTCATCGAGCTCAATCCAGCCGAGGGGTTCGATCCCTTCAGCGCCGCCGTGCATAAGATCATCCGCGACCGCGGCCGCGGCGTCTGCTATGTCTTCGACAACCTCTCGTCGCTGGTCGAGGAGTGGGCGACCGACGAATTGCTGGCCAACTTCTTCCAAGTTACCTGTCCATTTCTGTTCGAGCTCGATACGGTGACTTACTTTGCGCTGACGCGCGGCCAGCACAATCCCGCCGCCGTGGCCCGCATTCGCGACACCACGCAAATCCTCATTGATGCCTATCATGTGAACGAAAAGTTCTACATCCACCCGATCAAAGTCTGGGACCGCTACTCCCCGCAGATGTTTCTGCCCCATGTCGTGTCGGACGACCGGTTCACGCCCGTTCTGCAAAGCGGCGACGCCAGCGCGGTGGCCGCCAGTGCACGGCGCCAACCTTTGCGCACGGACGCCCGCTCGATCGCCCCGTGGGACAGTGTCTATCGCCGCCTGATGCAATACCACGAATCGGGGGCCGACCTCGCCGAGCCGACGCCTGAACTCACCGCGCTGCGTCAGGAATTTTCCCGCATGCTTCTGGGCAACCATCCGGAGTTCAACCGGATTGCCGACACTTACTTCACAATTGGGGACTTGTTCCATATCCGCAGCCGGCTGATCGGTTCGGGACGGATCGGCGGCAAGGCGGCCGGCATGCTGCTGGCGCGGCGAATCCTGCTGTCCGAGCCGGGCCGCGTGGACTTTTCCCAAATCCTCGAAGAGCACGACTCGTTCTTCATCGGCTCGGATGTGTTCTTCACGTTTTTGGTCAACAACGATCTGTTCCGGCTGCGGCTGCAGCTGTCGCGGAATTCCCAGATTACACACGAGGAATTCGAGGAGGTCGAACGGCGGTTCCTCGCCGGCGACTTCCCCCGCGACATTCTCGACCAGTTCCGCGAGATGCTTGACCACTTCGGCCAGGCGCCGATCATCGTGCGCTCGTCCAGCCTGCTCGAAGACAGCTTCGGCAACGCATTTGCCGGCAAGTATCGCAGCGAGTATTGCGCCAATCAGGGCAGCCCCGACCGGCGCCTCGAAGCGTTTCTACACGCCGTCAAACTCGTCTATGCCAGCGCGCTCAATCCCGATGCCCTGAGCTACCGGCGGCGGCGCGGTCTGGGCGACAGCGATGAGCAGATGGCGATTCTCGTGCAGCGGGTTTCGGGCACGCGCCACGGCCGCTATTTCTTTCCCCCGCTGGCCGGCGTGGCCTTCTCGCGCAATCTCTATGTCTGGACCAACCGCATTGATCCGAAGAAGGGCATCATCCGGCTGGTATTCGGACTGGGCACGCGGGCGGTCAACCGCGTCGGCGGCGATTACCCGCGCATGATCGCCGTGAGTAATCCGCAGCTGCGGCCCGAAGTCGGCATGCGGATCGCCAAATACTCGCAGCGCGAGGTGGATGTGCTCGACCTCGAAGCCGACACGTTTGCCACGCGCACCTTCGCCGAGGTGGTCGGCGACGGCGATTATCCCAACCTCGCCCTGTTTGTCTCCCAGATGAAGGACGGCTACTTGCAGGATCCCTTCACCCCGCGAGTCTCCGGCCCGATCAGTCAATATGTCCTGACGTTCAACAATCTGATTGCGAAAACAAATTTCGTCGCCGTCATGGGCGAGATGTTGGAGAAGCTGGAGCGCGCCTATGGCTATCCGATTGATACGGAGTTCACGGCCTTTGCCAATGCCGATGGCACGGTGCGGGTCAATCTTTTGCAATGCCGGCCGATGTGGGTTCCGGGGGCGGCGGGGGCCGTGTCGGTGCCCGACGATATTCCGCGCGAGGCCGTTCTCTTCCGCGCCGACCACATCATCAACGGCGGGGCTGTCCGCAACATTCAGTATGTCATCTACATTGACCCGAAGACCTATGCGGGCATTCCGCAAGTGGATGTGAAGAAAACGCTGGGGCGATTGGTCGGGCGGCTGAATGAACACGCCCGTCTGGCGCGCGGGCGGTTCCTGCTCATGGGACCGGGACGCTGGGGCAGCAGCAACATTGACCTCGGCGTCAACGTCAGCTACGCGGACATAGACAACACGGCGGTGCTGGTCGAGATGGCACGCGAGGAAGCCGGCCATGTTCCCGAAGTCTCCTACGGCACCCATTTCTTCCAAGACCTCGTCGAGGGGCAGATCATCTATTTGCCGGTCTATCCCGACGACCCGCGCAGCCAGTTCAACCGCGCGTTTTTTGAGAGTGCGCCCAACCTTCTTGCCGAACTCCTGCCCGACGCCGCACCATTCGCTGATTACATTCATGTGATTGACGTGCCGGCGGTATCCGGCGGAAAGTTTGTGCATGTCCTCGCGGACCCGGAAACCCAGCGGGCGGTCTGTTTCCTCGAAGGGGCGTAACGGGGGTTTTTCCGCCCGCAGTCTTTCCCGATGTTTTGATGTCTGCATGGGGAGTTACAACCCCCGGATTTGCTCAGACTCAAACCGATCTTGCGAGATGCACTGCCAACAATCGGCGAAGTCCGCGAAATCTGCGGATGGCGCCGAAGCAATTTTTCAGCCGGGCAATCATGTTGAACCGCATGCGGCGTTCAAACCAAAATCCAAAATCGCAAACCCAAAACCGCCTCCGTCTCGACCAACTGCTTGTTGCACGCGAACTGGCTGAATCGCGCACGCGCGCGCAAGCCTTGATTTTGGCGGGCAAGGTCAGGGTCGGCGGCGAGATCGTCGCCAAATGCGGCGCGATATTTCCCGAAGACGTTTCCATCGAGATTCTCGCCGCCGACCATCCCTATGTCAGCCGCGGCGGCGTGAAACTCGCCCATGCGCTCGACCAATTCCGCATTGCGGTCGAGGGCGCGACCGCCCTTGATGTCGGCGCCTCGACCGGCGGCTTCACGGATTGCCTGCTTCAGCGCGGCGCAGCGCGGGTGTATGCGATAGATGTCGGCATCGGTCAGTTGCACTGGAAATTGCGCAACGACCCGCGTGTGGTCGTGCGCGAGAACTGCAATGCGCGCCATCTGGCACCGGCCGATTTTCCCGAACGCTTCGATCTGGCCGTCGCCGACGTGTCGTTCATCAGCCTAAAAAAAATCCTGCCGGCTGTCGTGCCGCTTCTCAAGCCCTCGGCCGATGTGGTTCTGCTGATCAAACCGCAATTCGAGGCTGCGCGCTCTGAAGTCGGCAAGAAGGGCGTCGTGCGCGATCCACGCATTCGGCAGCGCATCCTCGAAGAGTTTTGGAACACCCTGCCAGACCTTGGTCTTTCCGCCGTCGGTCTTGTTGCCTCGCCGCTGGCCGGTCCGGCCGGCAACATCGAGTATCTCTTGGGTGCGACAACCTCGGCGCAACCGCGCACCGCGCCGGCCGGGCAAACGCCGGATTTTGCCGCTCTGGCGCGCAACCGGGCCGGCTAATTCTTCCCGTCGAAATTGACGAAAAGAGAATGCCCGCTGCCTGTGCTTCGCGCTTCCGCGTGCCGTATGTGTGACCCGCTCCGGTGTGGCAATTCCTTGCATCGGCCGCAAGTGAAAGGCCCCCGCGAAAGCCGAAAAAATGCAGCCAACGGACGTTTGACCTGCGTTTTGTTTCCATCGTATTCAGCGTGAAAGGCCGGGACATCCATCGGGCGCCCGACGTACCGGTTCTTTTTTTATCGTTCGCTTGACACCGTCCGGCCGCGCGGGTCATTTTATGCCCGTTTGTTGCGTCGGGCGGCAAACCTTACTTGTGCGGGAAAGGATCGTGATCATGGCCAATGTGCCGGTTGCACTTCAGTTATACACGGTTCGCAATGAGTTGGAAAAAGATTTTGAAGGAACCATCGAACAGATAGCGAAGATCGGCTATGCGGGCGTGGAGTTTTCAGGATTTGCAGGCAAGACCACGGGCAAGGCTTGGCGCGTTGTCTCGGAGTTCGATCTGAAAGTGGCCGGCTGCCATTTTCCGCTCGAACAGTTGGAAAAAGACATCGAGAGCGTCTGCGAGATGTGCCTCGAACTGTGCTGCGAATACATTGTCGTGCCCTCGCTGTCCGAAGAGCGGCGGCGCGACCGCAAGCGCTGGCGCGAGGCCGCCAATTCGATGAACGAAATCGCGCAGGATATTCAGGACTACGATCTCAAGCTCTGCTATCACAATCATGCCTATGAGTTCGAAAAAGTCGGCAACGAACTGGCGTGGGATATCTTTTTCGACGCCGCCGATCCCGATCTCGTCGGTGCCGAGATTGACACCTATTGGATCAAGTATGCCGGTCTCGATCCGGTCGAATACATTCGCAACATGTCCAAACGCTGCCCGCTGATTCACCTGCACGACATGGCCGGCGACGCAAAAAAATCCAGCGTGGAAGTCGGCCGCGGAATTTTGAACTGGGACGCCATCTTTCAGGCAGCCGAAGACAGCGGGGTCAAATGGTATATTGTTGAACAAACCGAGTGCGCCGGTTCCCCGCTCGAAAGCGCGCGGATTAGCTTCGAGAACCTCAAAGCCCGCGGCAAAGTGTGACCCGCGCACACCGCAACACGTGCCGTCTGCGATGGAATGAAGCAGGAAAGTGAGATTGCATCCTCCTGCGGCGGATTTTCCATTTATGGCCGTCAAACCCACTGCCGCAGAAGGCTCAATCCAAAATCCAAAATCGAAAACCCAAAACGGCAATGACCATTCAGGAACTGCTCATCGAAGCAAAAGAACAGCAGGCTTCGGACCTTCATCTGACGGTCAACGCACCGCCCATGCTTCGCATTGACGGGCAGCTCGAGCCGCTCGATCTGCCGCCGCTGACGCCGCGCGACACCCAGCGTCTCGTCTATAGCATCCTCAACGACTCGCAGAAGCAAAAATTCGAGATGAACTGGGAGCTGGACCTCTCGATCGAGATCGGCGACGTCGGCCGCTTTCGCGTCAACGTCCACAAACAGCGCGGCGCCGTTGAGGCCGCCTTTCGCATCGTCAATGAGGAAATCCGCACCATCCGCCAACTCGGCCTCCCCCCAATTGTCGAGGAATTGGCGCGCCGCGACAGCGGCCTCGTCCTTGTGACCGGCCCGACCGGCTCCGGAAAAACCACCACGCTGGCCGCCATGATCAACCAGATCAACGAGGAGCGTCGCTGCGTCATCATCACCATTGAGGACCCCATCGAATACGTTCATCGCAACCGCCGGAGCATCATCAAGCAGCGCGAGGTGACGTCCGATACGAAAAGCTTCGCCGACGCCCTCCGCCATGTCCTGCGGCAGGACCCCGATGTGATCTGCGTCGGCGAAATGCGCGACCTCGAAACCATCCAGACCGCGCTGACCGCCGCCGAAACCGGCCACCTCGTTCTCACCACCATCCACACGCCCGACGCCGCACAGACGGTGGACCGCATTGTGGATGTTTTCCCGCCGCACCAGCAGCAACAGGTGCGCATTCAACTGGCCGGCACCCTGCAGGGGATCATCGCCCAGCAGCTTCTGCCGGTGCCGGGCAACCGCGGGCGTGTCGTGGCGTGCGAAATCCTGATTGCCAACGTCGCTGTTCGCAAAATCATCCGCTCGGCCAAAACCGAGCAGATCACCACGCTCATTCAGACCAGCTACGAAGCGGGTATGATCACCATGGACAAGTCGCTGAAGAACCTCTATCAGCAGGGCCTGATTACCTACGACGACGCGCTGGCCAAATGCCGCTATCCCGAAGCGTTTGATGCAATCTAACCCGCCGGCCGTGCAGTCCCTTGTGCCCTGCGCGAGGGGAAGCCTTTGATGTGTCGAAGCGGGTTTGTCCTGTCTGCAAATAATCAGAGTGTCAAAGTATAAGTAGGATTTATATCGGTCGGGGTGGAACCCGACCCTCCAGTGGAAGGATGCCTTCCACGGCATCCGCTTCGGAGCCGGTCGGGGTGGAACCCTACCCTCCACGGCTTCCGATTGGAAATGCGGTCGGGGTGGGACCCGACCCTCCGAGTGTTGAATTCCGCCCGCCTGAGGCAGCGCCCTTGTCATTATGATCAAATCATCGTCCGCTTTGGACTGCGGCAGCCATGCTGCCGCTTTCTTTTTGTTCCAAACTCAACCCCTCCGGCATCCATTTTGGACTGCGGCAGCCATGCTGCCGCTTTGTTTTGCGCCAAGTTGAAACCCGC
>JAOAGV010000040.1 GCA_026415575.1 Candidatus Sumerlaeia bacterium
CTCTGGGTGGACAATGTGGTGCTGCGCGAGGCCGTTGTGCTCGACGAATGGGAATCGTGGAAGGCCCTTGGAATGGACCGCCATTCGATCGTAGCCGACCCGCGCTTTGTGGACGAAAGCAAGGACGACTATCGCCTGCGAGCGGACTCGCCGGCGTTTGCGCTGGGCTTCCAGCCAATTCCGGTGGAGAAAATCGGCCCCTACAAGGATGCCCTGCGTGCCACATGGCCGATTGTCGAGGCCGAGGGTGCGCGCGAAAAACCGCTGGTCACGCGGTAGAACGCGCGCTGCACTTTTCCAGCAGCGGTGCCAAAAACGCCCGTGCCTGTGCAATGCGGCGGTCTATTAAATCTGCGTCCATCTGCAGGGCGTTCATCGTGCCGTCCACGCGCTCGACGGCCAGCGGCCCGCGAAACCCCGCGCCAAAAAGGGTTTTGAACATGGCCTCGTGATCCACGTCGCCCTCGCCGGGCACCGGGAAGTCCGCATGGGCACGCGGCCCGCGATGATCCTTGATGCACACCGCTCGCACGTGGGGCGCAAGAGCCGGAAAGTCGGGGTCGGGCCGCACTCCCTCGTAGTAGGACACATTTCCGGCATCCCAGCAAATCTTAAGCCGCTCGGAAACCACGCGCCCGACAACTTTCAGACACGCCGCCGCCGTCGCGGTGATGCCCGTATGCGGCTTGAGCGTGATCGTAATACCCAACTGCTCGGCATGGGGCACCACCTGCTCAAGGCCCTTATACCACGCCTCGCAGGCAGCGGTATATTCGTCGGCGGGGCGCGGCTGGTCGGGAAACTTCTGGAAATACCATGGGCCGACGCCGACGCACGTCCGAATCTCAAATTCTCGAAACAGATCGAGTTCCTTTTTCCAAACCGTCGGACCTTTCCCGGTTGTCAGATCACCGCCGACCAGTCCGATGAACGCCATGTGTGGCGTCAGGCCGTAGTCGCGGAACATGCGCCGGAGATCGGCCTGCTGGCCGGCCGCCATATCGGGCGTAAAGACCGGTTTGCCTTCGTGTGTGTGATAGGGATGAACATAGCGGTAGCCCGCTCTTTGAATGCCTTCGAGCGCGCGTTGCAGCGGATAGGCCCGATACGGCAGCGTCTGGCAGCCGAGTTGATAAGGCGCAGAGGATTCCGCTCTGCCCAACGTCGTGGCCGACCACACCGCCGTCGCAGCCGCGCTGGTGCAGCCCGCCAAAAATCCCCGCCGTGTTGTATTTCTCAACATCATTTTCCCTTCCCCCTTGCGATATGCGGAAGTTCGCGCCGCCTGTAGTGCATGGTTCAGTTTCTCGTATATCGGTTCCACTTTGGCGAGCCTTTGGGGCTGACAGCGGACAAAAAAGAATTGCCGCACGAAAAGACGCTTACGACAAACTGAGGGCCAAACTCCGTGCAGTGTGAACTGCACCCGAATCCGACTTGACGCAATGGCCCTCTACGTTCGGTCTGCATATTCGGGGTAGAGTTTTTTCATGCATTCCGGACAGAGGCCATGGGTGAAATCAGCTTCCGAGTGGTCGCGTATATAAGCCTCGATCTGGGTCCAGTAGCCCTGGTCATCGCGCACGTTCTTGCACGAGGCGCAAATGGGCAGAAGTCCGCTGAGCTGTTTGACCTTGGCCAGAGCCTCTTTCAATTCCATGATAACTCTTTCGCGTTCTGATTCGGCCAACTTTCGCTCGGTGATGTTATGCAGAACGCAATGGCTGTGATGCGGACGGTCATGCGGGTCGCGGACAAAAACCCCGTCAAAAGCAAGGGTCAGGAGGCGGCCATCCTTGCACAGCATTTCGTATTCCTCGCCATGGGTGACGCCGCTGTCGCGGAAGTCGGGAAAGTTCTTCTCAAAAGCGGCTTGGCTGGCCGGCGATAGGAACTCCTCAAGGGAACGGCCGACGACTTCCTCGCGGCCATACCCCAGAAGTTTCAACCAAGCCGGGTTGACATCGGCGATGGAGCCGGCGCCATCGAGCGAGTGATAGGCCACGGGCGATTCCTCGTAAATCCGGCGGAAGCGCTGCTCGCTGTCGCGCAAGGCCGCCTCGGCCCGAAACAGTCGCTGATAGTGGGCCTTTTGGTTGCGCTGCCAGAGCACGAGCATGGTCGTCACGGCCAAAACCACCAGAGCCGCCAGCAGGGCAAGAATGAAAACCGACCGGAATCGCCAGTCGGAAAAAGCTTCTGCCGCGTCTATCTTGGCCACCATAAACCACGGTGATTCCGGAATGGCACTGCAATAAGCCACCACCGGCACGCCACGATAGTCTTTGCCATAGAAAATGCCGGGTTCGTCTGTCATCACAGCGTGAACCTCGACTTGATCGGCTTGACTCAGGGGGATGCGCAACGACAACGCTGTGTTGGAACTGTGCCGAACATCGTTGAGGAGAAGAATGCTGTCGCCCTCGCGGCGCAGAAGCACGATCTCTGCGGTCCGGCTTGGTGTGGGCCAAGCGCGAAGGAGCGGGTAGAAATGGTTCTGTGCATTTGCTTCGAGAATGAGCACCGCGGCCGTTCGGTCGTCGGGCTTGGGGGGCAAACCGGCCGCGGGGACATCGCCGCCGACTCGCACCACAAACGGAATGGCAAAACTCAAATGCACGGCGCCTGTGGGCGCTCGATGGAGATCGGCCACCACCACGCGGCGCGAACGAACCGCTTGAGCAGCAGCGTTTAGGGTTTCCCCGCACAGGGCCGACGAGGCGCGGCGTGGATGGACCAAGTGGAGTTTCAGCCCGCTGTCCAACAACATGGCCCGCTCGTAGGGTTCGCTGGCCATCAACGGATCGAGCCAGCCGGTGAACATCCCCACGGTAACCTCTGCGCGTGGGGTGGCCATGGCGTCAAGGGCGCGGCGGCCGGCATACGGAGTGCCGAACACAAGGTTGGCATCGGCAAGGCGTTCCTTGCGCCATCGGACAATCTGACTGATTTTCAGCTCCGCAATGCTTTGAATATGCGCCTCGACTGCATGGCGCATTTGGGCTTCTTGGACATGGTAAAACCACGCGCCGCCGGCGAGGACGCCGACAACTGTCGCCACAAGAAGCAGAAACAGCCCGCGTGAGATGGTCTTGCCCGCTGTGCTCATGTGGTGAAAATCATGCCATATACGTCGTCATACTGTGTGCGTTGGACAACGCTTCTCTTTTCCCGGGAACGTCGTTGGAAACGGATGCAGCACCCACTTATGCGGGCGATTGGGACTTGAAGAATGCCCCATCGCTTCGCCCCCCCCACCGTCCCTCCCGACCCTTCATGCGTTCTCCCGATAGGCTTTCTGCAGACTGCCAAAACCCCTTTTGTTCGGTGCGCGTGCCTGTTCAATTGGCGTGGTTTTAGGCGCTGTGGAAACCATTCATCCAATCCCTATCGTCAAAGCCGTTCCTCGAAGTCCAAGAATGGTGGCTATAGAGTGGAATCCAATTCCACCACTTCTCTATAAACCCAAATCGGGTTACGGTTTCGCGGCATCGCCTTTGCGAACCCGGCCGGAGCGCTCGGTCGGCTTTGCCGTTGTTTCGCCGGCCGGTTTGGTCTTTCCGGAGCCTGAGGCGCCCTGCCAGCGCTGCGCGGCTTCCTCGCCGACGATGGCGGCAAGGTCTTTCGCCGTTGTCTTGCGAAGTTCTTCGTTCTTGTTCAGCGCCTCGGTCTTGTCTATTGCGCGCGATTTGGCTTTCGCCATCAGCTCCGCCGCCGCCTTGTGATACTTGAGCAGGACAGGCATCGCCTGCTCGACCTTGGCCGGCTCGACCCTTGCGGACAGAAGCGCCATGGCCGAGCGATCCAGTCCGGCCAAATCCATCTCTTTTGCCTTTTTCACCTGGTCGGCAGAAAGGTGGTCGGCAAGGACTTTGTCCATCTTCTTTTCCGTTTCGGCCTGGGCCTGTTTGGCCTTGTCGCGGTCGCCCGATTTGCGAATTTCGAGCAACTGTTTGGCCGCTGCTTCGCGCTCGGCGGCATAGGCCGAAGCGAAGGGCTCGACTTTGTCGGAGGCCAAGCCGACTTCTTTGGCCACGCATTTGGCCACGAGGGCAAACGCCGCAGCTGCGCTGCCGCCGCCTTTCTTGATCTCGCGCGCGGCCTCTTTCAGGACGGTTTTCTGCCCCTTGGCCTCCGCGCCCTTGTCCCGCTTGGCTGCCGGCAAGGGCACGGTGACAAGCAAGAAGGCAACCGTGAGTGTGAGAAAGGATTTGAGTGGGGACATGGGGTCCACCTCCTGAAATAAATTGGAAGCCCCGAACCTTATCCATTCGGGTGCCATAAAAGTTTCATCCGTCGTTTGATCTTTCGGTACAGCCGGCGCGGAAGACTGGCCGGCGCCGTCTGGGCAGGCGCGTCGGCGGCCGCCGGCCCCGGACAGGCTTTCGAGTCCTCGTGCGAGGCGAATTCCTTGCGGTCGCCATACAAAACCCACCGTGTCATTTCCGCAAGAATCTCCGGTTTTTCCCGCAAGTACATATCTGCGGCCAAGCCGCGCAGGATTTCCGGCTCCATCCGCTCGGTCTGTGTCAACAGATACAAGCAATGCCAGAACTCGCGCACATGGTTCGGCAGCGGCGGAGTGTCGCATTTCATCCGCGCCAAGGCGGTGTTGGGATACGGCACGACGCGGGCCAGCTGGAGCAAAAACGGCCGCGGAATTCGTGCGAGCAAATCAAACGTATCGCACATATCCTGTTCGGTCTCGAACACGCAGTCGGTCAGGATGTTCAGCACAAGGCGTCCGGCACGGGTTTCGTGAATCAGGCGGCAGAGCCGCAGAATCTTCTCCTTGTCAATCGGCCGCTGATAGACATCGCGGGCAATGCGCTCACTGCCGGTCTGGATGCCGACACTGATTTCGGCGCTTCCGGCGTCGCGGGCGATCTCCAGCATCTCGCGGTCGGTGGTGTTGGGGTGCGCAAACCCCCAGAACGGATGATGGATTTCGCGCTTGTAGAGTTGGGCGAAATGCGCAAAGCGCTTCTTGTTCATAAAGAGAATTTCGTCGAAGAACGGCACCACTTCCTGCAAACCAAAGCGGCTGCAAAAGTGCTTAATCTCCGCAATCACATTCTCCGCCGAGCGGGCGCGCACGTAGCGCTGGCCGGCATACATCCCCCGCGTGGTGCTGTGGACGCAATAGGAGCAGCTGAAAGGACAGCCGCGTGTGGTCTCGGTGTAAAAATTCAGCGCAATATACGGCTTCTCCTCGACCATCTGCCGACCGATGCGGTCGCCGTTGATCTGGTATTCGTCCGCGCCATAGACGGGCCAGCGCAGCGAGTCGAGGTCCTGAATCAGCGGCCGCAGCGGATTGCGAATCGGGCCGTTGGCCGTCCGAAACCACATGCCGGCAATGTCCGTTCGCGTCCGGTCGGCCAGATATTCCACAAACGACTCCTCGCCCTCGCCCACACAAATGGCGTCGGCGTGCTGGATGGAGCCTTCCGGGTCAATCGTGGCATGAACGCCACCCCAGACAATGGGGACCTTCGGGCACAATTGACGGACCAGCGAGGTCATCTCGACGGCGCGCGGAAATGCATGGGTGCCGAAACTGAAACCGATGACGTCCGGCTTAAGTTCGTCGAGCAGCCCGCCAAACAGCCGTTGTTCAGTTTCTGTAATTGCGTAAGGAAAAGGATGAAACCGCTCGCCTTCGGGCGTGATTTCCCGCAAGGGGTAGGGGCTTTGAGCCAGTGCCCACTCCAGAAGCTGTCGGTCGTGGCGCGGTACGGTAACCCACCGGAAGGATTTGAGATGAATAAACGCCACCTCATGGCCCGCGGCCTCAACGGCGCTGGCTACATAGCGCGCGCCGCGCGAACTCTCATCATAGAGTGTGACGAAAACAACCTTCACCGCCAAAACACCCTGGAACGTAGCTCGCTGCACTCGCAATCAAGAAAGGGCAAAACCCCATAACCCTCCATCCGCGGACGCCTTCCACGATGTCCGAGTCCGGACTGCGTTGAACCAGAAGCCAAGCATTTAATCCGGTCAGCGTGGAAGCCGACCCTTCAATCGAAGCCAACCCTCCATTGGCAAAAATCCTGATAACGCGCCGCTCACCGGCTTTCCTCCAGTGCACGCAGCCACTCGGCCACCTCGTCTTTATCGGGGCCGCCCAGACGAATGTATTCACGATAATGAAACGCGGCACGCTTGGGATCTTTCAAGTGCAGGTCAAACAACAGTCCCAGATTCCGGTGCGCACTGGCATAGTCGGGCTTGACGGCCAGTGCTTTTTCCAGCCACGCGCGCGCCGCATCGTAGTTCTGCTCTTCCATATACGAAACACCGATGTTGTGGTAGGCGAAGTAATACTTCGGATCGTGATTGATGGCCTCATAGAAATAAGTCCGGGCACGGTCGTAGTAAGCCTTGTTCTGTTTCGCCAGCCTCATGTAGTAGTTGCCCGTGCGAAAATAGGGCTTGGGATGATTGGGCGAAAAAATCCGCGCCTTCTCAAACTGGTCCAAAGCCTTTTCGCTTCGCCCCAGCCGCGCATAGGCGTCCGCCAGTTCGAGGCGGGCATCCATGTGGCGCGGCTGCGCGCCGACCACCAGCAGGAGCTCCGCGATGGCCTCTTCATCCATCTTTCGCTCAATGTAGGACTTGGCCTGTTCCCAGTGGAATTGCCATTGCCCCAGCAGCACGCTGCTTTCCGTTGTGGGGGCGGCAGGCGCGGCCGGAAGTGTTCGCGTCGCATCGAGGTCTAATGAAGTTCCCGGACTGAGTATTTCTTCGATCGGGATCATAGGCGGAGCCCCCGAAGGCGTTGGGGTCGGTGTTCCCCGAACAATCACCCGCGGCGTAACCAGCGGCGTGGCAACCGGCTCGACCATCGGCGGCGGTGTGGCCACCACAGGGTTGGCCGGCAAAGCCGGCGGCGGAGTAACCGCGGCTACCGGCGCCGGAGTGGGAATTGGCGCGGGTGTGGGTGCAGGCGTTGGGGGCGGAGTGGGCGCGACCGGTGTCGGAAGCGGCGTAACCACCGGGGCGGGCGTTTTATCGGGCAGCGACGGTGTCTTCTCGAACGGCAAAGGAGTCCGAACAGTCGCAACCGGTGTGGGTGTTAGAATCGGCCGCAGGGGCGGCGTCGGCGTGGGCACAGCGGGGACTGGGGTCGGAGCAGGAGTCGGTGTTGGTGTCGGCGCGGGAGTCAGAACAACACGCGGAGGCGCTGTCGGCGCCGGCGTTGGCGTGATTCGTGGCGTAATGAGCGGTGTGGCCTTGGGCAATGGTGTTGGCGTGGGAGTAATCCGCGGCGTGATTGCGGGTGTGGGCGCTGGAGTCGCCTTCGGCGGAGGCGACAGAACAGGCGTTGGCGCGGGCGGAAATGTCGGCTTGGGAATGGGCATGGCGGCAACGTCGCGCGGCGTGGCCTTCGGCGTTGGGGTTGCGGTTACAGCCACGGTAGGCGGAGGCGGCGTAGCGCGCGCCATCTTGGGCGCGACCGCCGGCGTCGGGGTCGGCTGCGGAACCGGTGTGGGGAGCGGTTTCCCTTGGGCGGCGGCCATCTTCAGCTGGATACGGACCTTGCTCAGCAGATACTGGGCCGCCGGATAATCGCCGGCCATGGCCACCGCCGTCTGCAGGCACTCTTGGGCTTTGGCAAAATCGCCCAGTGCGTAATAGCACGCACCCATGTGATAGTAGATGGCTGGACGGGGCGACTGGTCGAGCGCCTTTCCGTAGCGGTCGAGCGCCATGCGATAGTTGCCTTCCTTTTCGTAGCGCTCGCCTTCGGCCATCAGATCAATGGCCTGCCGCCCGGAGATGGTCTCGCGGTCAATGTCAATCGGCTGTTCGCAGCCGGTCAGGACCATCGCACCGACCAGAAGCGCCGGCATCAAGTTGAACAGGATTCTTTTCACCGCCCATCGGCCTCCACGGGGAACTGGTCCTTCCTACTCCGTTTATCGCATTTTCTGCCGGAACACAATCTGGTCGCCGGCGAGGGAAATGACCTCGCGCTCCAAGTCAAAAAACCGCCCATAAGTCAGATTGAACCGCTCGACTGACGGCTCGTTCTGCGATATGCTGCATCCCGAAGGATACCCCAAACGGATCAGCGTTTTTTCCAGATCGGTCACCGGTCCTTCATATACGACGCGACCATGGATGAACTGGACCACTTTGTTTTGAGCGAGGTAAATCCACTCGTCCACTTTTTCGCCATTGCGTTCGCGAAACAGCCGCCGCCGATAGTCGGGCTGACCATACTCGCTGATCCACCGGCGCTGCTCATCCGAAAGATATTCCGTGATTGGCTGCTTGACCGGCAGATAGGCCGTGCGCCGGAAGCGGTTGACATAATCCACGGCCATGTGGCGCGGATAGCGCTTATAGACGGCCGGCTGTCCGGAGGAATCATATGTCCACCGCGGTGCGGTGCCGGCCTTGCAGGATGCCAGCAGCATGGAGATCACCATCGCAAACAGAAGCGCACGTCGCATCGTGTGAGACACCCTTTCCGTTGTTGCTTTGGCCGCTAAACCACCAATTTTGAGCATGGTCAAGTTCATCAAAGTGCTATTTTCCGGCAGGGAGTTGGCATGTCAAGACTTAGTTTGTTTCGATTGCGGGCATTCGCCCGTGCCAACTCTCTCTTGCGCGGGGAAACTGATTTCTGCATGATTTTTTCATGAACGCGTATCGGCAATCTGTGGCGTTTCTTGAAAGTTTCATCAACTACGAACAGCATCGCGGGCGGATGACTTACACCACGCGGGCCCTTCACATCCGTCGGTTCGAGCATTTTCTCCACCGTATCGGGTCGCCGCATCTCGCCACGCCCTGTGTCCACATCGCCGGCACCAAGGGAAAAGGCTCGACCGCCGCCCTGCTTCACTCGGTCGCTATTGCGGCCGGATTGAAAGCCGGGCTTTATACCTCCCCCCATCTCGATTCGTATTGCGAGCGCATTCGAATCGGCCGCCATGCGGTGTCGGAGAGTGATTTCGCCGACGCTGTTCTTTCGCTCAAGCATCGGATCGAATCGAGCGGCGGACGCCTCGAACCCGGCTATCGCACGACGTTCGAGTTGCTGACGACGGCGGCTTTCGAGATGTTCCGTGACTGCGGGGTCCAACTCGCTGTGATTGAAACCGGTTTGGGCGGACGGCTCGATGCCACCAACGTTGTCCTGCCCGAAGCGGCGGTGATTACCGCCATTGGTCTGGACCATACACACATCCTTGGCCGCACCCACACGGCGATTGCACGCGAGAAAGGGGGAATCATCAAGCCGGGCCGACCCGCGGTGATTGCCCGCCAGCCGGCCGGCCATGCGCGAGCCATTCTCGATTGCCTGTATGACATCGCCCGGCGCCGGGACGCTTCGGCTGTGTATGCGCCGCGGCGGGTCCGACTGATCGAACGGCGGACCAGCACGGGGCATGGCGCATTGTCGGCCGCAGGCCAAAAAGTCCGTTATCGGCTGCGTAGCTCGGAGAGAGATCTCGTGTTGAATTTGCCGTTGGCGGGCTTGCATCAAGCGGAGAATCTTCGGACTGTGTTGGCAACGGTTGAGGTCTTGCGCGAGCGGGGATGGGGTATTCCGGACACGGCGGTCCGCAGCGGCGTCCGGCGGGTAAGTTGGCCCGGGCGGATCGAGTATCTCGGCGGTCGGCCGCCGTTGATTCTGGACGGCGCGCATTGCCCGCTTTCGGCGGCGGCGCTGGCCGATGCGTTGCGGGAAAGCTGGCCGGAACACCGGCCGGTTTTCTTGTTCAGCCTGTTGGACGACAAACCGGTGGAAGCAGTCGCCGGTCCGATCGCTTGCGCCTTTCCGGGCGCGCCGGTTGTAGTCTTTCGCGCACCGGGGCCCCGCGGCTGTCCGGCAGAAATACTGGCCGCGACACTTCGGACCATAGGGGTGGTGGCGGAAACCGCGGACACCGCGTTGGACGCATTGCGCAAAGGCCGCCGTCGCGCTGCACCGAACTCCATCCTTGTGGCATTTGGGAGTCTTTATTCGATCGCGCCGCTCCGAAAAGCATTTCAAAAGTTGACGAACGTGGGACAATGGTGACATAAAAAATTGTTGGGGTAGAAACCGGCGGAGGAGGAAAACTTATGGCTGTCAGTCAGCCGAAAAAAACGCTGAGCAAGGACGAGGTGATTGAGATTCTGCGCGCCAACGCGCGAATGTTCAAGGATGAGCCGGAGTTTGTCACCTATATTGTAGACTTGGCCATTTACTTGCTCGAACATTGCTTGGAACGGGGTGTCCGCGATGAAAAGTCCCGGGCGACACCGTTTATCGCCACACAAAAGGATTTGAAAGAAGTGATGGGAGTGTTTGAGCGCTTTGTCGGCTCGAAGAAGGAAACCAAACGCGCCTGCCCGATGTGCGGGGCACCGGTCGAGGGCCGGCGCAAGTGCCCAAACTGCGACGCGATGACGTTTTAAGCACTCGGCGAACCGACGCAGCTCGTTCGTTTTTATGGGGCTGAAATTTAAAATTGCCGTTGACGCGGGCATACCGGAAACGATAAAAGATTGCCTCGAGATGAAGGGAAAGGGGGCGTCATGATGAATTGCATTCGCACTGTCGCGGTAGGTGTTCTTGCTCTGCTTTGCGCGGTGGCATCCTACGCCCAAGCACCCGCCGGCTATACAATGCAGCCGATGCCGGGAGCCATGCCCAGCGCAATGTCACCCACGCCGGGAATGACACCGTTTGGGGCCAGTCCGGCAATCGGCGGGGTTTTGCCGGGCGATACTACGACATCGCCGAGTGCCGCGGCGAGAGCATCCGCATCGGGGAAACCGGAGATCGGCATTGCGGAGGCTGCAGGAACCCTGACCGATCCGACCGACTTTATCTATCTGTCCAAAGAATATGTGTTCAATCTCCTTGTGCTGGCATGGATGTTCAATACGCCGGGCGTTCAGTTCGACCCCAGTGGCCTGCCGCCCGATGTTGGGGAAACGCAAACCGGTACACGTGGCACTACCTACGCTGGAGAGGAAGGCGGCGGGTATGGCACAGGCCGGACGGGCTCCGGAACAGTCGGCTCCTACCGCCAGAGTTTTGGAATGGGGGCGGCGCGCCGCCGCCAATTGATGCAGGCCAACCGCGAGAGAACCGGCGGCAGCAGCGGCGGAAGCGGACGCAGCTACAGCCGCGGCAGCAGCGGCAGCGAGGGTTTGACGCTTTTGACCGAGCCGCCGGCGCGAACCACCAACCGCCCTGTTTCGCTCTTGGAAAGGCATGCTCGACCATCGTTGCCGATGACGGCTGCGGTTCGCGGGCGCGGAGAAGGCGGCGGCGGACGAAGCGAGGGCCGCGCGAGAGGTGAAAGTGCTGCACGCAGAGGAGGCGAATCGCGCGCCGGTGCGCGCGCATCCGGCGCATCCGGCGGAGAAAGCCGTGCTGCTCCCGCACGCAGCTCCGGCGGCACCGGCGAAAGCAGCAGAGCAGGCGCCCAAATGGCTTTCCTCGGCGGTTCGACCGAAGGTGGCCGTCGGACCGCAGCAGCCGCCCAGTATATGGCCGGACAGACCGGAGCCAGCCGCAGCGGGGTTCAACTGACCGACGAAGAACTGGAAGCGGAGCGCATTCTTGCCACCGTTTCGGTCAGCGGCAACGACGACCTGGCCAAGTTGCTGGAATTTGCCCAGAGCTTGCGCGGCTGGCAGAGGGTTGGGCGTTTTCCGTTGCTGACCACGGAGAAACAGCGGATTGACCGCACCATTTCCGGTTTGTATGCCATGGCGTTTCAAATCATGCGTCCCGGCCAACAAACCTCGCCCTACGGGCCCACCTCAGGCCAATGGCAACTCAACTACGGCGACGAAGAAGGGGGCGAAGGCGGCTATATGGCCCCGCAGCCTTATCCGACCGCCATGTATGGCCAGCAAACCCCGCCCATTGACCCGCAAGCCATGGGCGAGTGGTTCCATTACTACCAGCAATGCATTGCGTGGGAGCGATACGTCAGTGAGGAAGTTTTGCTGTTGAGCGAGGGCGAGCCGGCCAACCTGTATAACATAGATACGGCCGTGCAGGCGCAGGACATCTATGTTCCGTTCTTCCCGATGCAACAGGGACAGAATGCTCCCCCCACTTTGATCCATTTCGATCTCAAGGAAACCCCCATGGCGGAGAATCTGTGCCTGATCAAGCCGTCGGCCATGAAATCGGCATTGGAACATGTCTATCATTCGATGACCGACATGGCCCATCAAGTCGCGCAGGAAGACTCGGAGAAAAGCCGGCAATACTTGGTTCGGCTCAGTGAACGCGAGGATCGCCGGGAACGCTATGCCGAGTGGCTAAAGGACCAGGCGCGCGAGATTGAAAAAGTCGCCGAGGACTTCCGCAAGCGCCTCGCAGGCGACCAGTTTGAAATTGACGGCGTCCGGTTCCTCGTTTCCGAAAAACCCCTCTCCTATATTCCCAAAGGGGCCAAGAATATTGTGACCGAACGCCTGACGCCTTATGATTTGCTGGAAAGCGACGGCACACTGAAACGGCCCGAGGACTAACCACCGGCGCCGGGCCAAGAGGTTCACGACAGGTGATGAGTTGGATTGGACCCGCAACACGATGAAGGGCATCCGCGGAAGGATGCCCTTCTGAATTTTGAGGGCATCGAAGGCCTTCATGGAACCGGCAAAGCGGGGAAACCGTGCCCATGTCGCACCCGATTGCCTTGAGTGATCTCGAAGGAATCGCTGCAAAGCTGGCCATTCCCATCCGCTATGAGAAAGGCGAAATGCGCGGCGGGTTGTGCCGTTTGCGCGACCGCTGGCAAATCATCATCAACGCGGAATTGAACGATGAAGAAAAAGCCGACGTACTCGCCGAAAGCCTCGCTCAGATGAACCTTGATGCCGTCTTTATCCCTCCGCGAATCCGACAGATGCTCGAACAAGTGAAAGCAGGGGAAAAAAAAGGATGAGGGCGGAAGGATAGGAGCCGCGACATGAGAGATGTAGGAACAAGAGTTTTGGGTTGGAGCAGGGTGTGATTTATGCGTGTAATGTTTTCGCTCATCGCTCTGGTTTTGATAGGAACGGTCTTATGGCTGGCCATTCGCTATGGCGATCGTTTATACTATCGAATGCAGCTGAACAAAGCCACGCATGAGTTTTTGACCCGGCGGGAAAGCGATGCCATCCGTCATGCGGTCGCACTGCTCAACCGCCATCCGGACTATCGGCCGGCACTCGAAGCCGCCGTACAGTGGATGGTGGCCATGCGGGATTTTGACGGGGCATGGGAACTGGCCCAACCGTATGCGATGGAGACTTTGCCGGCGCCAACACGCTATCATCTGGCCGTGTGTGCCTATGTGCGCGGAGACGAAGAGCAAGCTCTCCGGTTGTGCGATTCGCTGATCTCTTCCGGTGCGCAGAGCGCCGAAGTACCCATGCCGCTGGTCAGCGCCTATCCGGCTCTGTCGCGCGGCTATATGGCAAAGGCGCGGACGCTGCTGGAGGGGGCGGGCAATCGCTATCAAGGCAATCTGCTTTATCATTCGCTGTTCGGGTGGGTTTGCTATGCGGACGGCGATGTGGTGCGCGCCGGCGAGCAGTTGGCACAAGCCCTTCAGTGCGGCGACCGCAATCCGCGCGCCCGACTGTTTCTGGCGGTCTGCCATGCCTTGCGAGGCGATCTTCCGGCCATGGCGATGCTGCTCGATGGTCTCGAGCGCGCCGGCCACAAGGGCTATGCGCAGGCGACGCGAGAGATCGAGCTGTGGCAGAACCGCATTCGAAACCGCACGTATATCTCCCCCGACGAGCAGATGGTCCACCGCCAGCGCTTGATTCACCTGCGGCTGGCCGACGCGGCAATCCAAGCCCGCCATAACGACATGGCACGGGCCGATGAAATCCTCGTCGAGCTGAGCCGCGATTTTCCCGACCTGCTGGGCATCGCCACCCGGCGCGCCTTGCTCCTCGAGCAGCAAAAACAGGTCGAAGCAGCCCTGCAGCTCTATCGGCAGGAAGCCGACCGGCTGTTTCTGGCGGCGTATAAATTGTTGCTGCTCGACCGCGCAGCCAACGAAACCTCCGAAAGCCTTTTGCTCCGACGCTATCTGACGACCGGTTCGCTCGTTCTCGACGCCCGGGCGATGAACCCGTCATCAGGGCAGGCCGGCGAGCGCGGCTGGGTCTTGAATGCCGCCGGCGAGTTCACACGCAGTTTCACCGTTCACTCGACCGGCAACTATTCGTTCGATCTAATTGCGCGGGGTACTTCGGCCGAGGGCATCTGGCCGATTGTAGCCGTTTCGATAGACGGCAAATTAATTGCAGAGCAATATATTAATTCGCCCGTTTGGGATCTCTATGAAATCCGGTACCCGCTATTGACAGGCCTTCACACACTGCAGCTAAAATACACGAATGATTATGTCATTTTGCAGGCGCCGGAGCACCGGTCGTTCCAGTTGGACCGGGTAATTGTGCGTCCACAGTCGAACTGAGCGGCTCGGCATAGGTCGGTGTCGGCTGCAAGGCGTCGGGCCAGCCGACGGGGATAAGATAGAGCGGGATTTCATCGCCCGGCAGTTTTAGCGCTTCCGATACCGCTTCCTCAAAAAAACCGGCAACGCAGACGCTGCCCATTTCCAGCGCCGTGCTTTGCAGCTGGACGTTCTGGGCGGCATGACCGGCCTCCAGAAAGATGTAGCGCGGCGCCTGTTCGCCGTAACGTGCGGACGTGCGGGCCGGCACGGCCGTCAGGATGATGACCGCCGGTGCCTCGCGGATGAATTCCTGCTGCGCCGCCGCTTCGGCAAGCGCCCCGCGCAGGTCGGTCCGGTCCAACCATTCCAGCTGATGCTCGCGCGGAAGATAATGGAACAAACCGTCTTGGCTGGCCAAATAAACTTCGAGAGGATAGGTCTGGCCGGCCGAAGGCACAGTGCGCAGTTTTCGCTCCCCCTCAGAGGTGCGATTGATGCCTTGCGCGGCCCACATCAACTGGCCGACTTGGGCCAAGCCTAATTCGCGGCGGATAAACCGGCGCACCGACCGCCGCTTCGACAGCGCTTCCTCGACCGACATTTTGCCCGACAGCACCGGAGGCGGCAGTTGCAGATTGCTGGCCACACGTTCGCGCTGACGGGTTTTTTTCGGCGCTTGCGGCGCATCGGCCGCCAGCAAAATCCCCGCCGCTAACACAAGGGCAAACCGACTAATGCGGGGGAAAACCCGCCCTTTCCATTTTACTGCAATTGCGCCACGCATTCGATTCACCTCCATAAGACCCAAAACAGAAAACTGCTTAGCAGCCGGTGATCCGCTGCGTTTCGATCACCAGTTGTGCAAACATTTCCGGCGTCAGCATGTTGGGACCGTCCGAGAGCGCCTGATCGGGGTTGTCGTGCACCTCGGCGAAAATGCCGTCCACGCCGACAGCGGCGGCTGCGCGCGCCAGCGGCAGGACAAACTCGCGCTGGCCGCCCGACGCCTTGCCGCGCCCGCCCGGCAACTGCACCGAGTGCGTCGCATCGAACACCACCGGGCAGCCGGTTCGGCGCAGAACCACGAGCGAGCGCATATCGGCCACGAGATTGTTGTAGCCAAACGAGGTGCCGCGCTCGGTCAGGAGGATGTTCTCGTTGCCGGCGGCGCGGGCTTTGGCCACAACGTTCTCTATGTCCCACGGAGCAAGGAACTGGCCTTTCTTGATATTGATGACGCGGGCGGCACGGGCCACATCCATGACAAAATCGGTTTGGCGGCAGAGAAAAGCCGGCACTTGTAGGACGTCGGCGACAGCGGCCGCCGGCGCGATCTCCTCGAAGCGGTGCACGTCGGTCAGCACCGCCACGCCAAGTTCTTCTTTGATGCGGCGGAGAATGGCCAGGCCGTCGGTCAGGCCCGGCCCGCGAAACGACTCATGGGAGCTGCGGTTGGCCTTGTCATACGAGGCTTTGAAAATAAAAGGAGCGCGGGCGGCGGCGCAGAGGTCGCGCAGTTGCCGCGCCATGGCCAGAGCGTGTTCGGCGCTTTCGATGACACACGGACCGGCAATAAACACCAGCGGATGGCCGCCGCCGATAACGCCGGTGCCGAAATCAACTGCCCTTGTTTCAGTCGCTGAATGCATGGAAAAACTCCACACGATAAAAACACGATGAAGGGGATGATAAACGTTTCGGCCGACAGCCGTATCAATACTTTCGCATCATTTTACGCACACGGTCCAGTTCGCGCTCTTCGTCGCGGCGGCGAAGGGTTTCCCGCTTGTCATACGTGCGTTTGCCGCGGCACAGCGCGATCTGCACTTTGGCGTATTGCTTGGAAAAATAAACCTTCAAGGGAATCAGCGTGAGGCCTTTCTGCGTTACGGCACCAATGAGCCGGCGCAGCTGGTCGCGATGCAGCAGGAGTTTGCGCGAGCGCTTGGCCTCGACGTTCCAGCGGTTGCCCTGCTCATAGGGAGGAATGTCCATGTTGTGCAGATACAGTTCCCCGTTCTGAAACGAGGCATAGCTGTCCACGAGGCTGCAATGGCCGGCGCGGAGGGATTTGACCTCGGTGCCGCGAAGCACCAGTCCCGCCTCGTAGTCTTCGAGAATTTCATATTCATGCCGCGCACGGCGGTTGGTGGCGATGATGCGGATGCCCCCGTGCGCCGAATCTTTGCTCTTGCTTTTGCGGTCACCGGACATAACGGCCAGAGGGGAAAAAGAATCAACCAAACCCAACAAATTTTACCCATCTGTTCAGCCAGATAATGCTCCAAGCCTGTCCCGTTTCCTGTCAAGTATTGAGGCAAAACCGTGCTTCGCAACTTCGCAACGCTGCATGGATTTTGCGGGCCTCAACAGTTAAATTGGGTTGAAAAGAGCTTCACCCCGTCCGTACTTCACGCTTCAGTGTGCCGTATTTTCTCCACTTCAGCAGGGTATCTCTTTTGGGTCCGCCGTGATCCGCACCACCGCCATAGTGGCCGAAAAGGCCACAAACTGAAGGTTAAACTTCAAGATACATGCATCAAATCCCGTTGACAACTCCCCAGTGCTCTCCCATAGGAGGTTTGCGTTGCTGTGCGTTTGCAGGGAAGATCCTGTGGGAGAGGTTTTTCGGTTTGGAACGTCGCTATTCAACAGGCGCCGAGGTCGCACTTCTTGCAGCCAGCTGGGTGATTCCCGGTCTGGGTTTTCTAGTCAAGCGCGATTGGTGGCGTGGCGCGGCGATTTTTTTTCTCCTCAATGCTACATTTGTCGTCGGTCTTCTCTTGCATGGAACGGTCCTCGTTCCCGAATTCCGCTATACTTCGCCCGCTTTTAATATTGTCAGTCTTCTGACATTTATCGGGCAGATGGGCAATAGCGGTGCGAGTCTGTTTTGTCTGGCTCACGACCACTGGCACTGGAACCTTTTTCGGCCGATTGAAAGCCACCCGTGGTTTGATCTCGCCTCGCTCTATCTGCTGGTCTCGGGCTGCATGAACTACTTCTGTGTTTGCAACTACTATGACCGCTATTTGGGCCGCCGTGAGCCGGCTCCGGCGGTCGAGGCCAAGGACTCCCCATGACCCCCAACGGCTGGCTGCATATCGGTTCCTGTTTTTACCTCGGATTGGTGGTGACGCTGATTCTGGGGATTCTGGAATTCGATTCGTGGACGCCGATCTGGAAATCCACGCTGCGGCGCTGGCTGAAATTGATCGGTGCCCTCGTGCTCATCGGCGTGGTGGTGCAGCTTCTGAGCATCTGGTAGCGGGGCAAAAGATGTTGCGGCGGGACCGATCGTCTATCGGCGGCGCTGGCGTTTCTGCTCATACATCAGCGCATCGGCCTGTGTCAGCAAATCATCCATGCTACAGGGCTTGTGCGGATCGTATGTGGCAAAGCCGGCACTGAGGGAAAGGGTGAATTTATTGGCGTGCCTCTGGTTGTAGGCCGCGACGTTTTCCTGCAAACGCGCCATGAGCATTTCGGCCGTGGGCGGGGGGGCAAACACGGCGATGGCTGCGAATTCGTCGCCACCGATTCGGGCCACGATGTCCGACTCGCGGAACGTTGTGCGTAATACTGTTGCGGCCGCCTGCAGGGCGGCGTCGCCTTCCTGATGTCCTAAATTATCGTTGATCCATTTAAGACCGTCCAGATCGCTAAACAGCAGGATGAAGCCCTTGCCGGCGCGGGCCGCCACTTTCATTTGCTGTTCGGCCAGCATCAAAAAACCGCGCCGATTGTATAGCCCCGTCAATTCATCTGAAATAGACTGGGTTTTCAGTTCTTCCATCCGGCGCGTGCGTTCAATGGCCACGGCGGCATGATGGGCCAGCGTCAGCGCCAGATTGCGGTCGGCATCTGCAAACGGTTCCTTTCCCCGTTCGCGGCCCAGCAGCATGATGCCGAGCACCTTGTTGAGCAATTGCAGTGGCATTCCAATGCAAGGGCCCACCTTGGGATGCCACTCCGGATAGCCCACAAATTGGGGTTCCCGTGTAACATCGGGCGTAAAGACCACGTGCCCTTGGGCAATCCATCCGAGAATCCCCTGTCCTTTTACCTGTGTGCCCTCTGGAATCTTCTCGAGAGGAAATTTGGCCGGATATGCCGCCCCGATCTTGCCGGTTTCCGGGTCGAGTTCGACAAACACGCCAAAGTCGGCATTCAAGAGGTCTGCGGCCCGGTGGATAACCAGATCCAACATCTCTTTGCGGTCGGATAGCGGGGAGATTTCGCTCACCAAAGCAGCAGCGGCTTCGAGTCGCTGGCGCATCACACGCGCTTCGGTGATGTCTTCGATAATACCGTCGAAATACTCGATCTCGCCCGCCTCATTGCGGACCACTTGCGCCGTCACCGCCACCCAAATGGGCGTGCCGTCCTTGCGCCTCAATTGGATTTCTTCGCGCTCCACATGTCCTTGGGCCATCAACTTTGCCGAGAAGCGAAGACGTTCTTCCGAGTGAACGTAAATGTCCTCCAGCCGCGCGTTCTTGAGATCTTCTTCGGACTCGTAGCCCAAAATGCGCAGGTGCGCCGGATTCACGGTCACAAATCGCCCCTGCGGTCCGGGCGTTCGGCGATACAGTCCAACGGGCAGGTTCTGAACCAGAGTTCGATAGTGTTCCTCGGACTGCCGCAATGCTTCTTCGATTCGCTTTCGGTCCGTGATATCTTCGATTGCGCCGTCGAAATAATCCACCGCACCGGTTGAGTCATAGATAGCATGGGCGGTCACGGCCCCCCAGATCGGAGTCCCGTCGCGCCGTTTCAGCCGCAATTCATAGCGTGTCACGCTGCCCTGGGCGGCCAGCAGGTCGGCAAATGCTTTCCGCTCGGCCGGGTCCTGATACAGGTCGGCCACGTTGACCTGCAGAAATTCCTCGACCGTGTCATAGCCAAACATCCGGGCAATGGCGGAGTTGGCCGCGATAAACGCGCCTTTGCGGCCGGGGGTATTCCGATACAGGCCGATTGGCAGGTTTTCAAACAGCGTCCGATAGCGCTGCTCCGACATTTTCAGAGCGTGCTCCGCCTCGCGCTGCTCGGTGATGTCTTCCCCCGAACAGAAAACCCCCTCGATCTTTCCCGACGGGTCGCGCAGAACGGCATTATGCCAGGCGATGAGCCGTTCGCGGCCCTCGCGCGTGAGCACCGGGTTTTCGTGGAACTCCGCCGCTTGCATGTCTCCCGCTAGAAGTTGTTCAAACACCCTGCGGATGTCTTTTCGCAACCGCCCGGGGATGCACGTATCAAACCAGTTTTTTCCGATCAGATCCGCTTCGCTGTAGCCCAGCAAGGTGCAGCCTTTGCGGTTGATCAGGGTAATCCGCCCCTCAGTGTCCAAGCAGAGAAAGATGACTTCGGCAATATCGAGGTATTGCCGGAGGGCTTGGATCGTTTGCTGCGCATCCACCTGCTTCTTACGTTGTTTTCCCATCCGTAGAAGTCCTCCCCTTCCGCTCGAAATACTTTCCAAGGGGGTTTTTTCAACGCAAGAAAAAAACATGGCCGGTTTGATCCGTTCGACCGGAAATCCGTTCTTGACGCCCGCCGTTTCCCGTCGCAACCTTTTTGTCGAATTCGGTGTTGGGATTCTTGAACCAACTTGATGCCCGCAAGGTTGCAACCGTGAGATTAAAACCGGAAAAGGTCGAAGACCTCAGCCGCAAGATCGTAGCGGCTCTGCAGCAGGACACGCGCGTCAAATTTCTCAAGTCCGCCGACGAGATCGAGCGGACAGTGCGCAAGGTTCTTCTCGACGATCTCCAGCGCGAGGATGAGATCATGAAAGAAGTGGATGAAATCATGGAAAAACACCGCAACAAGATCGTCGGGAAAAACGTGGACGTGCAGGTGTTGCGGCGCAAAATCCGCGACCAACTGACCCGCGAGCGAAAAATCGTTCTCTGAAGGCTTGTTCAACCCTTGATTCATGAGGTGACCCGTGCGACTCAGCGATGACCGTATTCAATTTATCGCCGGCACGATGGCCGACCGTCTGCTGGCCGACAAGATGATCCGCTTCGACGGGCCTCGCATCAGCCTGATTACTCTCCTCGCACGTGCCATCATCAATGATCTGAAAATCGAGGACGAGATCAACGCCGAAGTCGAGCGGATGATCGCCTCGATGCAGCGCAACATTCCGCGCGGCAGCGCCGAGTGGACCTCGATCTTCATGCAGAAAAAAGAGGAACTCGCGCGCCGGCGGAACTACATTCTGTAAATCGCATTTTCGGCCGGCCGCCAACTTCCCGCGTTTGCGCCGTACCGCCTGCCAGAAAAGGAGTTGCACTCATGAAGCAAGTCTTGTTGGTTTCCGTCTTTGTGCTGTGGGCACACGGCGCGCAAGTGTTGGGTGGGCAAACCCGCGACGCCGAACGCGTCGGCCGTCTGCTCGAAACCATTACCACAGAAACGGCATCGGTGCGGGAAAAGGCCTTTCGCGACCTGCTGGCTTTGCGAAGAAACGGGGTCCGCGAAACAATCCAGTTCCTGAAAGGCAGCGACGCCGGCACAACGCCAACCTCGGCAGCAAAGGCCACAGCCGAGCCGAGGAAGAAAATCGCGAAGGCCGGCCCGGAGCGCGGCAAAATCGAATGGCGTACGGCCGACCCGGTCCGTACGCGCCAAGCCGGTGCGCGGTTCGCCCTTCACGGCATGGCCATGCATGTCAGTCGCCCGGGCGCCGAAGGAGAACGCCGCGCCTATGTCGCCATCCTGTTAGATGCCTTGCGGAGCAACTTGCCGGTAGAGGTGAAGAAATTCCTTATTGAGCAACTGCAAATCGCCGGCCGCGCCGAGGCTGTTCCGGTGCTGGCCCGATGCCTCGACGATGAAGCGCTGGCGGAATCCGCGCGACAGGCGCTCGAAGCCAATCCCGCCGAAGAAGCCGTGGCAGCGCTTCGCAAGGCACTCGGCGGCGCGAAAGGCACGCTGCGCATCGGCATCATCCAAGCGTTGGGCGCTCGCCGCGACAAGCAGTCAGTGGACCTTTTGATCGAGGAAATCCGTAAAAGCGATCTTCTACCAGTCCGCTGCGCAGCCTTGATAGCACTCGGACAGATTGGCGATCCCCGGGCACGCCCGATCATCGTTCAAACCGAACAAAGTGATTCGCCGACCCTCCGCCAAGCCGCCACCGAAGCCCGGCTGCTCTTGGACAAACAATAGAACCTCGCTTGCGCTGCAGGTGGATTTCCTATTGTATGCCACGTGGAGGGTCGGGTTCCGCCCCGACCGCATTTTTAGTCCGGATGCGGTGGAACGCATCCCTCCATGGAGGGTCGGGTTCCACCCCGACCGTCTCCTCTTTTGCAACTAAAATCGCGTGTGCACATCGGCAATCAGCCAGACTACCTGCCAAAGAAAGGTCTTGGCAAACAATGCAAACGCGCCGACCACCACGCCCGCCGCAAGGTCGGTGTTTCGCACGTCGGGGCGGGTCCAACGGAAATACAAAACCACGAGAAGCGGCAGCGCCGTCAGCGCAAACCGTCCCGCCATAACGGTCTTCGCCACCCGCGCCAGCGGCACGCGCTGATTGATCCGAGTCAGTGTTGGAATCAGCGGATGGTAGGGCGGGTAATAGATGGACTGTCGCCATGCAGACTGGCCTTCCAATTTGTCGGCGAGGCGCCTTGCGACCGGCGCAGCCCATAGATCGAAGGCCAGATTGGCCGCCACCATGGCCAGAAGCATCATCCAAAGAACCGGACGCATTACGGGCCTTTCTTTCGCAAATCGCGGGGATCGAGCGCGTCGCGCAACCCGTCGCCCACAAAATTGAACGCCAGCATGGCCAGACTAATCGCCGCCGCCGGAAAGAGAACGAGGTGGGGACTGTATTGCACCAGTTCCAGCCGTGCGCCCGAACTGGCCAGAGTGCCCCAACTTTCATTCGGCGCCGAACCCCCCAAGCCGATGCAGCTCAAAAACGACTCGGTGAAAATCGCCTGCGGAATGGTCAGCGTCAACGTCACAATGATCGGGCCAAGGGTGTTCGGGAGAATATGGCGCACAATCAGCCGCAACCGCCCCGCCCCAAGCGCTCGCGCCGCCTCGACATAGTCGCTGGCGCGCAGCCGCAGCACCTGTCCCCGCACAATCCTTGCCATGTTGAGCCAATACACCATTCCCAGTGCGATAAACACGTTTTGCAGCCCCGACCCCAATATCACCATCAGATTGATCACAATCAACAAGAGCGGAATGCCGTAAAGAATATCCACAATCCGCATCATCACCTGATCGGTGCGGCCGCCAAACCATCCCGACACCGCTCCATAGCCGACGCCGACAAGCAGACTGATCAGACTGGCAAACAGGCCGACGGCCAGCGAGACGCGCGCGCCCATCGCGCACAATACAAACAAATCGCGCCCCAAATCGTCGGTGCCGAACCAGAACAACGCGCTCGGCCCCTCGCGCAGGTGATCGTAGTTCTGCTCGTCATAGGCGTGCGGCGAAAGGCTTGGGCCGACGATCGCATACACGACCAGCAGGGCGATGATCAAACATCCGGTCATCGCAGCCGGATTGCGCCGAAAGCGGCGCCACGCCGCCCGTCCGGGCGAGAGACCCTTGGCCACGGCCAAAGGCGGAGCGGCAGGCGAAGGCGCCGACGGGGTCATCGCTCCGCGCCTCCCTCGAACGAAATGCGCGGGTCGAGAAACACATACAGAACATCCACAAGGAAATTGAACGCGATTAGGAGGGTGCTGTAAAAAATCGTTACGCCCATGATCAGGGAATAATCGCGGTTGGTGATGCTGGTGATGAAAAAGCCGCCAAGGCCGGGGATGTTGAAAATCTTTTCGACCACCAGACTGCCCGTGAGAACGGCCGCAGCCAACGGCCCCAGATAGGTCAACACCGGCAGGATGGCGTTGCGCAGCACGTGGCCGATCATCACGCGCAACGGGCTGAGGCCCTTGGCATAGGCCGTCCGCACCCAGTCGTCATGCAGAACGTCAATAAAGGACGAGCGGGTCAACCGCGTGATGAACGCCAGCGAGTAGCCGGCCAGCGCCAGCGAGGGCAGCACGGCATCATACCAGTGGCTGAAGCCGGCGGCGTGAAAAATCCCCCAGCGCAGCGCGCCGAAGTATTGCAGCAAAGTGGCCAGAACAAAGCTGGGCACCGAAACTCCGAGAATGGTCACCAGCATGGTCAGGCGGTCTTGCAGGCGGTTCTGGCGCAGCGAGCAGAAAATGCCGGCGGGCACGCCGACGCCGATCGAGAGCAGAATTGAGATTAGTCCGATTAGCGCCGAACGCGGAAACTTTTCGGCAATCAGCGAGTTGACGCTCTGCCCCTGATAGAACAGCGAGGGTCCGAGGTCGCCGCGCAAGAGCGGCACAAGATAGTCGAGATACTGTTTCCACAGGGGCTGATCGAGGCCGTAACGCGCGCGGATGTTCTTCTCGATCTCCTCGGAGAACCGCCGTTCGCGGTCAAACGGTCCGCCCGGACACAGCCGCATCAACACAAACGTGACGGTGATAATGATCCACACAACCAGTAGGGATGTCAGAAGGCGTTTGAAGACGAACGGCAGCATGGACACCCATTCGGGAGTGAAATCTACAGGTCTACGGTCGGGATGGACACCATTGGGCGATGGCGCAGCGGTCGTGCGCAGGATTGCGGGCCACACATACCTGGCGGCCATGAAACCCGATTCGGTGCGAAAAAGCCGTCCACTCTTTGGGCGGCAGCAATGCCTGCAAGTCCTTCTCGACCTTGTCGGCATCCGTTTCTTTGGACAACTGAAGCCGGGCGGCCAGACGCAGCACATGCGTGTCCACGATAATGGCCGGCTGGCCAAAGACATTGCCCAGCACCACGTTGGCCGTCTTGCGGCCCACACCGGGCAGCGCGGTCAGTTCCTCGATAGTCTCCGGCACGCGACCGCTGTGGCGCTCAACCAACGCCCGGCAAGTGGCAATTACACTTTTGGCTTTCTGGCGAAAGAATCCTGTGGGCTTGATTTCCTGTTCCAACTGCGCGGGGTCGGCGTTGGCGAAATCAGCCGCCGAGCGGTAGCGCCGAAACAGGTGCGCGGTCACCTCGTTGACTTTTTTGTCCGTGCACTGGGCCGCCAGAATGGTGGCCACCAGAAGTTCAAGCGCATTTGAGTAGTCGAGCAAACAGCGTGCGTCGGGATAGAGTTTGGCCAGCGTACGGTTGAGCTTGGCCGCTCGGGCCTTGTCGGTCAGTCCTGCAAACATGATCTTGGCACCTTTGATTTTGCAGTGGCAGTGCACAAACCCCGCCCTCGTCCAGTCGCGCAATCAGCTACAAAGAACGCCCCGCGAAGTGCAAGACAAATAGCCGGATGCCGGAAAAGGAGGGCCGGCTTTGATCCTCGGATTTTGGCCTTGACCATCCTAACGCCAAACCTGTTATACTTTGTAAGTGGGTAATTCGCTCGTCCAAATTAAAAGGGGAGGTGCTGTCATGTGCTGTTTTAAACGCACCATGGGAGCGGCAGCTCTGTTGCTGATTACAGCAGCGGCGCTTGCCGGACCGGGTACCCTTACGTATCAGGGATCGGTGGTTCAACCCAACGGAACGCCGATTGCCGACGGGACCTATCAAATGCGGTTTGCGTTGTATATTGTACCCAGCGGGGGTTCGTGGGTCTGGCAGGAAACCTCGCCAACCGTCACGGTCCGAAACGGCCTATTCTCGATGACGCTTGGCAACATCACGCCGTTCGGCACTTTGTTTTCGACGCGTTCTGACTTGTGGCTGGAGGTATGGATAGACCTTGACAAAAACGGCACGCTGGCCGCTGCCGAATGCTATTTGCCCCGCCAGAAGCTTGCCGCCGCCGCATGGGCGATCGAGGCCGACCGCCTCAACGGCCGTTCTTCCGCCGACTTTGCCACCGCCGCTCATACTCACGCCGGCATGGGTGACATCACGGGCGTGACGGCCGGCGCGGGCCTCACGGGCGGCGGCCTGAGCGGCAATGTCAGCCTTGCCGCGCGGTTTGGCGGCAACGGCACCAGCACCAGCGTCGCCCGCGCCGACCACCGTCATGCAGACGGCTGGCTTTTGCGAGGCAACGCCGGCACGACATCGGGCACCGATTTTGTCGGCACCACGGACAACCAGCCTCTCGATTTGCGGGTCAACAACGCCCGCGCTCTGCGCTTCCTGCCCGACGCCGAGGCGCCCAGCCTCATCGGCGGCCATCGAGATAATTACGTTACGTCCGGCGTGGCCGGCGCGGTCATTGCCGGCGGCGGAACGACCGGCTGGGCCAACCGCGTGACCGACCACTACGGGGCTATCGGCGGAGGACGTCTCAATCGCGCCGGCAATGACAATCGCGATCTTTCCGACGCCATGCACGCCACGGTCAGCGGCGGTTATTTGAACGTGGCCAGCGGCAAACACGCCACCGTGGGCGGCGGAACGGAAAACGTCGCCAGCGGCGCGTGGGGCGCCACCATCGCCGGTGGGGTCGCCAACACGGCCAGCGCAAACTATCATGCGACGGTCGGCGGGGGCCTTAGGAATGTCGTCAGCGGCAACGGCTCCGTCGTTGCCGGAGGTGAATATAACCTCGCAGGGGGGTGGTTCGCGACGGTGCCCGGCGGCCGGTTCAACCAAGCGCTGGGAGAGGGCAGTTGCGCCGTCGGACAGAATGCCGTCGCCGGGCATCTCGGAACATTTGTCTGGAACGACACCAATACGACGTTTGCCTCAACGGCCGAGTTTCAGTTTCTCATCCATGCGGCCGGCGGTGTGGGAATCAATATCAACAATCCTGCACCGTTTGCCCTGCGGGTTGCGGGACCGGTCGGCATCGGTGGCATTCTCAACATGGGCGCCGGCGCCGGAAACGAACGCATCATCAATCTGGCCGATCCGATCTCGGCACAGGATGCCGCCACCAAGAATTATGTGGATAACACTCTGGTCGGCGTGGACGCCGACCGCCTCGACGGCCAGCACGGCTCCTATTATCAAAACGCCGACAATCTCAACGCCGGCACCGTGCACACCGACCGCTATTCGGCCCGCAGCGATCTGGCCGACGAGGGCTATCTGGGCAACGGCGCCGGCCATATTGCCGTCAACAACGGCACGCTCCAGTCCACACTGAATGCCGATATGCTCGACGGACAGCATGCCAGCGACCTCGCCTCAGCCTCGCACAATCACACGCACAGCAGCCTGACGGGCCTCGGCAACGACGATCATGCGCAATACTTTCATTTGGGCCAAAACGAAATCTGCACGGGGCGGCCTTCGTTTAATGGCGGCGTTTCCGGTTCTTTCGCGCCCTTTAACGTCAACAGCACTTTCGTCGTCACCAATCTGAACGCCGATCTGCTCGACGGCCGCCATGCGGGCCACGCCACCGGCAACATCCCTTACAGCGACGGAGTCCTCAACGTGGATCTCAACGCCGACCAGCTCGACGGCCGCCACGCCGGCCATGGCTCCGGCAGCATCCCCTACAATGACGGAGTCGTCAACACCATGCTCAACGCCGACATGGTGGACGGCCAGCACGCGGCGGATTTCGCCTCCTCGTCCCACTCGCACCTGCACTCATCCCTGACCGGTCTGAGCGACGACGACCATACCCAGTATTTCCATCTTGACCAGCATGAAATCGTGAACGGCCGGCCGGCGTTCAACGGCGGCGTCTCCGGCGCCACGCCGCCCTTCTCGGTGGACAGCACGCAGCGTGTGGACAACCTCAATGCCGATCAACTCGACGGCAAACACGCCTCGGATTTCGCCACCCTTACCCACGATCACTGGGGCCAGTCGTGGACCGGAATGGGAACCGGTCTATCGGTTTCGGGTGGCGACACAGGATTGAGCGGATCGGGCGTCACCGCCGGCGTCTACGGCCAGTCGTCCGGCGGGGGCGCTTATAATGGCGGCGGGGGCGCGTTCTTAAGCACAGCGCCGTTTGCCAACGGAGTTTATGGGGTATCCTCTAGTGGGTACGGCACCGGTGTTCATGGCAAGATTATGGCCGGCACGGTCACCAACCAAGCCTTTGGCGTTTGGGGCGAGTGCGCGGCGCCCGGATACGCCGGATATTTTTCGGGAAATGTTCACGTTGATGGCACGATTTCCAAGGCCGGCGGCGGATTCAAGATTGATCATCCGCTCGATCCGGCCAACAAGTATCTTTATCACTCGTTTGTGGAAAGCCCGGACATGAAGAACATCTACGACGGCACGGTGACGCTCGATCCCGATGGCAGGGCGACGGTTACCCTGCCGGAGTGGTTTGGCGCATTGAACAAAGACTTTCGCTATCAACTGACGGCCATCGGCGCGCCGGCTCCCGGACTTTACATTGCCCGCGAAATCGAAAACAACCAGTTTGAAATCGCGGGCGGACCGGCCGGCCTGAAGGTCTCATGGCAGGTTACGGGCATCCGAAAAGACGCCTTCGCCAACACGCATCGCATTCCGGTCGAGGAAACCAAACCCCCTTCGGAGCAGGGAACTTATCTATGTCCGGAGCTGCATGGCAAACCTGCCGGTTTGAGCGTGACGGCCCGAAAACGCGAGTCGAAAGTCCGGTAGGTCAAGAAAGAGAGCGGAAGAATAACTAGGAAGCGTGGAAGAATTGCCACCGCATTCTAATGATGCAACGATAGGGTCGGTGTGGAACCCGACCCTCCATGACGGCCGAACCTGCTTGCGGCAAGAGGGGGCTGCCGGGCAGGTGTTTGGGCTTTTCACCACAAATCTTTACGCTATCGGCCCGCTAGCCGTACAATCGCCGGTGATCAGCCATAATGCAGCGGCCGGAGATAACTAAAAGTCCAAGCTGACGCGCGCGCGTTTCTTCGGCCGGGTTTTCGGCGCCGGGCTGAAACCACACCACGCGCGCACCGATGTTGGCTGCCGCCTGTGCGATATTGCCCGCCCGCTCGGCCGCAACACACACATCTACAATCGCCACACGCGCTTCGCGCGGAACATCTTCCAGCCGGGGATAAGCCCGAAGTCCCGCGACTTGTTCGGCTGTCGGATGTACAGGAATCACGGTGAATCCGGCCCGCGCCAGATACAGGCCGACGGCCCGACTCGGCCGCTCCAAACGCGGAGACATCCCGACAACGGCCACAGCGACGGGCTGACTCAAGATTGCCCGGACCTGTTCGTCCGGATCGTCAAAAGTTTCTTTTCGTGGGATCATGCGGTTGCATCGCTTCCGGGTGTTTGTCTTTGGTCACTACACGCCATACGATTCTTTTGCTCAATTCTTTAGCACCGATAATCAAGCCCAAAGTATTCTCATCGAAAACTCATTCTCTTGGAAACGCTGCGGAACCGGTTCTTTTGTAGTCATTTTACTGACACAAAACTGGTAGGTTTTGACTACAACAAAAAGACAGAAATGCCGACAGACAAGCAACTCTGCGCTGTGCAATGCTTCAAATTGTGTTGGAAGAGGATCTCAAACAAAAGGGCAGGTGATCTGATACTCAGCCAAGGATGGTGCAAGAATCGCAGGGTCGCATTTCCGCAGGATCAAGAACTTCTCCAGTTCTGCGGACGCCCACGGAAGGGCTTATAGGGGTGGCGGGAAGGATCATACAGCCAAAGGAGGGACAGGCCATGGGCGAGACATTCGGCACCGAGTACGATTTTACAAGGAACCAGACCATCCCCAACCGCATTTTGGTTGTGGACGACGAGTCGGTCGTCTGTGTAATGGTCAGCGGTATTCTGGTCAACGCAGGGTTCACCTGTGACATCGCCCTGTCGGAGAACGAGGCATTGCAGCATCTGGCCTCGGGTTGCTACACTTGTTTAATTTCCGACATTCGGATGCCGGGAATCGGCGGCGTGGAGTTGATCAAGCGGGCGCGCGCCATGGACCGCGACCTCGAGATTATCCTCATGACCGGCTTGGTGGACGCTGCGACAGCTCGCGCGGCCCTCAAAACCGACGCGCGCGACTGTCTGGTCAAGCCCTTCGAGGCCGAGGAACTGGTCCACACCGTTGTCAATGCGCTCGAACATCGCCGGCTGGTGCTGGAAAACCGCTATTATCAACAGCATCTTGAAGAGAAAGTGGCCCAGCAGGCCGAGATGATCCGGAGCCAGTTTTTGGCGGCCATCCGTTCGCTGGCCAAGGCCGAAGAGGCCCGTGACGAATATACCCGCGGCCACTCCGACCGTGTCAGCGACCTTGCTCTTATGATTGCTAGAACTATGGGCATTCCCTATCAAGAGCGCAGTATGATTCAATTGGCCGGGCTTTTGCACGACGTGGGGAAAATTGGCGTTCCCGACCAGATTCTTCTCAAGCCGGGGGCGCTGACGGCGCCGGAATGGCAAATCATGAAAATGCATCCCGTCATCGGGCGCGACATTATTGCGCAGATTGACCCGCCCCCCCTTCTGATCGAAGGCATCCTTCAGCACCATGAGCGCTGGGACGGAAAGGGCTATCCCGAAGGACGCTCGAAGACGGGCATTGCGCAAATCGGGCGCATTCTGGCCGTTGCCGACTGCTTCGACGCCATGACCTCTGCGCGACCCTATCGCCCGGCATTTTCCACCGAGGAGGCCCTCGATCGAATTCGGCAAGCCCGCGAAACCCAGCTGGACCCCGAAGCAACGGATGCGTTTCTCTACGCCATTGAACGTCGGCAAAACCAAACGCCCCTTCCCGTCGAGACGCCTGCACCGGCGGTGCCCAACTTGCAGGCGGCCCTGTGTATTGCGTAATACTCCGCAGGTCAGGAAGGCATTGACAATAAGGGATACGACAGAAAAGATCCGCTTGCAATGAACTGAATTATGCTTGCAAGGCGGGTTTTATCATGTCCAATGCCCTGAAAAACCTTCGCTAGCCACTCGCCCGCGTGCTTTTCCCCGCCTTGCCGACCGGAGTTCTATACGCGGCTCCGCCGACATCCCCCACCGCCAGCCTCACTCCCCCGCCCCGCTCGGAAAGCACCCCGCCGCCGTTGCCGATTCAAGCCGACCTCAGCATTTTCTTCCCGCCCAAGGGACGCGAGGGCAACGCCGCCTCGGCCTATATTCGCGCATTTGAGCTGTATCGCGCCGACCGCGACCGCACCAAATACACCGGTCAGTGGGACGTGCTGCTGCAGCGCAAACCGATGCGAATGGCGCTCGACCAGATCACATCGGGTGCGCTGTGCAAACGCTGCGATTTCATTCCCTTTCTTCCCGACGACCTGAGCCGCTCCACCAAGTTTCCCTATCTGGTCGAATCGCAGGTGCTGGCCCGTCTGCTTGCGCAGCGGTTTGAGCGCGAATTGGAGGCCAAACAGACAACAGCCGCCCTCGATACGGCACGGATTCTCATGGCCTTCGGCCGCCATCTGCGCATGTCTGCCATGGTTCTCAGTCAGGACGTTCAGGGTCTGGCTTGCGAGCGCCTCGCCGTCACGTGTTTCGCAAAGGCGGTCGGGCCGACAGCCGACGCGGACACGTCGGCCAAAATTTCTGTGGTGCTCCGCATGCTCGATTCCAATCAACAATGGATCGCCGACGAACTTCTGGTGCATCGCGGTTCGGCACCGGTTGGCTTCTCGGCCGACCTGCGATGGCTGCGCTCTTCCCACCCCGTGCTGCGCTGCGAGGCCATTCTCAATATGGCGCAAGAGACGCTGCCGCCCACAGTCTTAATCAAACCGACGCCGGTGATAGATATCCGGCTGCTGGTGAAAAAAATGGAAGAGGCAACTTCGCCGAGCGCGCTTCGCTTGCGGCCGGAGGACGTCGAAATCAAGGCACGCTGGCCGCGCAAAGGTGTCCGCGCCGACCTGAGCGCGCGCGATATTCAGAGGCTGCGCGAGGCTCTCGCGCCAGTGGCCGCCAATGACCCCGACATCCGTCCGCGCACACTGGCCAAGCGTTTGCTCGATGCCTTGGTGGACGTTCCCGCGCCGCCCAAGCCGCCGAAACTTCCGGACGGTCTTTCTACGAAACCGCTCGGCATCCTTCCGCCGCCGCGTCCGCCACAAAGTCCGCTGAAGTAAAACCACGGCGTCTTGGTTCAAACTTCTCAAGAACAAGACGAAACACTTCGGGCAAGACTTCAAGTCGAGCAAGTGTGTTTGTGGTTCAATTGCCATGTATGTAAGCATACACAGCTTAACTGTATCTCTCACATCTTAACTGTATCTCTCACATCTTTTTTCGAAGTAGTTATTTGGGTGGACGATTAAGACTGAAAAAGCCCGGTTGAAGTGGGAACTATATCCATCCAAACCGTTGTGCAAAAGGATCTCCGAGAGACTTCCAAAGTTATAGTCTATCGCAATTACCTACCCACGCAACTATCCAATTTTAGCCTTGACGGCAGGCTATCTACAGTCTTCCTATACGTCGAATGTTGAACACTACATCTCAAACAAGGGAGTCGGCACATGGCAAAGACACTTGCAGAACAAATCGTGGAACTCCAACGGGCGGCCGAGGTGTTGCCCATAGTTCAAAAGGAGATACAAAAGATTGCCGAAAGTGTGGGCCGGTTGAAGCAATTGCTGGGTGGAGAACCCACATCAAGACGCAAAGCCGCGCCCAAAGTGGCAGCCAAAACCAAACGCGAGCGCCGCGCGCGGAAATTCGTTACTCTAAAGGACAAAGTGTTTGGTGCGCTCGAGAAAGGTCCCCAATCTGTCGAGCAATTGACAAAAGTAGATGGTCGCGCGGTTGCCCGAACACTGGATAAGTGGGTCGCATTGGGTATTCTTGAGAAAAACGGCAAAGGGCTTTACTCAAAGGCATAAGGCAGTGTCCATCTGGCGTTAATCTTCACTTATTGCGTGGTTGCATGGCCGGCCACCTGCCAAGTATGACGGCAAATGCGATGTTCAAACCGCGCCGCCGACGGTCCACAACATGATCAAGACCTTATACAAATGCCGGTTGAGTGGACACATGCCGCGTCCACATGGAAGCCTTTACGTGCATCTATCCCGCGAAAGTCTTCCGCGTCTCAAATAGCGTTTTTTAGTCCAGCGATGTTTCGCCGCTCCAGCCATGGCCATCCAAAGTAGATCAACTGTCTTCCGCGCCGGCCGGATATGGCAACCCTACGGCGAATTGCTTCCGGATGGTGCCGTACTCTGCCGCGAAGGTCGGATCGCAGCAGTCGGACGTTGGGCGGACTTAGGGTCCAGCGGAGACGAGGTCGTGGACCTCGGCGGGGTGTTGTTGCTGCCGGGATTGGTCAATGCGCATACGCATCTGCGGCTGACGCATCTTTGCGGGAAACTCCGACCGACAAAGAATTTCGTCGGCTGGTTGGCGAGAGTCGCTCTGCGAAGCCGACTGTCAAGCCGTGCAGCTTTGCAAAGGGCCATTGCCGACGGTGCGCGACAACTGCTTGCGGGCGGCGTCACCGCCGCCGTGGATATTGACATCGAGGCGCTGGCCGCGGAAACCTTGCGCGAATCGCCGCTCCGTCTGGTTTTTGCCCACGAATGTATCTCACTCGATCCGAACAGGGCGGCACAGACGGCCTTGCGGATGATGAAGCTGTTGGAGAGCCAAGAAGAGGTTCCGCTGCGGCGACGCCACGGTCTTGCGCCCCACGCACCTTACTCGGTGAGCCGCGAACTTTGGCAAGCGCTGGCAAAAAGAATCGCGGGAAAAAAAGCACAGGAAAAGCGCCCCCCAAGCCCAAACAATAAACCAGATGGCGCAGACACGGCAGCCGCTTCCACCGCATCCACCACATTCACCGCGCCGATGCCGCTCTTCCTTACCCTTCATCTTGCCGAAAGCGCCGACGAGGACGAGATGTTTCGCACCGGACGCGGCCGGATGGTGCGATGGCTGCGGCTGTTTCGCGTTCTCCCGCGCAACTGGCAGGCTCCGCGATGCTCTCCTGTAGCGTTTCTGGAACAGACCGGAATTCTCAACACTGCCGGCATTGCCGCACATTGCGGCTGCGCCGACGCTGCCGATGCCGCCATTCTGGCCCGTCGCGGATGGACTGTGGCGTTCTGTCCGGGAACGCACGAGTTTTTCCGCCGCGCGCCGTATCCGCTTGCAGTATTGCGCAGCGCCGGGGTTCCGGTTTGCGTGGCCACCGACAGCGCAGCCAGCAACACCGGTCTCAAGATGATGGACGAGATGCGCCGACTGGCGGGGATGTTCCCGACGCTGACGGTGCGCGAGATCCTCGAGATGGCCACAACGATTCCTGCCCATGCCATGGGCTGGTCCGCCGACATCGGCAAGATCGCCCCCGGCTACTGCGCCGATTTCTCGGCATGGACGCCGTGTCCGGAAGCGTCGCAACTGGACCGCTCGTGGTTCGCGGACCCGCCGCCCCAGTGCGCAGCAACCATTATCGGCGGCGAGGTGGTCTGGAAGAAATCCGGATAATTTTGCTTGCGGCGCAGAAATTGGCGCGACAGGATTCGCGCGAAACAGAAGCAACACCGTGAGCAGGCTTGCGCACGGATTAAGCCCTTCGCGTTCAGGAGGCGGACAATGAAGATCGGTCTCTATGTGCGGCTGTGCATCATGATGTTCCTTCAGTATGCCATCTGGGGCGCTTGGATGCCGGTACTGTCGGCCTATCTCGGCGGCGTCGGTTTCAGCGGGAAGATGATCGGGTTGATCTATTGCCTTTTGCCGCTGGGCATTTTGCTCTCGCCTGTGACCGGCGGGCAGCTGGCCGACCGCTACATGCCGGCGCAATGGCTCTTGGCCGGGGCGCACTTGCTGGGCGCCGTGATTCTCTACATTGCAGCCGGCGTGGACTATGCCGCGATGTTCAAGAGCAGTCCCAGTCAAGCGTTCTGGGTTCTAACCGCTCTGATGTTTGCCTTCTCCATTCTCTATGGCCCGACCCTGCCGCTGACCAACGCGGTCTCGTTTCGCCACCTGAAAAATGTCGAAAAAGAATTCGGCGCCATCCGCGTCTGGGGAACACTCGGCTGGATCGCCGCCGGACTGGCCCTGACATGGTGGCGTCAGGAGAGCGAGGCGCTGGCCGGCGCCGCCGCTGAGGCTGCCAAAGCCGGCACCGGTTGGTATGCCGCCCTGTCGCATGCCGTTGGCGGCTTTCTGGTCAAAATTCTTGGAAAGAGCGGTCCGACCGACAGTCTGTTTCTGGCCTCGGCCTTCTCGCTTTTGATGGGCGTGTTCTGCGCCCTCCTGCCTCATACCCCGCCCAAGCGCGAAGGCGTCGAGGCGCTGGCCTTTGTGAAAGCCTTTCGGATGCTGCGCGATCCGAACTTTGCCGCCTTCATGGTAATTTCGTTTATTGTGACCACCGAGCTGTGGTTCTACTACATTTTGACCGCGCCGTTCCTCGAAGTCATCGGCGTGCCGTCGGCCGACGTTCCCGGCTGGATGACCACGGCGCAAATCGGTGAGATTTTCACGATGGTGATTCTCCTGCCGCTGCTTCTGCCCCGACTGGGCGTGCGCATGTGTCTGGTGCTGGGCGTGCTGGCGTGGCCGATCCGCTATGCCGTGTTTGTGATCGGCCAGCCGTGGGGACTGGTGGTCGGCTCGCTGCCTATTCACGGCTTTTGCTACGTATTTTTCTTTGTGGTCGGCCAGATCTACTCCGACCGCGTCTCGCCGCCCGATATTCGGGCCTCGGTCCAGAGCCTGTGGGCGGTGTTTGTCCTTGGCATCGGCAGCATCGTCGGAAGCTATCTGGCCGGCTGGGTGCGCGACTTGTTCACCACCGACGGCGTGGTGAACTATCGCGGCGTGTTTGCCGTGCCGTTGGTGGTCACTCTCCTGTGCGCGGTGGCGTTTCTGGTCTTCTTCCGCGAGCCGGAGAAAAAAGCTGACACTGCATAGACGCGTACTCCATGAGACGGCACAAAGGCGGAGGGAGAAAGGTCAACCAAGAGCATGACTGAAAAAAACCATCGAGGGCGCCCCTTCGCCTTTACCCTCATTGAATTGCTTATTGTCGTGGCAATCATCGCCGTGCTGGCGGGCATTGCCGTGCCCAATTTTCTCGAAGCTTCCGTGCGCGCCAAAATCGCCCGCGCTTCCTCCGCCCTCCGCTCGGCCGCGCTGGCCATCGAGGCCTACCGCCTCGATCAGAACGCCTATCCCACCATGTTCGAACCCGGGTTCACGGGTGGCGTCGCCCCCTTGCAGGGGGCCGACCTCAAGTGGTGGTATCTGCCCGACAGTCTTAGCACGCCGGTGGCCTATCTTTCGACCGCCCACCTGCTTTGCCCGTTCGGCGGCAATTGGGACAAGGCTGCCTTGTTCCCCAACAACATCTGGCGGCGCTATGGCTATGAAAACATTTCCGAGCTGATCGAAAAAGCGCACACCTTCCCGCTGCTTCAACGACGCTACCCGGCCGAGGCCGAAGAATGGAGCGGGGCGTGGCGCCTGCAATGCGTCGGGCCCGACCGGCTGTGGAATCCGTCCGTCCGCTATGACCCCACCAACGGCACGGTCTCCGGCGGCGACATCATCCGCTCGCAGAAATTCCCCACGTCGAATGCTACCGACCGCGACCCGTGGGCATGAACATCGGCGCACTTCACACT
>JAOAGV010000041.1 GCA_026415575.1 Candidatus Sumerlaeia bacterium
GCCGCCCTCGGCTAGGATGACGCGCTCAGCGAGTCGGGCTGTCATGGTGACAAGGTCGTCCATGGTCTGCTCGGCGGGCAGACCGTCGCGCGTTATGTTTTCAAACACCAACGGCAGGTTCCAGCTCGGATTGGCTTCCATGGCCTTGGCGCCGTGCAGAACGCCGAGGATGGTACCGCAGGTTGCCGCGTTGCAGTCGGCATCGTAGCCGAGTGCGAATGACAGGCGCAGGGTTTGGACAAAGTCGCCCTTGCCGCACAGCAGGGCAGTCAGCACCAGCGCGCCGTTGGTCACCGTGGCGTTCATGTTCCACTTCCGCTCGTCGCGGTATTTAGCCTGAATTTTGGCGCGGATGGCCTGCCAGTTGTCGGGTGTCTGGCGGTGCCAGGCCAGAACGTCGCGGACCATTTCAGCGTGCTGGCTTTGCGGGTCAACGGCCTTGAGTGCCAGTTGAATCATCGTTTCGAGGTCGCGTTCGACAAAAGCCAACGAGACCATGGCGGTCCAGAAGGCGGTTGCCTGAATTGGCTCGCCGCGCACGGCAATGCGCGCATAGTGGCGGGCAATCCGGGCGGCCGCCTGTGGCATGGCCGGTGCGATCAGGCCGTAACTTTCCACACAAAACTGGCCCGACAAGTTGTAGCGGGCGTGGGGATTAAGCGCGGGATGCGAGGTCCAAGGGGGCAGAATGCCCATGCCCATAAGATCGCGCGCGCGTTTGTTGGATACGTAGATTTTGCGATTGATTGAGCGGACCCATTCCCGCGCGATGTCGGGATAGGGAACTTCGAGCAGACCGAGGCGGTCCATGGCCATGAGGTTCACCCACTCGACGTCGGTGTCGTCGTCGCTGCGGCAGCGCGGCAGGTTGGGTACGAAATCGGGCAGCGGGCCGGGGCTGTCCTTGTATTTGAACTCGAAGGGCAGGCCCTGAATGTCGCCGATCATCTGACCGGCCCATCCGCCGCGAATGCGATCGAGCAGTTCGACGCGGGAAAGGGTGCGGAATTCCGCCGGCAGCGCGATTTTCGCGGTAAGGAGCCAGCATCCCACCAGCAGCAGACGTCGGGCAAAGAATCGGTTTGCATTCATAATGCACCTCGCAATGGCAGAAAAACAGTAGGGGTCAACAGATTCACACTTCCATTTAATTCTTTACGTCTAGACATCTATCCAAGATGCGTGGATTTTTTAGCTTTCTACCTCTTGCGGCTACCTTCTTTGATTGTGGCCAAAGGCCGCGTGAGCCGGTGGAGGGTCGGGTTCCACCCCGACCGCCTTCGGAGGCCGTGGAAGGCCTTCCTCCATGTTTTAATCCGGACGCAATGGAACGCGTCCCTGCATATTTTGATTCGTACGCCTTGGAGGGTCGGGTTCCACCCCGACCGCCTTCGGAGGCCGTGGAAGGCCTCCCTCCACTTTGCTTGTGGCCAAAGGCAACGCGAGCAATTCGGATTTTTTGGCCCTGAAGGGGCGAACTAATCTAGCCCAGGGCAACGCCCTGGGAAACGGTTCACCCACGCGTTTCAAAGCCCTGAAAGGGCGCGCGAACGACGGCGGTGGCCAACGATAGAGCGCCCTTTCAGGGCTTGCCAACCTCGATTGCGATTTTTTCCAGGGCGTTGCCCTAGGCTAAAATAGATGGCCCTTTCAGGGCAGGAAAAAGCCTCAACTTCGCCAAGGATATCGTCGGCCGGACGGCCCCGGCTAAAATAGATGGCCCTTTCAGGGCAGGAAAAAACCGCCCGTAGACAAAAATCCAAATTCCCTTGTTTATATGCCCCGTGCGTGTTGTCCATAAACCCTTGTGCACATTGCTTTGGTTGTGGCCAAAGGCCGCGTTGATAAACGGCATTCAAGACTGCGATTGCTTTTCATCGGGGATCGAAGCAACCGGCAAGGTGAAAAAGAAAGTGGAGCCGAGGCCGACGCAACTTTCCACCCAAACCCGCCCGCCATGGGCCTCCACCATCCGTTTCACAATCGCCAGACCCAGTCCGGTGCTTTTTTCGCCCGCGGTCGGGCGCACACTGGTGCGCGAAAAATGCTGAAACATCTTGGGCAGGTCTTCCGGCGGGATGCCCTGCCCTTGGTCGGCCACGCTAATCTCGACCTCGCCGTTGCAGGTGCGTGCCCGCAACGTGACGGCGGTTTGCGGATGGGAAAACTTAAACGCATTGGTGATTAGATTGTTGACCACCTGCGCAATTCGGTTCGGGTCCATGCACACGCGGGGCAGATTCGGCTCCAAGACCAGATGAAGTTCTATGTTCTTGGACTGCCCGAGGATCCGGTTGCTTTCATAACATTCGCGCAAGAACTCGGCGAGGTCGGTTTCGCGGCAATTGAGTTCCAACCGACCCGATTCAATCGCGCTGATGTCCAGCAGGTCGTCTATCAGCGCCAGCATGGTCTGGCAGGTGCGGTTGATGGTTTCGAGCACCTTGCGATGGCGGTCGGACAGGGGACCGAGGTAGTTGCCGAGCAGCAAGGCCGCGTTGGATTTGATCACGGCAATCGGATTGCGCAGGTCGTGGGCGGCAATGCCGAGAAACTTGTTTTTGAGATCGTTCAGTTCGACCAGTTGCTGATAGAGCCGGCCTTTTTCGACGATCATCGCCAGCAGGCCGGCAATCTCCTGAAACAACTCCACGTGCACATTTTGATAGGTGTTTGGTTTCATGCTCGAAAAGAAAATAAAGCCCACAGGCTTGCCGGCGGCAATGAGGGGACACGTCAGGCTCGACCGCATACCTTCCTGAACAATCAGGCGCGTGGGCTCGGAGTTCGGGTGCTCGCGCAGATAGGCTTCGAGGTCGTTGAGGATGCGCGGCTGGCCGGTGGCGATGATCTGTTCGAGGCTGCTGCCTTTGAGCGGCGCCCGATAGCCGGCATGGATCATCGCCTCGGAGGCCGCCGACCGCGCCCAGCATGCGCAAACCGTCGCGCCGTCGTCTTCCAAAAGCGAAAAACCGATGCGGTCGTAGGGAATGATCGAATGGAACCCGTCATAGACCTGCTGCAACACCTCATCGAGGACCAGACCGGCATTGATTTTCTCGGTGACGCGAACCAGCGTGCGGATTTCGTCAAAGCGTTTTGCGATCGCACAGTTCAGTTCAATTAGAGCTTTGCCCAACTGGGCGATTTCATCATCGGGTTCAAGCGAGATAAGCACATCCGACCGGCCGTCCTTCATGGCCAGCACCGCCTGCCGGTATTGGATAATTCGTGGGTCCACGCCGACACCGCCTCCGTACAAAGTCGCAGGAAAGTTATCGGCGGGTCGGAAGGAAATCAACGAAAGATCGGGAGCATGTCCGAATTCCAGCAATGAAAACGAGGGAAAGAGGAAAGGATTGACGTTAGGGCGGGGATAGGAGAAAGGTGAGGGGCAACAAAATCGTCCTTGCGGAAGGAGACCGACGATGAGTTGCCCGCGGCGGAAAGTTCGTGTGGAAGTGGCCGAGGATTTGGTGGAGTTGCTCGAGCGGCTGGAGGCTTTGGCGAAGGCTGTGGAGGATTTGCCGGACGCCCGTAGGCTGGAGCGGACGGTGCACGAGGCGATGAAAGAAGTGGATCGGGCGATGATGGAGGTGTGCGTTAGGCGGAAGGCCCGGCAGGCCGTTGAAAGTGCGGACAAATCCGCCAAGGAAAGGTCGAGGGGCTGATCGAGGAACGGGAACGTCGGAAACGAGCCGCGCGCGGCCAAACGCAACGGGAGGAATTGCGGCGGCGCGCCGAGTATTTCCGCACCCACCGCCACCGCATGAACTATCCCGACTACGAAGCCCAAGGTTTGCCCATCGGCTCCGGCGCCATCGAAGGAACGTGCAAGAACCTCATCAAAGGCCGCATGGACTTGGTCGGCCAACGCTGGGACGCCGACAACGGCATCGAACGCATGACCGCATTCCTCGTTCGCCTCTTCAACAACCGCTTTGACGATCTCTGGCCAGACCTCTCCGAAAAGGAGCCCGCCTAATAGAATTCGGACATGCACCCTGCATTGATCTTGATGGATTTTTTGGCTTGACAAATTATCAAAAAAAATAAAAACTTTTATTTGTGAAGTAGGATAAGCAATTAAAGAAAACAACGCAGACGGGACGTGTTGTTAGGCTTCAGGGCTGGTTTAGAAGCCGGGACAAGGACTTCTTAAAATGTCCTGCGCGTTCGATGGCGTTCTTGCGTTAGTTGGCTTTTCGGCCCGAATTGCCCATGGCGTCCCTGCGTTAGATGGCTTTTCGGTCCGAATTGCCCAATGAAATGGGAAGTGAGGTACATCCTCCGCCAAACTCTTTTGCAAAGAATTTTTTCACAACAAAGGGGGCGACAAACATGAGGCGATTCACCCGTGTTCATGAATTTGTCGTAGTTTTCATCTTTTTTGTAGTCGGCACACTACAAGCGCAAGCGGACGGGCCGGCCAGTTTGCTATTGGATATTAATTCGCAGCCAGCCGGCAGCGCCCCAAAATTTTTTGCCCGATTTGATTCTGTGGTTTTTTTCAATGCCAATACCGATCTCTATGGCAAAGAGCTGTGGAAGACCGATGGCACAGCCGCGGGAACCGTTTTGATCAAGGATATTTATCCGGGGGAAAGCGGCTCGAACCCGTATAACACGGTCCTGTGGAATGGTAACGTCTATTTTTTTGCCGAACATCCCACGTACGGCACGGAGCTTTGGAAAACCGACGGCACCGCCGCCGGCACGCAACTGGTCAAGGACATCAATCCTTCCGGCTGGAGCCCCATGCAGCCTTCCAATTTGACCCCTGTCAATGGTACGCTGTTTTTCTCCGCCTATGACATCTACAATGGAACAGAGCTGTGGAAAACCAACGGCACCGCCGGCGGCACACAACTGGTCAAAGACATCTATTCCGGCTACAGCAGCTCAAATCCTTCCAATCTTACCAACGTCAATGGAACCCTGTTTTTCTCGGCCACCAACGGAACCAATGGCGTGGAATTATGGAAGAGCGACGGCACGGAGGCGGGCACCGTTCAGGTCAAGGACATTCGCTCCGGCGCCAGCGGCTCGAGTCCCATGTCGCTCGTTGCACATAATAACAAGCTCTATTTTGCCGCGTATGATGGAACCAACGGCAATGAGCTGTGGACCAGTGACGGAACCGAGGCCGGAACGCAGTTGGTCAAAGACATCCGCTCCGGAACGTCCAGCTCAAACCCGTACGGTCTATACAGTCACGGCGGAAACATTTATTTCGGTGCCGACGATGGAGTCGCAGGGACCGAGCTGTGGAAGAGCGACGGGACGGCCGCCAACACACAACTGGTCAAAGACATCAATCCCGGTAGCGGCCCTTCCTCGCCGATGTCGCTGGCGACTTTCCCCGGAGGCAATCTGCTTTTTGCCGCCAACGATGGAACCAACGGTTCGGAACTGTGGAAAACCGACGGGACGGCCGCCAACACGCAACTGGTTAAAGACATCAATCCCGGCGCTGCTTCCTCGAATCCCAAAAACTTCGCACCACTCCCCAACGCCTCCAGCATGCTATTTGTCGCGAATGATGCAACCGGCAACGCGCGCTTGTATAAAACCAACGGGCTTGAGGATGGCACCCAGCTAATCTCTGTGGAAGACCTTATTCCCAATCCCGATGAACCCATGTATCCGCATAGTGCTTCCGGAAAGGTGTTTTTTCAGGGCTCGCGTCCTATGGTAGGCTCCGAACTCTGGACTTCCAACGGCACAGCATCAGGAACCAACCTTGTCAAGGATCTCTGGCCCGGCACCGCTCATTCCAATGCCGCCAATTTCAAACGGTTGAAATCTACAACTGTTTTCACCGCCGACAACGGAGTGAACGGAAACGAACCGTGGCAAACGGGCGGTCTGCCGACCAATACCGCAATGTTGAAAGACGTCTATCCGGGGCCCACAGGGTCGCAAACCTATTACTGGAGAGTGGATGAAGTTCCCGGAACTCCTGAGGGAACAGCGCCGGCAAAAGAGTTTTTCAGCGCAAACCATGAGGCGACGGGCCGGGAACTCTATGAAACCGATGGAACCGCCGCCGGCACCGTGCCGCTTGCCGACATCAATCCCGGCACGGCGTCGTCCGATCCCGAAGGTACGGCGGTTTGGGATGGCCGCGATCCCCTCAATCAGAGATACACGGCCTTTTTGGGCGCACATAATAACACCACCGGCAACGAACCTTATGTCTATTCCGACTCGCTTCAGCCACTGGGCGACTTAATGCCCGGCCCGTCCGGCTCCTATCCGTACTACTTCACCCCTGTGTTTAGCCCTCAAGGGCAAACGCTCTGGACAGGTTTCATGGCCTTTAACTCAACTAATGGCGGCGAACTCTGGCGAACCGACGGCACACTCTCCGGCACGCAATTGGTGAAAGACATCAACCCCGGTTCCAACGGATCCTATCCCACGATGCTGACCAACTTCAACGGATCGTTGGTTTTTGCCGCCGACGACGGCACCAATGGCACCGAACTCTGGAAAAGCGACGGCACGCTCGCCGGCACCCAGATGGTCAAAGACATTAACCCCGGTGCCATCGGCTCGTATCCCGGCTACATAATCGCGCAGCACGGATTGCCGAACTTTTTCTTTGCCGCCGATGATGGAGCCTACGGCACCGAACTGTGGAAAAGCGATGGTACGGCCGCCGGCACCCAACGCATCAAAGACATCAATCCCAATCCCATGAGCTGTAGCACACCCTCCGACTTGACCTTTGTTAACAATTCGCTTTTCTTTGCCGCCAACAATGGCACCAACGGCATGGAACTCTGGAAGAGCGACGGCACGGATGCCGGCACGCAAATGGTCAAAGACATCAATCCGGGTTCCGCGGGTTCCTATCCTACTCATTTGACCAACATCAACGGGACGCTGTGGTTCCAAGCCAATGACGGCGTTCACGGAGCCGAGCCGTGGTTCAGCAACGGCACGGCCGCCGGCACACACATGTTGCAAGATGTGCGCAACGGCGCCGATGGGTCCAATCCCAACGAGTTTGCGCAAGCCGGCCGGTCGCTGGTATTTAATGCCAACGACGGCCTACACGGCATCGAACCGTGGTATGTCCCCCCCAGTGCTCCGCCGCAGGTCCAACCTCTGGGGGCGTTTTCCGCCGGGCAAGAAACTACTATTCAAGTAAGGTATCCCACTTCCACAGCCAGTTCTTGGTATTTTGAATGCCACACCACAAAGCCCCCGTCGGGGACTCAGTCGGTCGTTTCCGAGCGTGCCGAGACGCCTCATGTTACGGCCCTTTTCAAGACCCTTACCATCACTTCGCCCACGCTCAGCGGCAAATTCACCGGTCTGGCAGACGGCAAAACGTATTGGTATCGCGGCAAGGTCACGGACGTTTATGGGTTGACCTCGGACTGGGGACCAGTCACGTCCTCCACGCAAGACGGCCGGGTTCCGACAGCCCCGGCCCAGATTACCGATCTCGGCGCCTTCACCTCGCTGACCGCCGTGCGATTCAACTGGACCGCGGCAACTGACCCGGGCACCACAGCTTCGGGTGTGGCCTCGTATGAATTGTGGGTGGGCACTCAGCTGGGAGGCAACAACGTGTTTGCGGGCAACGTGGGCAACGTGCTGACGCGGACGGTAACGGGGACCAACGGTCAGACGCTTTACGCACGGGTGAGGGCACTCGACCGCGCCGGTAACATCGGTACGTGGTCGCCCAATTCCGACGGCATCACCATTGATCAAACCCGCCCGCGTCTGAGTTCCGCCTCATCGCCCAACAACTGGGCGGTGACCATCGTGTTCAACGAGCCGGTTCGCAATGCCGACCAGACGGCCAATGTTTCGATCAACGGCGGGGCAAGAATTTTCCAGTCGCAACGGCAGACCGACCAGCAATACCGCCTGCACACCAGCACGCTTTCGCCCAACACCAGCTACACGGTGACGGCCAGGGTTGCGATCAAAGACCGCGCGGGCAATGCACTGGATCCGGCCTACTCGGCGGTGTCGTTCCGCACGGGCGCTCGCACGGACGTGCAGGAATGGATGCACTATCGGTAACGGGCCAAAGACGGCGCGGGTTGGAGTGCTTGAGGGATTCAGATCATTGGGACGGCCCACGGATTGCGCGGATTTCGCAGAACCTCGCCAAGGGCTGTGGACTGCGGCAGCCGTGCTGCCGCTTTACTCTACGGCGAACTCAAAGGAGGCAGGCGGGGCCCTTTCCGGTAAAGCGAACCTTTCTTTTCGCAACGAACGATTAGAAAAAGCGGCAGCACGGCTGCCGCAGTCCAAAGTGGGCGCTGATTTGTGCATCATGACAAGGACGCAGCCCCAAGTCTTGTCCTTTTCGTTCTTCCAGCCCCAATAAGCCCACAGCATAATAGAACGACCTTGTCCCGATTTCGGGAGAAGCGCCCGAAGGGGGTCGCTGTCGAAAAAACTCCTTGAAAGCTGTGATTCAATAAAGCCCAATTGTACACGGTTCGAGGGATTGATCTACTTTATTCCAAAGGAGCAAAGACGATGAGCAAAAGAACGAATCGTCGTGACTTTCTGCGCAAAAGCGCTCTGGCCGGCGGTGGGTTAGTCATAATCACCAGCGGCTGCGCGCGTCTCGCGCCCAAACCGCTTCCCACACCGCGCAAGATTTCCCCCAATGAAAAAGTGAACATCGCCTGCATCGGCTGCGGCGGCAAGGGTGCCGGCGAGGTGGACGATGCTGCGCGCTTTGGCAATCTCGTGGCCATGTGCGATGTGGACGAGGATCGCGCGCGCAAGAAATACGCGGAGTTCCCCGATGTCCCCAAGTTCAAAGACTTCCGCGTGATGCTGGAAAAAATGGACAAGCAGATTGATGCCGTGACCATCAGCACGCCCGACCATATCCATGCGCCCGCGGCCATGATGGCCATGCAAATGGGCAAGCACGTATTTGTGCAAAAACCCATGACTCTCACCGTCCATGAGGCGCGGTTGCTGACCGAAACCGCCCGCAAATACAAAGTGGCCACGCAAATGGGCAATCAGGGAACGGCCAGCGACGGCCTGCGCCGCGGCGTCGAGGCGCTCTGGTCGGGCGTCATCGGCGACGTGACCGAGCTGCATGTATGGACCAACCGTCCCATCTGGCCGCAGGGGCAGCGCGCACTGGATGAGCGCAAGAAACTGGCCAATGAGCCCAAGCCCGAGGGCCTTGACTGGGACCTCTGGCTCGGTCCGGCCCCCAAGCGGCCGTACAACAAGGTCTATGTTCCCTTCAACTGGCGCGGCTGGTATGACTGGGGTACGGGCGCCTTCGGCGACATGGCCTGCCATATTCTCAACATGATGTTCATGGGATTGAAACTGGGCTATCCGAGCAGCATCGAGGGCCAAGTCTCCGAATTGAAGGAAGAGGTCTATCCGGATTGGTCCATTGTGAAGTACGAATTTCCCGCGCGCGAGGGCATGCCGCCGGTCAAGTTCACGTGGTATGACGGCGGGAAGAAGCCGCCGGAAGAACTCTTCCACGGCGAGAAACCCGGCCAAGGCGGTGCGCTCGCCATTGGCACCAAAGGCTCAATGTATCAGCGCGGCGACTACGGCGATACGTGGATGCTCCTGCCGCGCAAGGATTTCGAGGGCTTTGATTACAAGGCCGAACTGAAAAAACTGCCCAAATCCCCCGGCCATTTCCAGGAATGGGTCGAGGCGTGCAAGGGCGGCCGTCCGGCTCTGTCCAACTTCGACTATGCCGGCTTCCTCACCGAAGTGGTCGTGCTCGGTTGCATTGCCCAACGCCTGCCCGGCCGCAAAATCGAGTGGGACGGCAAACGGATGCGGGCGAAAAACTGCCCCGAAGCCGCTGCCCTCATTCACAAGGAGTATCCAAAAGGCTGGTTTATCAGCTGAGAAACGGTTCGCGGCACGGTCGTATGGCGTGATTTTCTCAGAGGGAAGGATTGAAAACAAGGGGGCGGGACTACGTTCCCGCCCCATTTTTCTTGGCTGCGACAAGACGCCATGCCAGTGCCGCCGTTGCCACCCACAGCATCACAAGCGGAGCCAACGACCACAAGCCGCGAAGCCCCAAAAACTGCCCGGCATTGACCGCAATTTGGCCCCGCCATAGCCGCTTAATTCCCATCTCCCACAATGGATCGCGGTAGTTGTATTGAATGCGCGGCCGATATAGTTCAACGGCTTGATAGCCCTGCGGCAGCTGTGCGTCCACAAACGCGGGCAGCGTATTGAAAAAGACCGAGACCGCCGTTAGCACAACCAGCAGCGCCCGCCCGATTTTTCCCGCCCCCCAGACCGCCGCCAGCGGCAGAACCAGAAACGGCAACGCGGGAATGAGATGGCGCGGACCATTTGTCCAGCCGCCCCACCACATGTAATACGAGGCGTTGAAGACAAGATAGGCCGCGGTCATCGAAATCGAAAGCAGCCCGTCGCTGCGGCGCTCGCGGTTGCGCCACATCAAGGCCCAACCCCACACGGCCAAAACCAAAAACGGCGAGTGGTAAAACAAGCCGCGATAGCGGTGAACCGTGATATAATAGAGCACCGCAGGATCAAATCCCACAATGCCTTGAAATCCCTGCGACATGCCCTGTTTGAACTCCGCGCGAACGAGGTATTCATACGGAATTACCGGCCGGCCAAAGCAAGTTATTGTATAGGCCAGAAACAGCGACAGCGGCACACAGGCGCCGAGCCAGAAGACCACAATCAACGGTTTGCGTCGCAAATAAGCGTAGGCGTAGATGCTCAGCCCGATGGCCACCAAGCCCAGTGTGTATTCGCACAGCAGCCCTGCGCCGAGCGCCAGACCGGCCAGGAAGAGTTTCCGTGCGTCCAGCGCCTCACGGTTGCGCACCAGAAGCCCGTAGGCGAGAATCTCGAACAATAGCGCCGGCCCGTAAGAGAGAAACACCGTGCCGACGCTGAACACTTGCGTGCCAAAGACAAATGCGCAAGCCAGAAAAAACGCCCCGCCCAATGACGCGCCAAAATACAACAGCAACCGATAGAGCGCCGCACCCGCCAGCGCACTTGCCACTCCCACGCTAAACGTCGTCACAACATAGCGTTTCGCGTTCCAGGAAAACGTGCGACCGGTTGCGCGGCTGTAATAATGCAGCGCCGCCATCGGAATTGCGCCCAGAAGCGACGTGCCGATAATCTTGTCCGAATAGTAATGCCCGTTGTAGAACGCAATGTCCTTGGTTTCGAGCGCAGGGATGGCTTGATAGTCATCAATGACAAACGAGCCTTTTTCGACCATTGCATAGGTGAGACAAATCCGGCTGTTGACGTTCCAGCCGGCTTCTTTGTGGAAGAAATAGGCGAACGTGAGAAACAGCGGGACAAAGAGCAACCCTTGCGTGATGGTAGTGCGGTTGAACATGAAGCCGGCGGGCTTTCTCCTTTAACGGGTTTCATCCATGCCGAGGCGGCGCGCGGCCTCTTCGGCGCGCTCACGCGTCAGCAAATTGTCCGCTGGAATTTGCACGGCAAAGAAAGTGCCATCGGAGGACTCCCAGATGATTTGTGCGCGGGGAAACCAACGCGTCCAGTCCGACTCTTTGCGTGCGCCGGAGGCCGAAAAGGTCCAATCGGTTGCGATGAACACGCGCGGGCGGGCGCTGACCTCATTGCGCGCCAAAGAATCGGGCCGTTTCATTTCGCGCACGTGCGTTTGCCCATAAAGCAGATACTGAAGCGTGCAGTGACGAAAATGGTCGCGCGGAATGTGAACCTCGCAGTCGCCGAGGCGGGTTGTGATCAGGTCGGCCACCTCGCGATAAGTCGTATTGAATTCGCGCGCCACATGTGGGTTGTTGCGCCACAGCACAAAATATCGGTAGATTTCATTTCCTGCAAATCCCGCCACCAATCCACCTAGCACAATATACGAAGCCACACGGGAGTGCTTTGCAATAATCATACGAACATACCAATAACCCTGCGTCAAAATCAAGATCACCGGCGGTATCATTCCGACCGTGCGTAGAAGATTTGGCGCGCCCAGCGAAAAGATTGAGGCACACGCCAACCAAGCCGTCCACAGCAGAATCAACGCGTTGCGATGGTCGCGCACAAGGCCGGTCAGCGCCGCCCAAATTCCAACGGCAAACACCGCTCCGCTCACCGGATCGAATACAGACATATAGGGCACGTTGTGCTTGGCCACATGGTCGCCGCGCCCCCAGAACTGGCGGATATTGAACCACACGTTTTTCGCCAAAAGTTCCATCGGGGTGTTGCCGCGCTGTTCGGGTGCCAGCTGCTGTTGGGCGGGCGAATCGGGACCCTGCGTAAAGATCGAAAGGGTTCCCATGCGCCCGCGCGCCACGTCCGGATTTGCCGACAGATAGCCGGCAAGCGGCAATGCGACGAGGATCGCCACCCCCAGAGGCCAGATCAGGTCCAGCACAAGTTCGCGCCGGCGGTCCCTCTCCCGCCACAGTCGCACCAGCCCATAGCACAGCCACGCGGGCAGGATAAGTTGGAAAGCGAAATAAGTGTAAAAACCCAGCCCCAAAACGACTCCTGCCACAATCAGCCACGTACGGCTTTTCCGCTCGACCCCGCGCCACCACAGCCAGAAAAACAGACACGCAAACAGCGGCACCAGAATCGTACGAAACGCCGTGCGGCTAAAGTGCACGTGCCATCGAAACACGGCCAAAAGCAGAGCCGCCAGTAGCGCCCGCTGCGCGTCCCAGAGTGTCCGTACCATGCCGTAGAAGGCACCGACGGTCAGAATGCCGACCATCGCGCTGGTCAGGCGCAACGCCAGCACCGTCGGGCCGAAAACGGCAACGGCGAGCGCGGCGAGATAGTGATACATTGGCTCCTCGGCGTAGGTGGGCGCACCGCCGAAGAACTCACGGTTGTCCGAGTATAGGCGGAAGTGCTTTTCGTGCAAAATCGAAAGCCCATTGAGTCCGGCCAAACCTTCATCAAACCACAACCCCGGCGGCAGGCGGTCGAGGTCATACAGTCGCATTGCCGTTGCCACGGCCAAAACCGCGGCCAAAAGCAGCGCCTCACGCCGCCAAGGCAGGGGAGGGGATGAAGTGTTGCCGCTGGAAAGAGTCATTCATTTCCATCTCCACAGGATGCAATAACACTTTGAATGAAATAATAACCCTTTGGATGAAGTAATAACCCTTTGGACTGCGGCAGCCATGCTGCCGCTTTGCTTTACCACCCTATGCTGGCTGCCATGACTCACCCATGCTTGAGTTGGAGTGCCTTGTGTTTTTTTGCACATGCGCCGTGGACCGGTTACGACTTGTTATCAGGAAAAGCGGCAGCATGGCTGCCGCAGTCCAAAGCTAGAACAGGAAAGAAAGCGGCAGCATGGCTGCCGCAGTCCAAAACCAGAACAGGAAGAAAAAGCGGCAGCATGGCTGCCGCACTCCAAAGTAAAGCCTAAAAAGGCCGATGGAGCGACTATGCCGTCGTCTTGCCGAACAACGACGGACAGCAGGCCGGGCCGCCATAGGCCAGACCCGCCGCTTCGCCACGCCGCAACGCCGCCACCGGCAGCGGTCCGAACGGGAATTTTGCCTGCTCGATGGAAAGGCCCAGCACCTCGATCTTCTTGAGGTCTATCGTGCCCAAGCCCGCTTGTGCACACAGCCGAAGATGGTTTGTTCCCGGGAACGGCGACTGCTTGTCGGGCGCCTGCGGGTCGTAGCCCATCACAGCCGTGCACACGGCATCGGCGGTCACCCCATTGCGGCCGACCAACAGGAGTTTTGGCTCGATGTATTCGCATCCTTGGTTCCAAAAGCCTTCGCCGCCCTTGATGGTTTTAACGCCTTCGATAATGGCCAAGTCAATCGGCCGCGCGCCGCAGCAGTCGGCCGTGCAAGCCGGCACCCGCAAAAATGGATCGGCCGGCAGACCGTGATCCACTTCGTCCGGAACCCCTTCGGGCACTTTGCGTTTGGCCAGATGAATCAGGTCCACGCGTGCCGTTGTGCATTTTTCGTTCGGGGCATCGTTGCCGTATAATGCCGTCGGCGTGATGCCGAACAGGTTCTTTAGCGACATGGTAACGCCCGCCGTCGCATGGTTCTTGATTTTCGCCAGTGAGACAAACAGGTCGGTTTTGACATACCAATGGTTCAAATCAAAGGCCGGAAACAGATAGCCCCCCCACGGCACTTTCACCCGCGCATAATCAGGCCAACTGCCCCGATTGCGCGTATTTTCAAACATCACCTTCTGGCCGCCCGCCGACTTGATGCCGGCCACGTCCCAGCCGCCCTTGATCAGGAGTTCCTCGACCGGCGTGTTGTCATACCACGCCTCGACCAGCACAATCCGTTTCGCGCCGGCGTCGTTACAGGCTGCGCAAAACGCCGCCACCACGTTGGGATGTACATGGTATGTTTCGTGCGCCGGATGGCCGAGCATCTCTCGAATCGGCCCGGTCATGTTCAGTTTGACCGTCACGGTTTTGTTCTCGACCAGCTTTTTGAGCCCGCCAATCTGGTCAAGCGCCGTGTCCAGTTTCTCGCGAACCAACTTGGGCTCATAGGTCTCGCAGCGCTGGATCGAAACCGGACTGGTCGGCGCCGTCGCTGAACGGTCGGGCACTTCCCGCGCAGCCGCAGCCTTTGCCGTCAGAAGCGGGATGGAAAGCGCGCCAATGGAACGCGCCAGCATTTCCCTGCGATTGAGTTCGTGTGTCATGGGTTTGGTCCTTTCCACAGAAGGGTTATGCAGTTTGATATCCGGTTGGAACGCCCGCCGTCCAACCTGCCGCCTACCGTAGGCGCTCGGGCGGTGTGGTGCAACTGTTTTCCATCAGGACGGAGCCGCGACAGAGTGTAGCATGGGCGTCTGGCCCATGGTTTTTGCTCCAATGCTTCTGCGCGAGAAGGCCGAGAAAAGACGTTGACTTTCCCCGGCGGCTTCTTCTACTCCCTATATTGCAACGGAGCAAGATTTGCCAAGGGCGGCTCCTTTTATGTCGAATCGGTGAGTCCGCATGGAACGTGACTATTATCAAATTCTGGAAGTCCCGCGTGATGCCTCGGAGAAGGACATCAAGCGCGCCTATCATCGTCTGGCCCGCGAGCGCCATCCGGACAAAGGCGGCACCCCCGAGCAGGTCAAGCAACTTCAGGAAGAATTCTCCCTTATCACCACCGCTTACAATATCCTCAAAGACAAGGACAAACGGGCGGAGTATGATGCGCGGCTGCGCAAGGATGACCAGCGCCGTGCAGAAACGGGCGAAACCGCGCCCAGCCCCACGGCACCGGCTGCGGCGGGTGGCTCTGGCGCTGCGACCACCGCCCGCCCGGTCAATATGCGCGAGCGCGCCGCCATTGCCCAGCGTGCCTTTGCCCGCGGCCAACAACTATTCAACGCCGGTGACTACGCCCGGGCCTGCGAGTTTTTCGAAGCCGCCATTAAAAACGACGACTCGCAGGCCATTTATCATGCCCGGCTTGCTCTGGCCCTGCTGCGCTCCCACAAAGGCTTGAACCGGGCCGACAGCGCCGTGCAGCGCGCCATCGAACTGGACCCCTACAACATTGACCACCGCCTCGTTCGCGGCGAAATCTACGAAACCGTCGGCAGCAAGTCCAAAGCCATTGCCACGTATCAGGAAATCCTCAAGTGGGACCCCACCAACGCAAAGGCCATCGAGCGGCTGACGGCTCTTGGTGCCGCGGCCAAGCAATCCCTGCTCGATAAACTCTTACGGTTCGTCAAGAGGCGCTAACGTATGGCTCTCCCCATCGTCGGCATTGACTTGGGCACAACCAACTCCGTCGTGGCCATTCTGCGCAGCGACAAACCCGAAGTCATTCCCAATGCCGAGGGCAACAAGACCACCCCCTCGGTGGTTCTCTTTGAAAGCAACCAGCAGGTCATCGTCGGCGATCTGGCCAAGCGCCAACTGATTTCCCGCCCCCGCGAAACCGTCCGTTCCATCAAGCGCCTCATGGGGCGCCGCTACTCCGAAGTGGCCTCCCAGCAATCCCGATTTCCCTATCAGCTCGTGCCCAACGAGCAGGATCAGGTGCGGGTGAAAATCGGCGACATCATCCGTTCGCCGGAAGAAGTGTCGGCAGAAATTCTGAAAAAAATGCGCGCCAGCGCCGAAACGTATCTTGATGAAGAAGTAACCCAAGCCGTTGTCACGGTCCCCGCTTATTTCAACGACAGCCAGCGCCAAGCCACCAAGAAGGCCGGAGAAATGGCCGGTCTCGAAGTCCTTCGCATTATTAACGAACCCCCGCCGCCGCTCTGGCCTACGGTCTGGGCCGAGGTGAATCCGAACACGTCGCCGTGTTCGACTTTGGCGGCGGAACCTTCGACATTTCAATTCTCGACCTCGAAAAAGACGTTATTGAGGTGCGTTCCACGTGCGGCGATACCGCCTTGGGCGGCGATGACATTGACCGCGCCCTCTTCGATTTTATCCGCACGGAAATCGGCGAGCAGACCGGCATTGACATTAACAACGACCTGTCGGCTGTCCAGCGCGTCATGGAAATGGCCGAGCGCGTCAAATGCGAATTGTCCACACTCGAATCCACCGCCATCAATCTTCCTTTCATTGTTGCCGACTCTTCCGGTCCCAAACACTATTCCCGCACGCTTACCCGACAGGAATTCGAGGCGTTGATTGCCCCCTTGCTCGAACGTCTTAAAACTCCGTGCCGTCAGGCCCTCAGCGACGCCCGCTTGCAGCCGGAGGACATCTCGACGGTTCTATTGGTCGGCGGCTCGACGCGCATTCCCGCCGTCCGCAACGTGGTGCGCGAACTGTTCGGACGCGACCCGGCCAGCAGCGTCAATCCCGACGAAGCCGTCGCGTTGGGCGCCGCCATTCAAGCCGGCATCATGACCGGCAACCTTCAGGAAGTGCTCCTGCTCGATGTCATCCCCTTGTCATTGGGCATCGAAACCGAGGGCGGAATCTTCTCGCCTCTCATCAACCGAAATGCCAGCATTCCGACCGTGGCCAAGAAGCGGTTCACGACCGTCGTGGACAACCAGCAATCGGTGTGGATTCATGTGCTGCAGGGCGAGCGCCGGATCGCACGGGAAAACCGCACCCTTGCCCATTTTCGCCTCACCGGCATCCCGCCGGCCCCCCGCGAAATCCCCGTGATTGAAGTGACGTTTTCCATTGATGCCAACGGCATTCTTAGCGTCTCCGCGGTGGACTTAACATCGGGTGTCAGCCAATCGGTCAATATTGAAAGCTATCTCCAGACGATCGAGGGAGATCCCGAGAAAGCGGTGCGCGACGCCGAAGAAAAGGCCGAGGAAGACCGCCGGTTCCTCCGCGAAACCCGCATCAAAATGCGCTTCCATCGCGACCTTGCGATGTTCGCCGATTTTGTCCAGCGCTACCAAGGCAAACTCGAGGAAAGCGATCTTGCGCAGATCAAGCGCGGCATGATGAAACTGGACATCGCCCTGACTCAAAACAACATCCCCGCCGCCGAGCAGGCCGAGGTCGAAATCAACGAAGTCTGCAACCGCTATTCCGATCTCTTCTACAAACACAAACTCAGCTACACCGGCTGACCCCGACCTGCCGCCCCACAGTGCATGGTGCGGTTTCCGGGCATTTAAAATGTTCTTGATTATTTCGTCACGGGCCGCTTAATATCGCTTCGAACATATTGGTTTTTATCCTATTTGCCGGAGGATTGGTCCCATGCAACGCCGTGCTTTCACCCTCATCGAATTGCTGATCGTTGTGGCTATTATTGCCATTCTGGCCGCCATAGCGATCCCCAATTTCCTTGAAGCGCAGATGCGCTCCAAGGTCTCGCGTGTGTACGCAGACATGCGCTCGCTGGCCGCTGCTTTCGAGGCGTATCGTCTTGACTACAACGACTATCCGAAAACTCTGACGCCTGAGCCGGTGACCACGCCCATTGCTTACATTTCCTCGCTGCCCAAGGATGCCTTTATGTCGGACGACACACGGCAAGCCACGCGCGGCACGTTCGAATACGTCAAGCGCAACATGGACGCCGCCAACCAGTATAACGACAGCATGATCAAAGATTACTTCCAGTTTAACCCGCCTTATTTTGATCCATGGACGTGGCGGCGGGCAGGCCAGCAGGTGCCCAACACTTTTTCACTTCCCACCGCGCAGTGGGAATTCAAATCGTGGGGACCGGACCGAAACAGCTGGGACTGTGCAGCCAACAACGGCCACGGCGACGACTTCTCGCTGGCCTACGATCCCACCAACGGCTCGGTCAGCCACGGCGATCTTTGCCGATTTGGCCCTTAAGGCTGCCCGCACTTTGCATGCGCTCAGTCAGTATTCGGGAAAGACCGTGCCAAGGGGTTTGGCGTTTTCGAGTTTCGCATCCTTGCCTGCGGCCGGCAGATAGAACATGACCGGTCCCATGATGCCCCCTGTGCCGAGTTCATTCAGCGTCTGATTTGCAACGCATACGGCAACCATGTTGGGCTTGCCGGCCTCGATTGCTTCGGTGGCGTCAATCTCGAACGGCTTGAAAACAGACTTTGGACTGATGCCGACCGGCTTACCGTTGACCCAGACTTTGGCGGCCTCGTCAATGGCTCCAAACCAAAGGAAAACGCGCCGGCCCGCGGCCTCGGCAGGTATGTGGACGGTTTGGCGATACCATGCCAGACCCTTGGAGTAGCGAAGAATGTGGTCAGACCAGATTACGCCGGATGGAAGACCTGTTTCTTCCGCGCTTTTTCCCAGTTCTCATCAGCTTGAAAAGTAAAACCGCCTTTGGACAAGACCCGAAAGGCTTTCGGTATCCCGTTGTCCGCAAGCGTCCGGGAACAAACGTCCGCGGACACTACGCCCCGCACGACTGCAAACGCTACGGTGCACACCCTAGCATATTGCACAAAAGCTGCCGCGACAGTTCTTCAGCGGAACGCCGCACACCTTCAAACCGCATAATCCGTTGCACGCTTCGCCGGCATTCTGCGTCAAAGCGATCGCGACTGTGCCGTTGCGTCCTCATCACGTGCAATGCGGATGCCTTCATTTTCGTTGACGTTCAGGAGCAGCAGCGCCCCGCCGACAAAAAACACGATCAGCGCCAGAATGCTCAAGCGGCTGGAGCCGGTCATCTGTCCCACGACGGCAAAAACCATCGGGCCGAGAATCCCTGCGAACTTTGAACTGACATCATAAAACCCAAAGAACTCGCTGGTCTTGGCTTTCGGCGTCATACTGCCATAGAGCGAGCGGCTCAGCGCCTGCGCGCCGCCCTGCACCGTCGCCACGGCCAGTGCCAGAAGCCAGAAGTGCAGCGCTGTCTGCATGAAAAACCCGCCAATGGCAATCACCGTGTAGCCGCCCAACGCCAGCATGATCGAACGCTTGGTGCCCAACCAGCCGGCCAAGCGCCCGAACGCGATGGCAAACGGAATACCGGCAAATTGAGTCATCAACAGCGCCCCGATGAGGTGGCCGTCGCTGATGCCGATCTCCTTGCCGAAAATTGCCGCCATGTGGATGATCGTGCCGATCCCGTCGTTGTAAAGCCAGAAGGCCAGCAGGAAAGTGAACAGATCGCGGTATCGGCGAATGTCCCGAAACGTATGGCGGATGCGCTGAAAGCCGGCGCGCACCGGATTTTGCTTTTCGTGCCCTGAGCCGGCCGCCGGCGGCTCGCTCACGCGCCGAAACAGCGGAATCGAAAAAGTCGCCCACCATACGGCCACACTGACAAACGACAACCGAACCGCCCAATCGGAGTCCGGAACGCCGGGAAACTTTTTTAGACCAATCAAGTTGGGTTTGATCATGACCAGATTGAGCGCGAGAAGCAGCCCCCCGCCCAGATAGCCCAGCGCATAGCCGCGCGCCGACACGCGATCGAGGTCTTCGGCCCGTGCCACATGCGGCAGCAGGGAATCGTAAAAAATGTTGGCGCCGGCCCATCCCACATTTCCGCCGATAAACAGGCAGGAGGCCAGAAACCAGTCCCCTGTCCGCAAAAACACCATCGCCACCGTGAACAGAATGCCCACAAAGGCAAACGTGCCGAGGAACCGTTTGCGCGAACCGCGATAATCTGCTATCGCGCCCAAAATCGGCGCAAGCAACGCCACCAGCAGCATCGCTATCGAGTTGGTATAGCCGAAGTAGCTGCTGGCTGTGACCGGTGGCAAATCGGCGGCGGCCACGTTGCGGTAGAAAATGGGAAACACCGCCGCAACGACCGTTGTGGCAAACGCCGAGTTGGCCCAGTCATACAGTGCCCAAGCCGTCACAACCTTGCGGTAGGCTTTTTCCAGAGATGCAGTCGAATCGGACATGGAAAAGACCGTTGGCCTTTATGGCAAATCGTTTTATCCGAAGGTTAGTTCATAGCCAACATATAAAATAGCGGCGTCGGCCCACGCATGAGAAAGCCATGCTCCCACCAGACTTTGCTGGGTGCGATAGAGCCAACACCAGAATACTCCCGCACCGCCGACGATGGTGCCGAACAGTACAGTGATCCCCAACGGGAAGTAGCAAGCCAGCACGATGTAATGGTGGGCGGCAAAGGCCAGACCGGCCAGCCCATAGGCTGCCGCGGGCGGGACAATTCGCTCCAACCGCCCGAACACATACCATCGCCAGTAATACTCTTCGAGTAGCGAGTGGGCAAAGGCAAGAAAGACACCGAATGCGATGAAGCGGGCCGGAGTTCCGAGGCCCCAACCGGCAATGCGGCCGCGAATGGCATCGGCATGAGCCCGCACCTCATCGCCCATCGGCGTTGCTGCATAAAGCAACAGCATGGCTGCGGCAATCAGCAGGCCGTAACCCATCCCCGCCGGCGCAGCGCGAATATGTTTCGCAACATCCAACCCTTTTAATGAGAGAGGATTGCCCTCGAAAAAAAGGTAGGCCACTGTCGGCCAGACGAGAGTGAAAACTTTCGTGGCGGCATAAAAACCATGGCCTGCCGCAGTTCCCGGAAACCAAACGAAATAGAACAAAGCTCCTGTAGCGGGCACCACCATGGCCGGAACGAGCGGAACTATAATTTGCCTGCTGCGGACCATAATGTTCCCTGTGCCCTCGCATGGACCCTGTCCGGCCGCTATTGCGACAGCAATACGGCCGATGTTGCCACAACGGCCGACGCAAAGGCGACCCTGTCGCAGGTGATTTTCCAGTTCAAATGAAAATCGTGCAATGGTCCCCTATCCCTGATTTCCCCGGAAATGGCCTCGCGCAAAGCCGCCATGGCGCAAAGGTCTTCTTTTATTCTGGTAGATCTAGAAACATTCGGGCCCCGCGGTCTCAAAGGAGCGACCCGCTCACTTGGCCTTCAATCCGGTTTTTTTGCAAGCTTGGCGTCTTTGCGAGAAGTTTTTTGAAATACTCCGACGCCTTTACTCCTAAAAACACCGCTTGATTTTCTGCAATCCCAAATCCTATGCCTGGTTTTGAACGATTGGGCGCTGACTGTTGCCCATCGAATCTGAACGGAGGAAAAGCCAAATGGCAGGAGACATTCGGTTCGAGAATGCACCCATTAGCGGTTGCTGCGGCCATTCGGTGCCGCGCATTCCCGGCCTTCAATGGTCGGGCGAGGGCGGCGTAAGCCGGCGCTCATTCTTTATGGGACTGGGAACGACGGCCATCGGCGCGTGGGCTTTGCGACCGGGCTCGGGTCGGGGCACCGAATTGAGTTCGGGACATGTGCTTCTACCCAAAAAGCAGCTGGTGGTTAAACCGGTTCTTACCTATGACATCAGCAAGCGCCGTCCGCAGACCAGCTGGCGTAACTGGGGCGGCATAATGACCAAGGAGGACGTGGACAAAGAGGTCCGCGTGCTGACCGACCAGCTGGCAGCCATGCAGAAAAAGGCCGAGTTCAATCCGAAGATCCTGCCCGTCAGCACCGTGGCCAACAAAACAGAGGCGGCCGCTGTTCGCGCCGAATCCTACGACGTTCTCCTGCTCTGCGCCTCAGGCGCCGGGGTGGATACGCTCGAAGCGCTATGTGATCCGGCGCGGCCGACCATCATGTTTGTGCGGCACCTTTCCGGCCCGGTGTATCTGTGGTATGAAATTGCCCACCCGCGCTTCCTGCGCAAGACGGTGGACGAATACGGACAGCCGGGTATGGACCCCCACGATGTCGTGGTAGACAGTTTCGACGCCGTTCTCTGGCGGCTGCGCGCGCTGCACGGCTTGAAAAACGCCATGGGCCAGAAGATCGTGTGCATCGGCGATGCGGGCGGTTGGGCGGCCGGCGGCAAGAAGGCGCCTCAACTGACGCGTGAAAAATGGCACATGGAACTGATTCCGGTCGGCTATCCCGAATTGGGCGAACGGATCAAAGCCGCGCGGGCCGACTCGAAGCGCACGGCTCTGGCCGAGGCCCAAGCCAAGGCCTTTTTGGCCGACCGGGGCGTCAAGCTTGAAACCGAGCGCAAGTATGTCGTCAATGCATTCCTGCTGACCAATGTTTTCAAAGACCTGATGGCCCAGCATCAAACCAATGCCATAACCGTCCATCATTGCATGGGCACGATCATGCCGATTTCCGAAACGACCGCCTGTCTGCCCCTGATGCTGCTCAACGACGAAGGCTATATGGCCTTCTGCGAGTCGGATTTTGTCGTTATCCCTTCGGGCGTGTTGCTGCATCATATCTCCGGGTTGCCGGTGTTCCTCAACGATCCGACCTATCCGCACGACGGCATCGTGACCGTGGCCCATTGCACGGGACCGCGCAAACTCGACGGCCGCCGTTTCGACCGCGTTCGCGTCATGACACACTTCGAGTCGGACTATGGCGCGGCGCCGAAAGTGGATATGGAAGTCGGCGAACGCATCACCATGATTGACCCCGATTTTAACTTCAAACGCTGGCTGGGCTTCACGGGCAAGACGTTGAAAACGCCGTTCATGCACATCTGCCGCGATCAAGTGGACGTCACGATTGAGGGCGACATGAAAAAGCTGCTGGAGAACATGGTCGGCTTCCACTGGATGATGTGCTACGGCGACTATCGGAAAGAAGTCGGCTACGCGCTGAAAAAAGCGGGCATCGAGTGGGTGGACGTGTCCGAGAAGGCGTGAACTGCCTGTGTAAAGAAGAAGTATGAACCAGTGTTTCTCATAGGCGTAGCGGCTAATCATTCCGCTAAGGTACCTGATGTTCGAGAGTGGTTTTTAACTGGAAAGAATATGAGGGAAACGAAACTGAATGTTGTGGAAGCGTTCAAATTGCTTTTGAACACGGCACGAAAAAACGACGAGGAAATTCCGAGGTCAACAATGCCCGCAGGCACCATACCCTTCTTGTGATGATTGCGAGGATTGCAGGTATCCTATGGTTTGCTTTTCTCGCCGCGGGATGGGGAACGCATCCTGCGGCGGCCGAAGCTGCGGGCAGTTCGACATCGCCTTCTGCTGCGACCTCGGCCGTTGCCCCGTCGGGTGCAACGGCTCCGGCGCCGCAAGCCACAATCCGCGACCCGCAATCTGCAATCGCCCCTTCGCCGCCGACGTTGGCCGAAGCCCTCGCCGAAATCTCCCGCCGCTTTACGCTCTTGGACTGGGCAGTTGTGGCGGCCTACCTGATCTTTACGACCGTTCTCGGCGCAGCGCTTGCCGGCCGGCCGGCCACTATTCGCGACTTCTTCCTCGGCGGGCGCAAACTGCCGTGGATCGCCGTCTGGGGTTCGATCATCGCCACCGAGCTCAGCACGGCAACGTTCCTGATCGTTCCCGCCATGGTGTTCAAAGCCGGGGGCAATTTTACCTATCTCCAACTGGCCATCGGGACAATTCTGGCGCGGATTTTGATCGGCATCTTTTTTGTGCCCGCCTTCTATGAGCGTGAAATCTACTCGCCGTACGAATACATGGGCAACCGGCTCGGCCCACGCGTCCGAAAGCTGACCACGCTCCTGTTTATGATCGGCGCGGTGCTCGGCCAGGGCGTGCGCGTCTATATCGCTGCTTTGGCCTTTCAAGTCGTCACCGGAAAGGACATTCGCATGTCCATCGTGCTCATGATGGTGTTCGCCGTTTTGTGGACGTGGCTGGGCGGCATCCGGACGGTCATCTGGACGGACTTTATCCAATTCATCCTGTTTGTCGTCGGCGCCGTCCTTGCGCTGATGTATATTTCTTCCGCCGTCGAGGGGGGACTGCTTCAAGTCTTTCGCGAAAGCCACGCGGCAGGCAAACTGCGCCTGATTGACACGACGCTGGACACACAAAAAGCCTATACGCTTTGGTGCGGACTGCTGGCAACCGTCTGGCTGACTCTGGCCTCGCACGGCACCGACCAGCTGAACGCCCAGAGGATGTTCACCTGCCGCACGGCGGGCGATGCGCGCAAGGCGATCATCGCGTCGAGCGCATCGCAGCTGATTGTGCTGGCCTTGTTGGTGATCGGAGCCGGTTTGTATGTGTATTACCAGCATCATCCGCTTACACCGGCCGAGCAGGTCGTGGTGGCCGACCGGGCCGACCAGATTTTCGCGGTGTTCATCGTGGATGTTTTGCCGCGGGGGATTTCGGGCTTGGTCATGGCGGCGGTGTTTGCAGCCGCCATCTCCACCATTGACTCCGTGCTGGCGGCTCTGGCGCAAACGACGCTGTCCAATTTGCCGACTGGACTGACCCGCCGTCTGGTTGCGCCCGGACGCGAGGTGCCGGCCTCGCGCATCTTGGTGGTGTTCTGGGGCGTGGCGTTGGCTTTGTTCGCCTTTTCTTGCGAAACGCTGAAGCAGCGATACGGAGACCTGATTCAATTTGCCCTTGCGGTCACCGCTTACACGTATGGCCCATTGCTGGGAACGTTTCTGCTCGCTTTTCTGCCGACCCGGCGAAATGACTTGGGTCTGGTATGGGGAGTCCCGTTGGCGATGCTGGCCGTGTTTTCGCTTGAGCATCATGCGGGGGCGGCGTTGTGGATTGTGCCGGTAGCGGCGGCAGTGCTGGCGGCAACGGCGTTCGTCCGATTTCGGCGGCAATGGGGCAAAGCGGCTGTGGTGGCGGCCGTTGCGGCGACAATTGTGCTGGTTCAATGGGTCGTGGGACGCCGCGTGCCCGCCGCCCAGCCCATTCTGGTCTGGCCGTGGCATTATCCCATCGGCACCTTGATAACGTTCATTGTGGGGTATTGGGCGGGAGAAAGGGATTCCGCGCACAACGATTCGAGTCGCAGCAATTAACGCCCGTTTGGAGTTCTGCCTTGCAGCGGTCTCCTATTTTCGGCTAAGAGCCTATCTGAAAACGTGGCTTGGCCGTCCCGGCTAAGATGCTTGGGCGGCACGCCCAAGCCACGATCGAACGGTTTTCGGATAGACTCTAAAGATGATATTCAGCTAATTCTTGGGAGGAAAAACTGATGGTCAAAAGCAGCGCAGCCATTGCATTTGCAGCATGCTCATTGCTCGTTCTCCTGTCATTCCCCTGTCTCTGCCGGTCGGGAGAACCCAAAATGGAGTTTATCCGCGTCAGCCCCGACGGCGCCGACTTTGTCATGGCCGACAGCGGCCGGCGGTTTCTGGCCTGGGGAGTGAACTACGACCACGACGAGAGCGAAAACGGGCGGCTGATCGAAGACTACTGGGTGGACGAATGGCAAAAGGTCGAAGAGGATTTCGGCGAGATCAAGGCCTTGGGTGCCAACACCGTCCGCATCCACCTGCAGGTCGGCAAGTTCATGGACACCCCTGAAAAAGCAAACGAGGCATCGCTCCGGCAACTTGCCCGCCTTCTCGATCTTGCCGAGCGAAACCGGCTCTATCTCGACCTCACCGGCCTTGGCTGCTATCACAAGAAGGATGTTCCCGCGTGGTATGACACCATGGACGAGACGGCACGCTGGGCCGTGCAGGCACGGTTTTGGGAAGCCATCGCACGCACATGCACCGATAGCCCGGCAGTGTTTTGCTACGACTTGATGAACGAGCCGATTGTCGGCGGCGGCAAAAACCCGACCGATTGGCTGACCGGCGAACTCGGCGGCAAGTTTTTCGTCCAGCGCATCACGCTGGATACAAAAGGGCGCACCAACGTCGAAGTCGCCCGCGCGTGGGTGGACCATCTCGTCGCCGCAATCCGGAAAGTGGACAAGCGCCACATGATCACAGTCGGCGAAATCCCCTGGGTGTTGGTTTGGCCCAACGCCAAGCCATTTTTTTCGTCCAAAGAGGTCGGCGAAAATCTCGACTTCTACAGCGTCCATTTCTATCCGGAAAAAGGCGAGATTCCCAAGGCTTTAGCGGCTCTGGCGAAATACGACACGGGCAAGCCGCTGGTGGTCGAAGAAATGTTTCCACTAAAGTGCAGCGCCGACGAGTTGCTCGAATTTGTGGACGGCTCGCGCAAACACGCCGACGGCTGGATCAGCTTTTATTGGGGCAAGACAATCGAGCAGCTGGAGAACCAGAAGGGCAATCTGGCGGCGGCGATCACGGCTGCGTGGTTGCGAAAGTTCCGCGCCAAAAGCGCCGACATCCTAAGTCAGGACGGAAAACCCCGCTAAGGCGGTAGGCGGGAACGGGCGTTTCCCTCGAAATCGGGCGAATCTCATTGGATTATACCGTGGCCTTTTGGGGCTGGAAGGGTGAAAAGCAAAAGACCTGAGGCAGCGCCCTTGTCATTATGCACAAATCGGCGTACGCCTTGGACTGCGGCAGCCATGCTGCCGCTTTGCAGAAATCTTCCATTGTCAGACAAAGCGTCGGCGCTGCGGAGAGAACCCACACTTGGTGGGTTTGGGTCTGTCACGAAAGAAAGCATCGGCATGGCTGCCGCATTCCAAATCTCTTGGCGCTGTGTGTGAGGGATTTTTCCCGCATTGCGTGGGGGGCTTGCTTTTGCCCGTGGGAACTTTCTCTCGATTTCGTGAGAAGTGCCCGGTCTTGCAAAATAACCCCCATCAACAAAAAATGTCACGGATGCCGGTTAAAGGGCCTTGAAACTTCCGATCGAAGGCGTGACACTTCCGTTCGTTCACGACGGCAGGCCGGACAGCGGCCAAGCCGGGAGCGGCACAATGATTTGGCGGCTGCGGACAAATCTACTTGCGGCAATGCTAGTAGGGCTGCTTGCGCTTGGATGGGCATGTCGCCGGCCCGATCCACTCGACTTGCCGGTCCCGGACCCGCAACCCGTCCAACCGTTTCCGTAGGAATTGCTTGAACGTGTGAAAGGGATGTTGCCCCGGTTCCGGAGGTGTTCTGATGATGAAGCTTCGCGCAGGGCTGATCGGTGTGCTGATTATGGTGTTGAACGCATGCGGCGGTATTCCGCCAACCGTCCATATCGAGACGGGACGCGGCCGGATGCTGGATGATCGCGGCGCGCGCGAGTCACGCATCAACGCGGCCGCCCGCGCCCAGCAAGATGCTCGAATGAAACTGTTGCGCTTTGCTGAGTCGCTGCCTGCGGGCAATGGAAATCTCGTCGGCGATTACATGGCGCTGAATCCGGTGACCGCCGTCCGCGTTCGCTCGCTGATTTACTCGGCGCGTCAATATGCCGCCCGCTATTTTGACGATGGCACTGTGGAAGTGGACGTTGGCATTGATCCGGAGGATATTCTGCGGGTCGTGCGCGAGACCCAGCCGTGAAAGGGTGGGGGAGCGGCCGGTTGACGATTCAAAGCCACCCTTGTGGCGCGCGCAATCGCGGCCCGTTTGTCAACTCTTTCCCCGGTTGATTTTCCAAATCTCGTTCAAACCGCGCAGTGTCAGAAGTGGATCATGGTGCCCGATATGGCGCGAGGCTTCGGCAAACGGCCGCGCCGCGCCGCCGGTGGCGATGACAGGGCACGGGCCGCCCAATTCGGCAAAAATCCGTTCGATCAACGAATCTATCGCTCCAATCGTGCCGAAAAATATACCCGCCCGCATACTCGCGTCGGTCGAGTTGCCGATGACGCGCTTCGGCGCCTCGATTGCAACGCGCGGCAGGCGCGCCGTCTTGCGATAGAGCGATTCGGACATCATTTCGGGGCCGGGGAGAATTGCGCCGCCCAGATACGCGCCTTCGCACGAAACAACGTCGAGCGTGGTGGCGGTTCCAAAATCCACGACAATCACCGGGCAGCCCAGCACTTTTTTTGCCGCCACAGCGTTGGCCAAACGGTCCGCCCCCACGTCGTGCGGGCTTTGATAGCGGTTCTCGATTCCCGTCGGTGTTTCTGCACCCATTACCAGAACGTTTTGCCTTCCCACCAGAGCGGCAGCCAGAGTCTGCCATGTTGCCGTCAGCGGCGGCACGACTGAGGCGACCACGGCACCGGCCAGGGTGCTCCGCTCGATGGCCGCCTTATCCAGCAAATGATCGAGCAGCACCAGATACTCGTCGGCGGTGCGATGCAGCACGGTGGCGAAAGTCCATTCGTTGCGGGGTGCGTCGCCATCGAACAGCGCAAGATTGGTATGGGTGTTGCCGATGTCTATGGTCAGAATCATGGGTAAGCTCAAAGGCGAAAACTGCATTATCGAAATGGGCGTTGCGGACGGAACGGACGGCACGGACAAGCAAGGCTGTATTCTTTGTCATCCTTCCTTCCCCTTCCTTCCTCCCTCATCGCTCATTCAGCGTCCTTTCAAACCTTTCCACATTCAGCCGTCCGACATATCGAAAATGCCATGGCTCATAAGGGGTGCCCTCGCGAAAAGCTCGGGCGCGAGAGTAGCTCTGCACAAATCCGAACCGGCGGCAGTTCTCCGCCAGCCAGCGTCCCTCGCGCGTTTCACCGAAACGTTCGTTCAGCAGGTGCAGACCATTGGCGGCCGTCAAATCCACGGCGGTTCCCAGTTGGTGCTCGCTGTGGCCGGGACGCGCCACGTCGCGCTGCTCGATACCGGCGGCCGAGATTTTCCGGCGGCATAAATAGGCTTGTGTTTGGGCGGACCGGAAAGCCGACAGCACGCGAATTCGCAGCCCCGATTCCTGCTGGGCCGCGTCCAACAAGCGCCGGCAGGCCTCTGCGGCCTCGGCGCGCAGACGCTGTGGCTCGTCATTGAAGCAGTAGCGCGCAGGCAGCAGCACCAGATCGCTCGGGCAATAGTCCAAGGGAAGCCCGTGATAGGGGCCGATTTGCTCACGGCCGATGGGCAGGTCGCCCCCCATGGCATTTTCGGGCGCCACGCGCCGCACATAGGCCAAAGGCACCCACAGCGGCGTACCGGTCTCGCCCGACCGCAGGCGAAGCCATTCCGTGCCGAAGGGTGTTGCTTCGACTGTTTCGGCCTGAAACACTTGGCCGGCGCGCGCCACTTTGGCCACAATGTTCGGAGCCGGCAGCGGCTTTTTGTGAACCGGTGCACCGTCAAGCCAGCAGGTCCATAGATTCTGTTCGCTCGTTCTTCCAGAGGAGCGCCCGTATGCGCTATCCGAGGCAGCAGAAGTAGAAAAGGCTGTTGGCAGCCCGCGTGCCGGAATGGCATGAACGGTGTGAGCCCACATGGCCGCTGACGCCAATCCGAGCAATACGGCAACTGCTTTTTTTCCCCAACTCATAAACCTCAACGCTTTTCCCTCGCAACCCATCAACGGCCATTTAGAATCGCGGCTTCGAGGGCGGCAAGTCGAATTTGCAACTGGGCATTTTGTTGCTGAAGCGCCACAATCTGCCCCGCCTGTTCCTCTTTCTGCGATTCCAGCCGGACAATTTGGGCGCTTTGCTCCAAAACCATTTGGTGAAGGCCTTGGATGGCCGCCAGAGCGACGCCATCGGCATCGAGGGTGGAAATGGTTTTGTCGTCGCTGCCAAGGCCGAATGCGGCGGAAAAATCCTGGGCCGTCGGCCCCATATGGCGAACTCGCGCCGGCTCGCCTTTGTAGTTCCAAGTCGTAACAGGCAGGGCGGCAACCCGGTCAAGAATCTCACGTCCGTTCACGGCGGCGAAGTTGGCTTTGGCCGCGCGGTCGGACGAGTTGATCCACGCTCCGCCGGTGCTCAGTCGTGCACCGTTGCTCATTACCATCAAATTGGTCGAATTCCCGGGAGTCAGGGTGAGAATATTGGTGGCAGCGCCTTGATAGTAAATGCCGAAAACGCCTTCTTTAGACGCCAAGTCCCAATAATTGGTTTCAGCGCCGCCATTGGCCATCCGCAATCGAACATAGTCGTTGCGCTCCTCTTCCCAGAGATAGAGATGAGGCTTGTTCCCGTTGCCGTCGCAGGTGACCTGCAATTGAGCTTCATAGGTCAATGGGGAAATGCCAACGACCATCCCGTTTCCTGCCCGAACAAAAAACTGCGAATCCCTCGAGGAATTGGCGTAGTTTCCGTCGCTCCAAACGAACGAGTTGTCGTGTATGGCTCGGGCGCCGGCCCCCGCAGCCATTGAGCTAAGCCCCGAAGCGATGTTATTTGTCCCCCCGGCAACTGTAGCGTAATAATTGGTGGCGTAGTTCCAATACCCCCCTCCCACAACAGCGTAAAGCCCTGTGGCGGAATTGTTCCTGCCCCCGCCGATGGTGACGCCTTGCCCCGAGCCGGCCGAGTTGCTAAAATAGCCTCCAATCACATTAGGACACTCGGAATTGGGCTGGATCCTGTGGGATTGCCACGCCGTGCCGGCCAGCCGCTGGCGGGGGGAATACACTTCGTTGGACTCGAACGTTCCATTCCGATTCATGTCAACGCGCACTTCCAACCACAGGTTCGGGTTCTCTGTAAACTCGCGTGTTGGGTTTATATTGTCGCCAAGGATTACCGAAAACAGCCCGTTGGTTACGGATGCGGGATTCTCCACTTCTGACCAGAGGCATGTGCCGCCTGTGGCCATGTTGTACAGCCCGAAAAACATCTTGTAGTCCCCATTGGCCACCGCGGTACCATTCGAGTTGAGCAAGCTTCCCTGATAGCTCAGGGTTCCCGGTTGTGCCCATACCGGCGCCGCGCAAAGAAGCGCGGCCAAGGCAATCCCTCCCTGCATGCGCATGGCATGTTCTCCTTCCTTGTTGAGGTTGGCCGCTCTTGGCGGTCAGAATGGTTCCAGTCCCGATAACATTCTTATCGTCAACCCCTCGGATAGGGGTTGGTCTGGATGCGCCAAAACGATTGCCCAACCCTGCCTTGCGCTGCTGTCGTGGTGGAAATCCCGCTTATCCGCCTTTATACCCGTTCCCAAATCGGCGGAATGCGCGACGTGCCGTCGCCGCCCAGCACCACCGGGGCAATTCCGGCTATTTCGCACAAATAGGTCAGAGCACGCACGCGATTGCCCGTAACCCCCAGAACATGGTTGCACGGGAACACCGCCAGAAACTCCTCGAACGAGCAGCGCAGCCGCGCATGGACATGCGGCCACGTCGGGTTGGTCTGCGCGTTGATCGCCCGCCGCTCGGCCTCGGACAAGGCGATACTTTCGCCGCGCATGATCGCCATGAATGGTTTTTCGTCCCACAGTCCCAGCCGCGCAAAGGTCATCTCGCCCGGTTTGGCGTCGAACTCGACCGACGCGCCGCCGGCCTTAAAGTAAAACTCCAGTGCCGGATGCAAATGGACCTTCTCGAAGTTCTCCTTCGGGTCCATACTCTGCGCCGCATACCACGAGGCATGATTGCCGCTGTTACACCAGTCCCACAGGTCCTTGTCGGGATGGTAGAGGCGCACGTCCATAAAAAGCGTGGGCAGGCCGCCGCTGACATACTTCATCAATTGCATGGTGAGGGCGGCATAGGCGTCGGCCTCGGTCGCACAGACGGTCGGCTCCTTGCACCCGCGCCAGTCGTACGGATCGTTCATCAACATTTCGGGCACATCGCCGAGGCAGACATATTCGGTCAGTTCGCGCTGGCCCTTGAGACCGCAGAAGTCGAACCCCTGCTCCTCGTTCACCTTTTCCATCGCCAGATACAGGCGAATTTGCGTCTTGAGCGTTTCGGGCGTCAGCATCTTGCCGTCGTAAAGAATTCGGTCGCCGAGCATTTTGCCCAACCAGCGAAAGCCCCGCTCGACCTCCTTCTCGTCCACCGTCTTCATCTTCTCGACCAGCCAGAGCTGGTCAATCTGATAGGCGGTGGTGCCGAGCGACTTGAGCGTCGGTGTAAGGTGATAGAAGCCCGTTTCCATGCCCATCGAGTGACCGCCGTATAGACCATAGACTTCGTTGCGGATTGTGGTAACCGCCTGCGCGGCCCGAATCCAGTCCACCACCTTGGTGACCGTCCCGGCATCGTCCATTTCGCCGACAATCCGGTGCGTGCGCACCCCCGCCTGCCGCAGCGCTCCATCGGTGGCCAGAAGCCCGACGTTGCCCGGATACTCCCCGTTGTTGTTTGAGAGACTGAGGATGGGAACGTGGCAGCCGACGCTATTGACAAACGGCCATACGAGATAAGGAAAGTTCCATACATTGTAGCACATGATGACCGACTTGCAGTTGGCGCGGGACAGTTGCTCGCCCACCTTCTGCGCCGTTCGCACCGATGTGATGATCTCCGAACCGATGACAATCTCCGGCGCACTGCCGTCGAGGTTCTTTAATTGCTTTTTCAGTATCTGCGCCCATTTCTGAACCACTTTCATGTTCATGGGATTGTTCTTTTCCCATACATGCTTGCGCTCGTCGTTGAGCATCGCGATACCGATGGGGGTGCTGCGCATAATTGTTCTCTCCTTCCCTATGGACTGCTTTTGGCTTTTCCCCTGATTAATCAAGGTGTCTGGATGCGATTGATTATGTGCATGTTATATCGTCCGTCGGCACGTCAACCACGCATAGACTCCGAACGAGGTTAATGCAAGGATTTTTTCCATTGCCGCAAGATCCTAATGGAAAATAGAAGATTCACCGCTGGTCGCATACTTTATTGCTTGATGGCATCAGCGGGCAATATTGCTGGTGGGAGTAAGATTGAAAAGGCGGCCATGAAAGTTACATCGAATGGGCAAGTCACCATCCCGCAAGAAATTCGCAAGCGACTGGCCATCCTTCCGGGAACGGAAGTGGAGTTTGTTTTCCCTTCCATGCAGATTATTTGCCCCGTCGGCCCCGTCGCCAATCAATCAACGTTTGCAAGCCTGTGCGACCTGCACAACGCAATTTTTTTCCGACCTGCGATTGCTCTGCGATTACGTTTTCCACCGAATTCCCAATCCGAGGGTTTTCTTGGCATATTCGAGGCTGCGCTCGACCTCGGCCAGCTGTTTGTCCGCCTGAGAGGTCTTGGATGCCGGCGCAGGCGGTGCCGCGAGGGCGGCCGCGATGTTCTCGGACATCGCCCCGCCCCGCCGCGCCAGTCTCACGAACCGCGCCAAATCCGATGCGGGTATGTTCGGCGCAATCTTCCAGAAATCATCTTCCAGATACGGAACAACTTTTGTCGTGCCTGTGATGATCTCCAGTTGAAATGGAACGCCGGGGCAGAGTTCTGCAAACCGCGCGACAAACGCCTTCCAGTCTATCACCCCGTCGCCCAGAGCCACCCACTGCGCCGCGGCGCCGCGCGGATGCTCGCAGACAATCGCATCGCGAATGTGCGTCGCGATGACATAGGGGCCAAGTATCTCAAGCGCCGCGAGCGGGTCTTCGGCGCCCATGACCGGATTGCCCGTATCAAGGTTGCTGCCGGCGACGTCCTTCCCCGCTTCTTCGATGACGGCCTTAACGTCGCGTGCCAGCAAGTCGCCGTGATTTTCGAGGGCGATTCTGACGCCCGCGTCGAGCAATTCCGCGCGAACCGACCGGATCGCCTTGGCCGTCGCCTCGATCTGAGCGGCGACCGACTCGGCACTGGTGCGGTCGTCTGCATTGCCGGCGTAGCACTTGATGACTTTGGCGCCGAGAATTTTGGCCGCGCGCACGGCAGTCAGGATATACGTCCGCGGGTCGCCCTGTTTGGGATTCCAGCGTTTGGAAACGGGACAGATGCAGCCGTAACCGATTTCGAGCGCCACACCGAGCCGTGCGGCGTAGTCCTTGACCTTCTCCAGATAGGCCGGCTCGGTGCTTTGGAAGTTGGCCCACGTTGCCTGAATCATGTCGAGTTTGTGCCGCGCCGCGTAATCCAGCATCTGAAACACATTCCAGCGCGTGTCGCGAATGGAGTAGGTGTCCAGACCCAGCGGGATGGCGGGCGGAGCGGCGGGTTGGGCTGCGGCGGCGGCCGAGGGAGCTGCAAGCGCTCCCCCGGCAGCGACTTGCATAAACGTACGGCGTGTTACCGAGTGCAATGGCATGGTTGTTCCTCCGGATTGGGTTGTGACTCGTTCCACAATCGTTCAATTTCGCCGGCGACCTGTCGGCGGATGCCTTCGGCAAACGGGACAGGAGAAAAACCGAGGTCGCGCCGGGCGTCGGAAATATCGAATGTCTTGTCTTCGGCGAGGCGTTGGATTTGCTCGACCGTCACGCGCGGGCGGCGCGACAGCCTCTCGTGACATCGGGCGGCCCAGAGCATCGGGGCAAGGGGCACGGGAATAAAAATCGGCCGCCGGCCCAGCGCCGCACACACCGACTCGATCATCTGCCTGTAGGTTAGCGCTTCCGGTCCCGCCAGCGTGTAGATTTTCCGAACCGAGACCGGGCGCTGCAAGGCCTCGAGTAGCGCCGCCACAACATCGAGCGTGAAAACCGGCTGCACCAGATTGCACCCGCCGCCAACGAGCGGAAAAAGACGGTGACGGCGAAAATAGGCGATCAGTTTTGAAATGTTGTTGTCGCGCGAACTGCCGTAAATCATCGAGGGCCGCAGGATGGTCCACTCCAGCCGGCTCTGCTCGATGGCCGCTTCGCCGTTGCGTACTTGACGGGCGCTCTCGCAGTCAAATTGCGTGAAGCGCCGCGTCGAGGAGAAAAAAATTACGCGTGGCACGCCCCTTGCCTCGCACGCGCCAATCACCGCCGGTGCAAACCGGATGTGGGCAATGTGCGCAACGGCCTCAACGCCTTCAAGCGCTCCCCGCAAACTCTCCGCCTGTTCGAGATTGCCGGGAACAAATTCTACCGCCCGCGCCGGCAGGAACTTCCGTCCTTCCTCGCGCCGCACGAGACAGCGAACCGCATGGCCCGCCCCCACCAACGCGCGCACCGCGAGACTGCCCGTCTGGCTGCTGGCTCCGGTGACGAGAATGCGCATAGGCTGCTCCGAGGCGATGGATGGTGTGGACAAAATGCGCGAAGTGGACGCGGCCCTGCGCTGTTTTTATGCGGCGCCGGGCAGTTGGCTGCGCCTTGCCGAATCCAGTCGCTCCATTACCAAGACCTCGTGCGCAAAGTCAAGAACCGGCGCCGCCTCGAGCGGCCGATAGTCCTGTTCAAACCGCGTGCGCACGTCCGCCGGCTGCCGGTCGTATATCCATTTTTCCATGACCAAAAAATCCGCTCTTCGGCTGAGAACCAATTCCAGCGGGTTCATCCGGCGCTCGGCTTCGGAAAGTTGCGTGGTCAAACCCGTCAGGTCGAGCATGCGGCAGTTGGAATAATAGGCGATTAATCCCACCTCGAGCGAGGCCACGACATTGTCCGGTTGCGCATAGCCGGCCAGAAACCGCCCGATGGCCTTGTAGTGTTTGACGTCCCGGTGTGGCGAATCCTCCGGCTGTATTGCCGCCCAAACCAGCCCGCGCCAGGGGACAGCTGCCTGAACCAGAATCAGCAGCACCAGCGCAGACGGCAGCGCCCGATGGGCAAACGCGTTGCGTTTCCCCCGTGCGCGCAACCAACGTTCGATTTCTGCTGCGCCGGCGACAGTCCAGACCACCGCCGGTGCATACAGCGGAAACTGATACCAAAGG
>JAOAGV010000042.1 GCA_026415575.1 Candidatus Sumerlaeia bacterium
CATCTCCGGCGTCGAGGAAGCGCGCCTGATCTACCTCGGCGTGGCCAACACCACGCCGAGCGAGGGCGGCCACCGGCTGGTGATCGACATCGGCGGCGGCAGCACCGAACTGATCATCGGCGAAGGCCTCGCGGCCAAGCGGCTCGAGAGCCTCTACATGGGCTGCGTCAGCATGAGCGCGCAGTACTTCGCCGACGGCGTGGTCACCGAGAAGCGCATGAAGCGCGCGCGCACCGCGGCGCAGCTCGAGATCGAGCCCGTCATGGCGCGATTCCGCCGCAGCGAATGGGACACGGCGTTCGGCGCGTCGGGCAGGCCGCATATTTCCACCAGCGAGGAAAAGAGGTCCATGGTGATTGTGGGTGTGTCCGAAACACTTCCGGGTTGCGTGACCCCCGGCCAATGGATGATCAAGGGCACACGCACGCCGCCCTCGTAGGCTGATGCTTTGCCATAACGCAGCGGCTTGTTCGAGGTTGTCGGAATTCGCCCGCCGTTGTCGGAGGTGAACAGGATAATCGTGCGGTCGGCCAGACCGAGCCGCTGGAGTGTTTCGCGGATGCAGCCCAGCGTGGCGTCCATACTTTCGACCATGGCGGCATAGGCAGGGTTGGTGTGCGTGAGACCGGGCTTGATCTTGGCCTTGTATTTTTCCACGAGGTCGGGCCGGCCCTGTATCGGCGTGTGGACTGCAAAGTGGGGCAGGTAGAGAAAGAACGGGCGGTCCTTTGTCCGCTCGATAAACTTCACGGCTTCTTCGCCCAGCCGGTCCGTCAGATAGTCGCCGTCCTTGCCTTCGGCGAGGGTTGGGATTTTCCATGGCGCAAGGTAGCTGGGTGGCGCTGCCTTGTCTGTGCCGGCGATGTTCAGATCAAAGCCCTGCTTCTCCGGATAATACTCCTCCGTGCCGAGATGCCATTTGCCGATGCTCGCGGTCGTGTAGCCGGCGGCTTTGAACCGCTCGGCGAGGGTGACTTCTTCCAGCGGCAGATACTTGGTCCAGTCGGGCACAAGCAGCTTCGGATTGTCCGGCATCTGACCGGGAATCCAGTCGGTGATGTGAAGCCGGGCCGGATACTTGCCGGTCATGAGCGCGGCGCGTGTGGGCGAACAGACCGTGCAGGCGGAATAGTTTTGGGTGAACCGCATGCCGTCGCGCGCAAGGCGGTCGAGATGCGGCGTTTCGTGCAAATCGCTTCCGTAGCAGGCGAGGTCTGTCCATCCCAGATCGTCGGCAAGAATAAGGACGACATTGGGCCGGGCCGGACGGGCGGACGTTGCGGCGGAACCAGCCTGTCGAAAAACACCAGCGGCAGCCGCAGATGCCGCTGTCGCAGGCAATGTCCGTTGGAAAAATGCGCGACGCGTAAGCCGGTGTTTTCGCATGGCGGGATGCCTCGATAAATGCATGATAAGTTGGATGATGCCCAATTGGCCGCGCTAAATCGCAGAACCCTCGTGCAGGCGGACAGTTTCACTGACAACCCGTTATCGCCAAGCCAAACAGCACACCGCGGTTCAGGATGCCCGGCCGCGAGGTTTCACAGCAAAGCCGTGCTGAAATAGCGCTCAGCGCGGTCGGGCAAGACCGTGGCGATGTTGCCCTTGATGCGGCGGGCCATTTGGCGGGCGGCCCAGACATTAGCGCCCGACGAAATGCCGACCAGCAAGCCATAGTCGCGCCCCAGCTGGCGCGTGGTCTCGATGGCGTCTTCGTCGCTGACCTCGATGACATCATCCACCAGATTCACGTCCAGAATGGCCGGAATGAAGCCGTCGCCAATGCCTTGGATTTGATGCAGGCCCGGCTCGTGGCCCAAAAGCGCCGAAACGTTTTTCGGCTCGACCGCCACGATGCGAACCGTCGGCCGGCGCTCGCGCAGAAATGTCCCCACGCCCTGCAGCGTTCCGCCGCTGCCGACTCCGGCCACGAAGCAGTCCACCTCGCCCGTCATCTGGCGCCACAGTTCATGGGCTGTTTCGTCGTAGTGGCACTTGGGATTGTCGGAGTTTTCAAATTGCTGGGGTACATAGATCCGCGGGTCGGCCGCCGCCAATTCACGCACGCGTCGGACCGCTCCGGCGATCCCTTCGGCGTCGGGCGTTAGGATCAACTCGGCGCCCAAAGCACGAATCAACTTCTTGCGCTCCACGCTCATGCCTTCGGGCATGACAATCCGGACGGTGTAGCCTTTCAGCCGCCCGACCAGCGCTACGCCAATGCCCGTGTTGCCCGACGTCGGCTCCATGATGATTGAATCCGGGCGCAGTTTGCCCCGCCGCTCGGCCCCTTCGATCATGGCACGCGCGACGCGGTCCTTGATGCTTCCGCCGGGATTGAGAAACTCCGCCTTGGCGTAGATATTCTCCCCTTTCAAACGCAGCAAGGGCGTATTGCCGATCAGATCGAGTATATTATCGGTAAGCATGGTCCTTTCCGGAAAGCAGAGGGTCGAAAACCATGGCCGCTATGCCGGACAGACGGCCTGCGCGAAATACAACGAGCCACATTACTGCCCGCTTTCAGGCATACTGTCAAATGCGGATTTGCGAAGCGCGCAAGGGGGCGGATTCAAAGCAAAGCGCCAGCACGACTCGCGCGATCTAAAAATATTATGGTGAAAAACGTGGAGCCCGCCGACTCCAAATGGGCCGGGTTCCGTCCCGACCGCATCGCATTCCCCCCATCGCAAAAGGGTTTCGGACGCCGTGGAAGGCGTCCCTCCACACCGCATGGTCCATCATCTGCCGTCTCCACGGATTCTGCGGACGGTCTTATGAGCGCCGCCAGCTAACCCAACAAGGCAAAATCTTGAAACTGACGCAGGCCCTTCGGATGTCGGTTAGAAAAAATGTTTTTTTGTTCGGTCTTGCTTGACACGGAAAAGCCGATTTCAGGAATAATCATGATGTTTTGGCCTGTGGGATTCCGTTTTATGTTGGTTCAAGGTAAAAATGCATGGCGGATCCATACGCATAGAAAAAGCATTCATTCCGGCTTTCACATCAAAAACGCCCATTTACCATGAGGAATAGGCCTTGGCGCCTGAAATATATGATCCTATCAGGAGGTGGTTACTATGGCACCACTCAAAGAGAAACTGGCAGCCCAAATCCAAGCCATGCGCGACGATGTGGCCGCGTTGGTCAAAGCCCATGGCGACAAGCCGGTTGCCCAAGTCACCGTGAGTCAAATCTACGGCGGCCTGCGCGGTGTCAACGCCATGGTCTGCGACACATCCATGGTGGATCCCGACAAGGGCTTGATCATCCGCGACCATCCCATCAGTGAAATTGCCAACCGCCTGCCTGAAGAGATCTGGTATTTGCTTCTGACCGGCGAGTTGCCTGACGCCGATGCGTTGCGCGAGGTTCAGGCGGAATGGGCCGCTCATGCGCAAATCCCCCATTATGTCATTGAAGTACTTCGCGCCATGCCGCGCGACTCTCATCCCATGGCGATGCTTTCGGTCGGTGTTCTCTCAATGGAATGCGAGTCGTTGTTCCGCAAGCACTACGAAGAGGGCATGAAGAAGACAGATTATTGGCTTTGGATGTATGAGGACTCGGTTCGGCTCCTCGCCCGTCTGCCGGGCGTCGCTGCCGCTGTCTATCGAACGCGCTTTGACAAGGGCGATTTGATTCCGCCCGACCCCAAGCTGGACTGGGCGGCCAATTATGCCCGTATGTTGGGCGTGCCTGACCCCACGGGTGAGTTTGCCAATCTGATGCGCCTCTATCTGACCCTGCATTGCGACCACGAGGGCGGCAACGTCAGCGCCTATACCTGCCACACCGTCAGTTCCGCCCTGTCGGACATGTATTATGCCGTCACGGCCGGCTGGAACGGCCTCGCCGGTCCGCTCCACGGTCTGGCCAATCAGGAGTGTTTGCATTTTGTGCTCGAAATCAAAAAGAAGTTCGGCGGTGTTCCCACCGATGAGCAATTGAAACAATTCACGTGGGATCACCTCAACAGCGGACAGGTCGTGCCGGGCTACGGACATGCCGTGCTGCGCGCCACCGACCCGCGATTCACGTGCTTCCGCGAGTTTGGTCTGCGCGCCTGCCCCGACGACGAGGTCTTCCGCATTGTGGACGCAATGTACCGCGTGGTGCCGGGCGTCCTGAAAGAACATGGGAAGGCAAAGAATCCGTGGCCCAACGTGGATGCCGGTTCGGGCGCTTTGCTCTATCACTTTGGCCTGACCGAGTTCAGCTACTACACGGTGTTGTTTGCCGTATCGCGGGCGATGGGCCTGACGGCGCAGAATATTCTGAACCGCGGACTCGGCCTTGCCATTTCGCGGCCGAACTCGCTGACCACCGCCGAGGTCAAGGCGTTGATTGCCAAAGGCTAATCGGCCGACTTCGCGGTCGGAAGCGGCATGGAAAACTGCCGGCGGCGGTTGGCTGTCGGCACTGAGATTTGTTTGCAGCGCCGATTGCGACAGCAACCCGAAGGAGAATCGGGTGCGCGCAATGGGCGCTTTCTTTTATCCGTTGAAGTGTCGCAGGCCCAAGTCCCAAACTCCTGCACAGGCAAGTGTTTGCGGAATCCTGAAGGGGACAACTTCACGAACCGTGAGGAGGCGACTTCGAGTGGGTAAGCGGTTCTGGCCGTCGGCTTTGCTCGCATGTCTGATCCTCCTTTGGATGCGTCCGATTTCGTGGCCGCCGAATGCCTATTGGCAAGTCCACACGCAGCTGGCGGAGTTGCACCGCGCGCTCGGCGTCGCTGAAGCATGGCGGTGCGGCTTGTGGGATGCCCGCTGGATTCCCGGATTCGACTGGGGCTACGGCTATCCGATTTTTTCCTTTTATTCGCCGTTGTTCCATTGGCTGTCGGCGGCATGGCTGCTGCTTGTCGGAACCCCGGCAGCGGCCGTTCGCCTGAATCTTCTCGCGTGGTTGGTCTTGGGAGCGGCCGGTGTGTATTGTGCCGGCGAGCGGTTGTGGTGCGGGGCAGGGGGAAGTGGCACGACGGCACTGCGGCCGGGCCTGTTGTGCGCAATCGGCTGGCTGATGTCGCCTTATTTGATGTGTGATGTGTGGGTGCGTGGGGCGCTGTCGGAATATGCCGCCGCGCAGATTCTTCCGTGGATCGTTTGGGCGGCGTTGGGGATATTAGGACGCGAGGAACACTGGAACCGCCGTGACACCGCCGAGATTTTGCTGGTGGCGGCCGCCGTGGCGGCAGGAATCCTTTCACATAACTTCCTTGGGATGTGCGGCGTGGGACTGGCTCTCTGCATGATCCCTTTCGTGTTTGTCATTCGCCGCTTCGGCAGGCGGCGTATAGGGTCAAAACACATTGTCCTTCGCACAGCTTTTTGGATTCTCGGCATCGGATGGGGTTTGGCGGCCACGGTGTTCTTTTGGCTGCCGGCCTTGCGCGAGGCCCGATTCACGCGGCTGTCGGCCATGACCGGCGGCATTCATGGCCTGTCATATCGCTATACCGACCACTTTTTATATCCCGCCAATTTTCTGCGATTGACGTATTGGGATTTTGACAACAGTCTGCCCGGCCCAAACGACACCATGCCGCTTCATCTGGGATTGGTCAGTGCTCTGGCCGTTGTCTTGGTAATGGCCGCGGGCGCGATCCTGCTGCTCCGAAAAGAAAAGCGGGATGCATCCAAAACAGCCACCCTCGCGGCTCTCGTGGCGGCCATTGCTCTCGGCGCGTGGTTGACCACCGCTTCCAGCCGCATTCTATGGGACCGGATTGCGCTGCTGCAATTCGCGCAATACCCTTGGCGGCTTTTGCCGCTGCCCAGTCTGGGAATTGCGCTCGTGCTTCCTGCGGCGCTGGTCATTGCCGCGCCGGAACGCACCCGGGCGGGATTGCTCGCCATGCTTGGGTTGCTTCTGATTTGTTTCGCAGCCAGCCAAGTTCTCTATGGCCGCATCAAAGGCATAGTCCCCTACAGCGATGCGTTCACAACAAAGGACTGGGAGACCCTGCAGATTCTCACAGCCGACTTGGATGAATATGGCCCGATCTGGCGCGACCGGTTTCGGCCGCCAAAATGGCCGCGCGGCGTGCTGCTCGAAAGCGACAAAGTCAAGGTGCTGCAATTTGAAAGCCGGCGTGTTTCGATTCGCGCGGAAGTCGAGAATCGCTCCGGTCGCCCGGAACCTTTGGTGCTGACCACGAACTATTTTCCCGGCTGGCAGGCGCGAACTGAACCGGACAAGCGGCCGCTAACCGTTGCGCCGGGTCCGGCGACCGGGTTTATTCTAATCGAGGGCGTTCCGCCCGGACGCACAACTTTTCGAATTTGGTTTGGCAATACCCCCTTGCGCGTGCGGTGCAAGGCTGTTTCGGCGGCTGCGTGGGTGGTCTGGCTTTTAATCTGGAGTGGGCTGGCGCTGCGAAGAAAATCCGACACGTCTGACCAGTCCAACGCGTCCGACCCGTCCGACCAATCCGACGGGGCTACTTTTTCCCGGAGGACGATTTGCCGGCGCTTTTAGGCGGGTTTTTCATGCGCCGAAGCGCAGTGCGCAACGGACCGTCGTCGGGGAACAGAACAATGCCGCGCGCGGCCAAGTCCATCGCTTTGTCGGTTTGACCAAGGTTTTTATAAGCCTCAACCGCGTCGCGAAAACTAAACGACAGCCAGTCGCGCTGGACGGCATCGAGTTTGGCGAAGTCGGCTTCGCCCCGCTTGATGGCCGGTTCCAGCACTTCGATTGCTTTGGCGTAGTCTTTCTTTTCCATCAGATACAAATGACCCAGCATATAGATCAGGCCCTGCTTGGCAAACGGCTGGTTTTCCTGCGGGGGATTGAGCGCGCGCGCCCGTTCGAGCAGCTCGATGGCCTGCTCGACTGCCTGCGGGTTGCGCCCGCCTTTGCGTGTGCGCTGAAGCCAAAACGCCATGGCCACCCACGACATTTCGTGTTCCGGATTGATCCACGTGGCCAGCCGCAGCCACGGGAGCGCTTCTTCGGGCTTGGAATGCGCCGCGTGGGTTAGGCTGAAGGGTTTGACCTCGCGCTCCACATGGCCAATGATGCCGCGAAAATCCGCCTCCTTCGGGGGGATCATTGTGGCATGTTCGTGTTCGTGATCATGGCCCTCGTGGTCATGATCGGGCTCTTGGCGGGCAGATTTTGACGGAACAGGCTTCTTTGGGGCCGTTTTGGCAGGTTTCCCCGCAGGAGCGGGCGACGCCGTGCCGCCCTCGAGGGCCGCGTCGGTTTGCTGTCGTTCCTCACGGATGTCGGCATCGAGCGTATCCTCACAGGGCGTTCGGTAAATAATTCCGCTGTGCTGATATTCGGTGGACTTGGCATAGCAGATGTCGGCCAGCGACATCTGCAGCCCGCGAAAGGCCTGCACGATGGCACTCGACCGGTCTCGCTCAAATTTAGGCGTCCGCGTCAGGCGGATGTTTCTGGCCATTGGTTCGACCACAAGGGGTCCCACGCCCGCCAGTGCCAGCAGTCCGACCGCCACAATGACCCATCGCCGCCGTATGATGTCCAACTGGCTTTTCATCAAATCCACCGCTTCTCGAACAGATTGCAGGCGGCCAGAAGTGCAACGGCCGTGTAACCGGCCGCATAGACCATCAGCCCCGCCACAAGCGCCCAATCCACCGGCGCCGCTTGGCTGAGCGTCAGCCGCCCGACATTCAGCACGTCCAGATGAGGGAAAACATACAACACACGGCCGATTGCCCGCGCCACAAACCCGCCGCTCTGCGACAATCCATACTGGATAATATTGAAAAACAAACCCCAGAGAAAATAGTAGCCCAGCGTCAACGTGATGTTCAGTGTTTCCGGTACCATTAGCGAGAGAAGAATCGCAATGGCCGTCAGGGCCGCCAAGCCGCCCGTCTTGAGAACAACGGTTTGAACAAACAACCACTCGCTGAACGGCTGCGGCGGCGTGATAAGCAGTCGAACCAGCAGCAGAAAAACCACCAAGGTCGCGACGCCAACCAGCCAGCACGCCAGAAACTTTCCCGCCAGAAACTGTGCGCGCGTCAACGGACGGGCCAGCAACGGCAGAATGGTCCCCTGCGCAATCTCTTTGGGCACCTGCCGCGCCGCCAGCACCACCGAGAGAATTGCCGCCGAGGCGAAGCTGAAAGTCAGGCCGATGCTGAACAGCACACGCTGCACGTCCGCATCGCCCGGATAGCCCTCCAAGAGCGCGGTGGCTACGAGGGCATAAACGCCGAGCAGGATGAGCAGAACATAGACATCTTTCCTGCGGAAGGCTTCGAGAAATGTGGTTTGTGCGACCAGCCAGACCGGCATGCTTCAAATCTCCCGCTTTCGGAAGCGCAGAAAACTGATGGCAAAAAATACGGCGACGAACAGCACCGCATCGGCCGTCCAGAACACCAACACCCATGCCGGCACCGGCGGCCAGTCATGAACCACCTTGGGCGTCAGGTCGGCCAGCGCCAGCTGCGGGATGGCGTAGTTCATCACCAAGAGCACGCGCTGCATCCACGCGTCCGCCGTCTCGTAGTAAATCCGGATGAACGACGTAAGTTGCTCGGAGAACACAAAAAAGAGAAACGACACGGTCACGGTCGCCGAATGTGTCATCAGAGTCGAAAGCATCAATGTCAGTGCGCCAATGATCGCCAAAGCCAGAAATCGCAGATAGATCATCTGAAGAAATGTGTCGCGCACCAGCGGCACCCCGACTTGCAGCTGGCCGACAAAAAACGCGGCCATAAACACCGCATAGGCGATTGCCGCGGCCAGAAGCGCGCCGAGCAGCTTGCCCACCAGAAAATGCAACCGTGTGACAGGCTTGGCCAGGAGCGGATAGATGGTGCGGGTTTCGAATTCGCGCGGCAGCTGGCGCGCCGCCAGCAAAATGACAATGATGGCCGTTGCCCAGTTCATCACCGTCAGCGAGACTTCGCGGAAAAACTTGTGCAGCCCCGCCACGCCAAAAAAGCGAAACACGCCGACCAGCGAAATCAGAAACGCCGCCACCAGCGCAATAACGTAAAGGTCCTTGCGCCGTAGCGCCTCGATCAGAATCGTTCGGGCTATCAGCCAAACTTTGCGCATCCGCAGCCTCGATAACCGGTCAACATTTCATGAGGGATGTTGGTGCAAGCCCGCCCATGAAATCAACTGCATTTTACGATGCTGCCGCACGACAAGGCTCCTTGCGGGGCTTTTTTCTTGACGCGCAGGCAAGTGACAGCATACGTTCCTCTATTCTGCGTGCGGCTGTCGGGCTGCGAAATCGAATATAAATCTTAACAAATCAATATTCCGCAGCCGCTTTGGCCGCAGAAAAAATGTCGGAAAAACAAGCGGCTCCGCCCGCATGGGAGGCTGATCGCTATCACGCTTCTGCATGTCCGCGTTCAGGCCGGCGCCAAGCGCGAGCGGATTATCGGCTGGCAGGGCGATCATCTTCGCGTGGCCGTTCAAGCCCCGCCGGTTGAGGGAGCCGCCAACCGTGCGCTGATTCGTTTCCTTGCGCGGTGTTTCCAGATCAGTCCGTCGCGCATTGCAATTGTGCGGGGCGAAAAATCGAAACTCAAGACCGTGGAACTGAAAGACCTGACCGAAGACAGAATAAAGCAGTTGCTGGAGGGCTGAAGTCCGGATAGCGGAATGCCCTATCCCGCCAATCCCTTCAAGGCAGGTGATCTCAATCATGTCGGAGATGAGAAAACAAATCGCAGAAACGGTCCAGTTCATCCGCAGCAAAACGGATCTCGAACCCAAGGTCGGCATCATTTTGGGCACGGGCATGGGTGCGCTGGCCAATGCCGTCAGCAAGTCGGTCGTGCTCTCGTACAGGGACCTTCCGCACTTTCCGGTCTCAACCGTCGAGTCGCACGCAGGCAATCTGCATCTGGGCTGGCTCGAAGGCGTTCCCGTGATGATGATGCAGGGGCGGTTCCACTTTTACGAAGGCTACTCGATGAAACAGATCACCTTTCCCGTGCGCATCATGAAAGCACTCGGCTGCACGATGATGATCGTCATGAACGCCACGGGAAGCATGAACCCGCTGATCCCGCGCGGCTCGATTGTGTTGGTGGCCGACCACATCAATCTGATGGGCACCAATCCGCTGATCGGTCCCAACGACGATGAACTGGGGCCGCGATTCCCCGACATGTCCGAGCCTTACTCGCGCGAATTGATCGCGCTGGCCGAAGAAGTGGCGCTCGACCTCAGCATCCGTGTGCACAAGGGCGTGATGGTTGCCGTGACCGGCCCTTGTCTGGAGACCGCCGCCGAATACCGCTTCTTCCGCCGAATCGGCGCCGACATTGTCACCATGTCCACCGTGCCCGAAGTCATCGTGGCCAATCATGCGGGACTCAAGGTGCTGGGGATTTCCGTGGTGACCGACGAATGCCTGCCCGATGCCCTGAAACCGGCGGACATTCGGGAGATTATTGCCACGGCGCAGTCAGCCGAGCCGCGATTGACCTCGCTGGTTTCCGGCGTGCTCGCCCGGCTGCGCGCATAATACATGGATAACATGGACTGAATGGACAGGGTTGGCCGTGAGTGTAGAAGAGACAACCAAAAACTATAGCGACACACTGAATCTGCCGCGAACGGATTTCCCGATGCGCGCGCAACTGAGCAAGCGCGAGCCGGAAATCCTCGCCCGATGGCAGGAACTGGACCTCTACGAACGCTTGGACCGCCGCAATGAAGGCCGCCAGCGGTATATTTTGCACGACGGCCCCCCCTATGCCAACGGCGACATTCATCTCGGCACCGCCCTCAACAAGATCCTCAAGGATGTCATTGTCCGCTACAAAACCATGGCCGGTTTTGACACGCACTACGTGCCCGGCTGGGACTGCCACGGCCTGCCCATCGAGCAGCGGGTGCAAAACGATCTGGGTCCGGACATCCTGAAGAAATCCCCGCTCGAAATCCGCCTGCTCTGTGAGAAGCACGCCGAAAAATACATCGGCATCCAGCGCGATCAATTCAAGCGCCTCGGCGTTACCGGCCTGTGGCAACGTCCCTATCTTACCATGTCGCATGAATACGAGGTGGGGATTCTCGAAGCGTTTCGGGAGATCGTGGCCCGCGGCTACGTCTATCGCGGCCACAAGCCTGTCTATTGGGACCCGATTTGGAAAACGGCCCTCGCCGAGGCTGAAGTCGAGTATCAGGAAATCACGTCGCCCTCGATCTATGTGCGGTTTCCGGTGCTCGATGCCGACCAACGCCCGTGGCTGCAGGGGCTGAAGAACCTTTCCTTTGTCATTTGGACCACCACGCCGTGGACCCTGCCGGCCAATCTCGCCGTTTGTCTCCATCCCGATTTTGAATATGTCGTGGCGCAAATCGGCGACGAGCACATCATTTGTGCGGAGTATTTGTTGAGCGGGTTCTGCGAGGCATGCCAGCTGCCGGCGCCGAAAATCGTCAGCCGCCATCGCGGCGCGGAGTTTGAGGGCCTTCACTGCGCGCATCCCATGATCGAGCACAAGCAGTCGCTGGTCATTCTCGGGCCCCATGTTACGCTCGAGGCCGGCACGGGCTGTGTGCATACGGCCCCCGGCCACGGCATGGAAGACTATCTGGTGGCGCTGAAATACGGCTTGCCGATTTTTGTTCCGGTAGACGAGGACGGCCGGTTCACCGACGACTTTCCCATGATGAAGGGCATGTCGGTGTGGAAAGCCAATCCGCTGATTGTGGACCACCTCAAGGAAAAGGGCTTGCTGGTCGGCCACGTGCCCCTGCGTCACCAATATCCGCACAGTTGGCGCTCGCACAAGCCAATCATTTACCGTGCGACCTCGCAGTGGTTCATGGATCTGTCCAAAGGAGTTCGCGACCGCGCGCTCGAAGCCATTGACCGCGAGGTCGAGTGGATTCCCGCATGGGGCCGCGACCGCATCTACAACATGGTGGAGATGCGCCCCGAATGGTGCCTGTCGCGCCAGCGGTCGTGGGGCGTTCCGATTCCGGCCGTCCATTGCGACGACTGCGGCGATGCCACACTCGATTTGGCCGTGATTGACCGCTTGATTGCAATTGTGGCCCGCGAAGGCACCAACGCGTGGTTTCAGCGGCCGATCGCCGATTTCCTGCCCGACGGCTGGGCATGTCCCAAATGTGGAAGCCGCCGGGTTGAAGCCGGAAAGGACATCTTGGATGTGTGGTTCGATTCCGGCTCCAGCCACATTGCCTGTCTGGAAAAAGACCCGCGGTTGGGTTCGCCCGCCGCTTTGTATCTTGAAGGCAGCGACCAGCATCGCGGCTGGTTCCAAGCTTCGCTTCTGATTGCCATCGCCACGCGCGACCGTGCACCGTTTCGCACGGTCCTTACGCATGGGTTCACGGTGGACGAAAAAGGCGAGGCCATGCACAAGTCGAAGGGCAATGTCGTGGACCCGCGCGACATCATCAAGGAAGTCGGCGCCGACGTGCTCCGCCTGTGGGTCATTTCGGAGGACTATCGCAACGACATCAAGTTCTCCAAGCAGATTCTTGAGCGGATGTCGGATGCCTACCGGCGGATTCGCAACACCATCAAGTTTTTGCTGGGTAATCTGTGGGATTTCAACCCCGCCAGTGACGCGTTGCCCTACCCAAGCCTGCTCGAAATGGACCGCTGGGCGCTCCATGAACTGGCGGTTCTGATTGACCGTGTGCGGAAAGCCTATGATGAATTCGAGTTTCACAAAATCTTCCATCTCATCCACGGCTTCTGCACCGTGGAGATGAGCGCCGTCTATCTGGACATCGTCAAGGACCGGCTCTATTGCCAGGGGCCGGCGGATCGCGAGCGGCGCTCGGCGCAAACCGTGCTCCACGAAGTCCTCGATGCGCTGTTGCGGCTTCTGGCGCCGATTCTGGTCTTCACCACCGACGAGGCCTGGCAATACCTGAAGCGGCCGGAACCCAGTGTGCATCTGACCGACATGCCGGCGGCGGAGGCGCAGTGGCGGTCGCCTGATCTGGCCGCGCGCTGGCACCGTCTTCTCGACGTGCGGTCGGATGTGTCGCGCGGGCTCGAAGCTGTGCGCCGCACCAAACAGATCGGCCATTCGTTGGATGCGGAAGTGCATCTCTATCCGCACAGCGATGAGGTTCGCAACTTGCTGGAAACTTCCCGGAGCATTCTCGATGAATGGTTCATCACCTCCGGTCATCAGATTCTCGGAACCCCTCCCGCCGAAGGCGACGGAGTCTTCCGCGGCGATCATGTCACGGTCCGCGTCGTCCGCTCGCCTCATGCCAAATGCGAACGCTGCTGGCAGCATCGCGAGTCGGTGGGAAGGAATCCGGAAGGAACAAGCCTTTGCGCGCGCTGTTCCGATGTTGTCAGGAGAATTGGCTAATGGGCAAGAAAGCACAACCGAAGAAGACCAAAGCGGCACGGTCCGCACGGAAAGAACCCAAGGGCAAACCGAAAAAAAGCCGGGCGGCCAAACCGCGCCCGGTCAAGCCCGGCACGGCGAAGCGCAAGACGGCTGCCCGCAAGCCGAAGACGCCGTTGCGGGCGAAAAAAGCAGCTCCTGCCCGCGCCAAACGCAAAACCGCCGCGGCAGGTGAAAAACGCACCCGCGCCGTTGAGCGCCTGATGGCGATGAAATCGGCCAAGCCCGAATCGCCCGCCCGGAAGGCAAAAGAAGGGTTTCTGATCAAAGCCCCGAAAAAATCCAAGACAGAAAACCTCATCGCCGGCCCGCGCTTTGTCCGTAACATCGCCCCCACGCCCAGACCGGCGCCTCCCGCGCCTGTGCCCAAACCGCCCGCACCGTCGCGCAAAGTGGTTCTGCGCAAAAAAGACCTCGAAGAACTCCGCCAAGCCCTCTTGGAGGAACGCCAGAGATTAATTGCCCAACTGGCCGCCCTTGATGAGATCGCCTCCTTGACCGGTCCGTCCGATGTCAACGAGAACATCCCCGGTTACTCTATCCACCTGGCCGAATACGCCACAGACAACCAGGTGGTCGAAACCACTCTGGCCCAGCGCACACTTCAAGCCGAGCGGCTGGCCGAGATTGAAACCGCGCTCCAGAGAATCGAGCAGCCCGGCTACGGCATCTGCCGCAATTGCAACAAACCCATTAGCATGGAGCGGCTGAAAATCAAACCTTCTGCGGAATTCTGCGTGCCGTGCCGCGAACTCAAAGAAAAAGGAAAACTGTAAAAAACACTGGGTGTTGAACCCTAATTGGCCCAGGGATGCTGCGTGGACGAAATGTACAAAACGGACAGGGCAGACGCCAAAAACCCAACTCCTGCTTTTCATCAAATGTTTCCGCCTATTCCTGTCCACGCCATCAAGGGCCCTTGCCGCTGACTGCGGCACGCGATACACCCACTTCGCAGCGCAGAACCTGTTTCCATGCTTTGGTATGTTGCCGCCGTCGTAGTTATTCTTGATCAGCTGACCAAGTACTGGGCGGTAAAAGTGCTCGCCCCGGGTCGCACTATTGTGATTTTTGAAAACTTTCTGCAACTGACCTATGCCACCAACCGCGGCGGGGCGGCGGGTTTGTTGCAAAGCCAGCCCCAGCTGCTGACGGTTCTTTCCATCCTTGCTCTGGGCGTTATTCTGTGGTGGGCGCTGACCGTGCCGCGCGAGGAGCGCGTGGCGCGGTTCGGTTTCGGGATGATTCTGGGCGGCGCGGTCGGCAATCTATTGGACCGGCTGTTTCGCGGCGGGTTCTTCTTCAATACCTACGTCGTGGATTTCATTGACGCCCACTGGTATAATCAGGAACATCTTCACTGGCCGACGTTCAACCTTGCCGACACGGCCATCTGCACAGGGATAGCGGTGGTTTTGATCGGCAGTCTTTTTGGCCCGCGCAAAGCTGCAGCCCCGCAGCCGCCAGCTGTCGCGACTGACGGTAGCCGCCCCGAGCCACCTTCCAAAACGCCCGATTGACGCCTCACAGCGTTCCGATCTCGCGGTTGCCCAGAACGGTGAAGCCTTTGGCTTGGAGCACCGCGATCGCGCGGTCCGGTTCCTCGACACGGATAACAATGATGGCGTTGTCCGAGCGTTTTTCGACAAAGCCATACACATACTCGATGTTCATACCGGCCTCGGCCAGAGCTTCGAGCAGGCCGTGCAGGCCTCCGGGCTGGTCGGGCACCTCGACGGCAAGGATGGGCGTTTCACGGACGGTAAAGTTCGCCGTGCGGAGAACCTCGAGCGCTTTTTTGGCGTCGCTGACGATCAGCCGGAGAATCCCGAAATCGGCGGTTTCCGCAAGTGACAGCGCGCGGATGTTGATTCCCGCCCGGCTGAGAATGCCCGTAACCTCGCGCAGCCGCCCCGCCGTATTTTCCAAAAACACACTCAACTGAATAATCTTCATGGCTTCTGCTCCTTTCGCAGATCAATCACCCGCTTGCGCTTGCCCATGCTCCGTTCGATGGTTTTGGGTTCGACCAGACGCACCGTGGCACGCAATCCAATGGCCGACTCGATCTCCCGCGCTACCTTCTGCTCGATGGCCTGAAGGACTTTCACCTCGTCCGAAAAATGCCGCTCGTCCACCTCGAAAAGGACTTCGAGTTCGTCCAACGGCCCCTCGCGCTTGACGATAATCTGAAAATGCGGTTCCGCTTCCTCGATCGTCAGAAGCACGGTTTCGATCTGCGAGGGAAACACATTGACCCCGCGGATGATCAGCATGTCGTCAGTGCGGTCGCTGACTTTTTCCATGCGGCGGAATGTCCGCCCGCAGGGGCAGTTACCCGGAATCAGCCGCGTGATGTCGCGCGTGCGGAACCGCAAAAGCGGAAAGGCCTCCTTGGTCAGGCACGTAAAAACCAGTTCGCCGCGCTCGCCATCGGGCAGTACTTCACCTGTATCGGGGTTGATGATCTCCGGGAAAAAGTGGTCCTCGAACAGATGGAGACCGTTCTGCTCCATACATTCGCTGCCGACGCCCGGACCGATGATTTCCGTCAGGCCGTAAATATCAATCGCCTTGAGGTTGAGCCGCTGCTCGATGGCTTTGCGCATATCCTCCGGCCAGGGTTCCGCGCCGAAAAACCCGACCCGCAGCTTGAGTTCCCGCGCATTGACCCCCATCGCCGACGCCTCTTCAGCCAGCGCCAGAGCATAGGACGGCGTGCAGGCCAAAGCCGTTGTGCCGAAATCCTGCATCAGCATGATCTGCCGCTTGTTGTTGCCGCCGGACATCGGGATGACGGTCGCGCCAATCAACTCCGCACCATAGTGCGCACCCAGTCCGCCGGTGAACAGACCGTAGCCGTAGGCCACTTGTAGAATGTCGCGCGACGTAACTTCGCCGCAGACAAAGGTCCGCGCCATCACATTGGCCCACAGCGCCACATCAGCACGCGTATAGCCGGCCACCACGGGCTTGCCCGTTGTGCCCGACGACGAGTGAATTCGCACCACCTCGTCCAGAGGCACGGCAAACAGGCCAAACGGGTAGCCTTCGCGCATATCGTTCTTCGTGGTGAACGGCAGAAGCCGCAGATCGTCGAGCGACCGGATGTCGGCAGGCTTGACGCCGACGGCGTCCATCCGCTGGCGGTAAAACGGCACGCGCTCATAGACGCGCGCAACAGTCTTCTGCAAGCGCGCCAACTGGCGCTGGCGAAGTAGTTCGACCGGCATACATTCCTCTTGTTGGTTCCAATACACAGCGGGCCCTCCTTTCCCTTCCGCTACCGCAATCTGGATGATTTTGGATCCGACTGAAAAAACCCCGGCACCGGTATGCGCGGTTACGGCGCGCATCAACCTGCCCCGAAGACAGCCAAGATGCTCGGGTGTTGGTGCGCTTCATCCCAGCGCCCGTCACGCAAACATTCTTCGCCCGCACACGCAAGAATTATCTGATGCCACCTGCCCGTAGCTGAAGGCAAACCGCGAGCCGTTCAGCAGCTGAAAAAAACTTTCTTACTTCTTTTCCAACAATCCCCTTACCCCCATCCATGCCTGACAGCGGTCAGGCCAGGTTGCCAGCACTGGATCGCCGCGTTTGGCATCGCGTCCAAGCCCAAAGCCGTGGGGCCCCTTTTCATAGATATGCAACTCGGCCGGCACCTTTGCTTTCCGCAGCGCCAGATAAAACAAAACGCTGTTTTCCGCCGGCACACCCGTATCGCCTCCCGTGTGAATCAAAAAGGTTGGCGGTGTCTCCGGCGTTACGTGCAGCTCATTCGAGAGCCACTCGACCAGCTTTGGATCGGGGTCTTTTCCCAGCAAATTGGCCCGCGAGCCTTTGTGCGCGTATTCGGTCGTAAAAGAAATGACCGGATAGACAAGGATGGCGAAATCCGGCCGGCAGCTCATGCGCTCAATGGGGTCCGCAGCTTCGGGTCGGCCCGAATCGAAGTGTGTTGCGGCGGTCGAAGCCAAATGCCCACCGGCGGAAAAACCCATGACGCCGATTCGTGCGGGATCCAACCTCAATGGTGGATTCGGCATTGCGGATTGCGGACGGGAGGCCCAGTAGCGTACCGTACGTATGGCGCGCTGCACGTCCTGCATCGGCGCCGGATGGCGATAGGCCGGCGCTATTCGATACTTCAACATGACGCCGGTAACGCCGAACGAATTGAGCCACTGGCCGACCTGAAAGCCCTCGTGGTCCACGGCCAGATGGCCATAGCCGCCGCCCGGGCAGATTACCACTGCGCAGCCGTTGGCCTTGTCGGCGGGCGGTGCGAAAATCGTCAGTGTCGGCTTGTCCTTGTCTTCATTGCCTACAGCCCCCGGGGCGCCATCGGGCCAGAGCAGCACAACGGGCGGCGAGGTAGCCTCGGCGGCGTCCGACGTCCCTTCTCCGGGCAGGATTAGTAATACCAGAAATCCCAAGATCGCGACACATCGAATCCATCGCCTTGAATCCATTGCATGAGCCTCCTTTCGCAATTGGACCTGTCTGCCGGCCGGGACTATGAGAGCGCGTCCGACATCCCCTTGGAGTGTCGGCCAAGCTGCATGGCGTTCCCGCTTCAGCAGGCGGTCCCTACCCGTTCTTCAAATCGAATTCGATGCAAATATCTTCAACCTTCAATTTGTCGTATTCCTCATCACTTTGGTGGAACCTTTTGCCCGCGGCCGACGCCCGGAATTGCCCCAGTGAGGCGGCGAAAATACTGCACACCAAAATGTGACCAGCAAACCGCAGAGGGAAGTTTGAACTACAATCTGTGCGCGTCAACTGCTTTTGCGGTTGACCGCGCAGGGGGTTTTGACTACCCCTTTCATCGGCGACATGTTCTCGCAATACATTCCATTTCCGCCAGTTGTGGCGGATGGGAGGAAGCAAATGGACCGAAGACGATTTCTCGAAAGCGCGGTTGCCGGCACCGCAGGCCTGTCTCTCATCGGCTCGCAGGCTTTAAGTTCAGCCGCCGGCGCCAATATCCCAAAGGCCACCGACCTTGTTGCCCTCGGAAAAACCGGCGTCAAGATGACCCCTATTGCCATGGGCACCGGCACGGTTGGCTACAAGAAATCCTCGAACCAAACCCGCGCCGGCCAAGAATCGTTCAACCGCCTCACCCGTGCCTATCTGGACGCGGGATTGAATTTCCTCGATACGGCCGACCTCTACGGCTCGATGCCGTTTTTCAAGATCGCCCTCGAAGGCGTCCCCCGCGACAAGGTGGTGATCATGAGCAAGGTCTGGGGCGACGACGGCAAGCAGGCTCAAGCCGACCTCGAGCGCTTTCTCAAGGAACTCGGCACCGACTACATTGACATTGTGCTGACGCATTGCGCCACAACGGCCGACTGGTATAGCAAACGGGCGGGCGTGCGCGAGACCCTCTCGAAGGCCAAGGAAAAGGGGATGATCCGCGCCCTCGGCGTCTCATGGCACGGCATGGCTCCATTGCTGACCATGCCCGATGCCGAATGGGGCGACCTGTTTCTGGTTCGAATCAACCACAAGGGCGTCAAGATGGACAGCGAGCGGCCGCAGGAAGTCGAGCCAATTCTCAAGAAACTTCACGACAAGGGCAAGTTCGTCATGGCCATGAAAGTTATCGGCGAAGGCACGATCAAAGATTCCGCCGAAATTGACGCCTCGGTCCGCTACGTGTTGGGACTGGGCACCATTGATGCCATGACCATTGGCTTCGAGAAGCCCGAGCAGATCGGCGACTTTGTGCGGCGCTGGGAAGCGGCCATGGCCGATGTAAAAAAAGGCAAGGCGTAAGACAGCCCCGCTTCTTTCAAGACCTTGCCTCAGGCAAAGGTGCCAAGCCAAGAATGAGCGCTGTTTGAGGTTCAGCCGGTGGGTTATTCCTATGCGGTCGGTGTTTTCATCGGTTAGGGTTAACCCAACCAGGATGAAATCGTTGCAGCAGGGCGCCTTTTGCGCGAGGGCATCGTTTGCACGATCGGGAAAACGCACCGGTTCAAAAAGTCCTCTTGACACGGGATGCTTCGCCGCCGTAAGTATCCTTCGCAGTCGGGTTTGGTTTTGCGCAGAGGGGGGCGCTCAGTCGCTAGCGAAGCCAAGTCCAGTTGAGGTTGAGGCATTGCACGCAGTTGTTGCCAGCCTGCAGAGGAGATGCCTCCCGCTGGGCCTTGCCATGGCGGCAGCAGGGATGTTTGTTTTTCTGTGTTCCTGCTCCACCCCGCCGAAGGTTCCGTTCACGCATCTGAAAAACTGGAAAGGGTATTCGGTTCCGGGCTATTATTACACCGTGCAGCGCGGCGATACGCTGGAGTCCATTGCAACACTGTTCGGATGCGACCTTGATCTTTTGTCGGAAATCAATGAACTTCCCCGAAACCAGACGTTAGGCGCGGGCCAGCGTCTGTTCATCCCCCGATCTCGAACCGAGTATCCCCATTACTACTACAGCAAGCCGCGTCAGTCGGACCCGCTGGTGATTCCGCCCAGCGGCGGGGCGTATGCGGATTCGTCGCTCGAGCGCGCCATTGCCGCATTGATTCGATCTGGACAAGCGCCGCAAGGCCCGACTGTGGTGATGGCGCCAACGCCCAAACCGCTGCCTCCGCCGCCGGCGCAGCCGCCGACCCCCACGGTTTTTAAAGTGCCTCCCGGCTCCGGATCACGCCCGATGGGTGGGGCTGAGGCCATGATGCAACCGCCGCCGGTGAGTCGGGCCACAATGCTTCCGACTTTTCCCCAAGCCGACCCGCCGCAAATCCCCATGGCCAATCGCCAAAAGGGGATTGCAATCGCCCAATCCTACACCAAACATCCGGTTCCCTACAGCCCGCCGACAGTGATTTCCGGCGCGCCGGCGTTTCAATGGCCGGCGGGTGGAACCATCACTTCCGTTTTCAATCTCAGCGGTTCGGGCAAGCGCCTGCACAACGGCATTGACATTGCCAACAAACGGGGAACGCCCATTCGCGCCGCTGCCGCCGGACGTGTCCTTTACAGCGACAGCAAGTATCTCCCCTCGATGGGCAACATGATCCTCATCGAGCATTCCGGCGGCTGGATTACCCTGTATGCTCACAACGACCGCAATCTGGTCAAAGAAGGTGATTCCGTGCAGGCAGGGCAAATCATCGCCATGATGGGAATGACCGGAAATTCGACAGGTCCCCACCTGCACTTCGAGATTCGCCGGAACGCCGACACACCGGTGGACCCGCAGCTTTATCTTCCAAAAGCCCGATAAGCGACTGTCCCTGTGAAAATATCTAATCGGGTTCCGTGAAGGCCGAATTACGGCAGGCAATTCCCGCCCAGTCCAACGGCCCTGTAGATGAAGCCTATGACTGCATCGGTGGCCTTGCCCGGATTGTAGAAGAGGTCTTGCGCTTTCCGGCGTCGGACTGCGCTGTGCTCGTTAGGATGTTGAAGGGCGTAAGACAAGAGGGATTTAAACTCCGTGGCATTGCTGATTGTCCAGCCGCTTTCTTGGCCGTGCTCCAAATCGGCGTGTTTGTAGTGGTGCAGAATCTCGCTGCTGACTTTCATAAAAATCAAGGGACGGTCCAGCAAGGTGAATTCGTTGGCAATCGAGCTGGCATCGCTGATCAGCAAATCCGAGATAAAAAGATAGGGGCAGCAGTCGGGATCGCGGATGATGCGGACGCGCTCGGACCGCAATTGCTCGAGCCGTTCCTGCCAGTTGATGGTTTCCTTTGTGGGGTCGAAGAAACTGTCGTGCAATTTAATCAGGAAATTGCAGTCGAGCGAGGCGAATTGCCGCATCAGCGCCATGCCCAAGGTATCCACCAGATTGGACCCCTTGACCCAAGTAGGGGCAAACAGGACGGTGGGGCGGTCGGGCTGGAGGTCCAGTTTTCGAAAGATGACCTCACGGTCGAGCGAACCGTCGAGCAGGCAGTCCGTTTTGGGCATGCCGGTTTCCTCGAACGCGTCGGCGTCGGGGGAATACAGTTGAGATTCGATGAAAAGGCGCTTCATGCGCGGGCCGACGAGGCACAGCTTGTCGAAGCGCTTCATGTTTTCCTGAATGGCGCCGTTTTTCATCGAGACACCGTGGAAGATCTGCACCTTGCAGGCTTTTCGCGCAGGGGAACGTCGGTCCAGAAGGCGGCTGGGCAGGCGGTAGTCGGCGGAAATCCACAGATCAATTTGGGGCAGTTCATCGAGGTCGTTTTCTTCGATCACCTGCGCTCCGGGCGGCAGGTCAAACAGGGCATAAAGGTCGGCCGCACGCCCGTGACGGAAGAGATGGCCGGTGAGATAGATCTCGAACCGGTCATCGCGGCGCAATCGTTCATGGATGGGGCGAAAGTGGATGTATTTTACCGGCGAGACCGCATAGAATACGATGCGCTTTTTCCCGTCGTCTTTTTTACGGAACCACATTGCCTGAGCGCCATCCTTCCTGAACGGAATTCTCCGGCCCCGGCATGAAAGGGTGCACGATACGCAAGACCTTTCTATGAATTGCGGGCGCGAATTCCGGAGAGTCAACTGGAAACTGGGGCTGAATATGTTCCTTTCGTCTTGACGGAAAAGTTCGGTAGGATTGGGATTGGCTCCAAGCAGGGATTATTGCAGAGCACCAGTCCTGCGATGGAAAAGAGGGTTCTTGTCGGAACATTCTTCTGCGGTGCCGCTGCAATTTCAAAACTACGATGGAGGAATTCTATGGCCACATATCTGCGCTGTTCCTGTGTGGCGGTTTTCTGCCTGTTACTGGCTGCGAAAACTGAATCTGCCCGCGCGCAAACCGATGCGCCATTGCCTGAGGGCGTAAAAGTGGTCTGGGACCTCGCGAAGGCTTGGCGCGAGGCCACGCCCACACGCGAACGGATTTGCATCAATGGTCTGTGGCGCTGGCAGCCGGCCAAGTCCGGCGACAGTACCATCCCGGCAACGAACTGGGGCTATTTCAAAGTCCCCGGCGCCTGGCCAGGCGTTACCGACTATATGCAGAAGGACTGCCAGATGGTCTTTGCCCACCCTGCGTGGAAGGGCACAAGCCTGCGTTCGGTCGGTGCAGCGTGGTATCAGCGGGAAATCAGCATTCCCGCGCAATGGGAAGGGCGGCGAATTGTTCTGCGCGCAGAATATCTGAATTCATTTGCCGTTGTATATATAGACGGCAACGAAGCGGGCGAACTCCGCTTTCCGGGTGGCGACGTGGATATTACTTCCGTTTGCCGGCCGGGAACCGCGCATGTTCTTAGTCTTCACGTTGCCGCTATGCCGCTCAAGGCGGTTGTGCTTTCCTATACCGACAGCGCGGCCGCCCGCGAGGTCCAAGGCTCGGTTGCCCGGCGTGGTCTGTGCGGCGATGTTTATCTGGTCAGCACGCCCGACCGCGCGCGGATCACCGATGTGAAGATCAGCACCTCGGTGCGCAAGTGGGAAATGGCCTTCAGCGCGGCGCTCGAGGGTCTTGCCTCGGACGCACACTACCGGCTTCGCGCGCAGATCAAGGACGGCGGCCGCGTGGTGCGCGAGATGACCAGCCGGCCGTTCGGTGCCGGCGATCTGATCGAGGGCCGGTTTGCTTTCACCGAATCGTGGAAGCCTGAAAAACTCTGGGATATTCACACACCGCAGAACCAGTACGAGATTCAGGTTTCGTTGCTTGAGGCCGAAGGCGGCAAAACGCTGGACAGCGCCTTCCCCGAACGGATTGGGTTCCGCGAGTTCTGGATCGAGGGGCGCGACTTTTATCTGAACGGCACGCGCATCTATTTGTCCGCCGTTCCGTTCGACAACGCGCAAGTCGGCGCGGCGTGGGCGACCTACGAAGCGGCCAAAGAGAGCCTGCGGCGTCTCCAGAGTTTCGGCATCAATTTTGTTTATACGCACAACTACGGCTGCCAACCGGGGTCGCACCTGAGTTTTGCAGAAATCCTACGCGCCGCCGATGACGTGGGGATGCTGGTGTCGTTTTCCCAACCCCACTTCAGCCACTATGACTGGAAGTTGCCCGACGCCGACGCCAACAACGGCTATGCGCGCCATGCCGAATTCTACGTCCGCGCCGCGCAAAACCATCCGTCTGTGGTCTGCTACTCGATGAACCACAATTCCACCGGCTACAATGAGGACATGAATCCCTTTATGATAGACGGGATTACCGACCCGCGAGACACATGGGCCTCGAATAATGTCAAACTGGCCCTGCGCACGGAGGCGATTGTGCGGCGATTCGACACCGACCGCATAATCTACCATCATGCCTCCGGAAATCTGGGGTCAATGCACGTAAGCAATTTCTACGTGAACTTCGTCCCGATTCAGGAAATGTCCGACTGGCTTGAACATTGGGCAACACGGGGTGTAAAGCCCTTTTTCACGTGCGAATATGGCGTCCCGTTCACGTGGGATTGGACGATGTATCGCGGCTGGTATCAGGGCAAGCGGGAGTTCGGCAGCGCGCGGGTGCCGTGGGAGTTTTGCCATGCCGAATGGAATGCCCAATTTCTCGGCGATGAGGCTTTCCAAATTGGAGAGCCGGAGAAGGCGAATCTCCGCTGGGAGGCCAAGCAGTTTCGCGCCGGCCGCACATGGTATCGCTGGGACTATCCCTACGAAGTAGGAACCAGAGATTTGACGGATCGCTATAAAGTATTTGCCCGCTACATCACGGACAACTGGCGCGCTTTCCGCACATGGGGGATGTCGGCCAACTCGCCTTGGGAACACGGCCACTTCTGGAAACTTCGCGACGGCATGGACCGAAATCGAAGGGAAGAATTGAAAACGGATTGGGACAACCTGCAGCGGCCGGGCTTCAGTGCCGACTACATCGAACAGCGCTACGAGCGGATGGACTTGGCTTACAAAACTACCGACTGGGTGGCGACACCCGCCGCGCAGGCCTTGATTCGCAACAATCAGCCGCTTCTGGCTTATATCGCCGGCAAGCCGGCGGCTTTCACGAGCAAGGATCAGAATTTCCGAGCAGGCGAAACGGTCGAAAAGCAAATTATTGTCATCAACAACTCGCGCGAGGCCGTAACGTGCGACTGCGACTGGTCGTTCGGTTTGCCGAAGGCGGTTTTAGGCAACAAGCGATTGACCCTGCCCACCGGACAGCAGCAACGCATTCCGCTGCGCTTTGATTTGCCGGCTGGACTGGCCGCCGGAAGTTACAACCTTAGGATGCGGGCAACGTTCGGTACGGGTGAAATCCAAACCGACTCATTTACGGTTCACGTGCTGCCGGAACCGCCGGCGCTCAAGTCCTCCAGCCGCATGGCCCTGTTCGATCCCAAAGGCGAGACAGCCGAATTGTTCAAGAAACTTGGCATCTCCTATGAGTCCATAACCGCCCGTGCGGATCTGGCCAATTACGACCTTCTTGTCATCGGCAAAGGGGCCTTGACGGTCAACGAGCCGGGGCCTGATGTCAGCCGCGTGCGCGACGGACTGAAAGTGGTCGTGTTTGAACAGACGCCCGAAGTGCTCGAAAAGCGATTCGGCTTTCGCATTGCAGAATATGGGTTGCGGCAGGTGTTCAAACGCGTGCCGGATCATCCAATACTGGCCGGTCTGGAAGCCGAACATTTGCGCGACTGGCGCGGCGAGGCGACAATTCTACCGCCGCGCCTGACCTACGAACTCAGCCGGCGCTTCAACGGCGCGCCGACCGTTCGCTGGTGCGACATCGAAGTCACGCGCGTATGGCGCTGCGGCTGCCGCGGCAACGTCGCCTCCGTCCTCATCGAAAAGCCTGCGCGCGGCGACTTCCTCCCCGTCGTGGACGGCGGCTTCAGTCTCCAATACAGCCCGCTCATGGAATATCGCGAAGGCAAGGGGCGGGTGCTGTTCTGCCAGATGGACGTGACGGGCCGGACGGAAAGCGACCCCGCAGCCGAGCGTCTCGTGCTCAATATCTTCTCCTATCTGTCGCAGCAGTCGAATCAGCCTTCCGTCGGCCCCAAAGTCTTCTATATCGGCGACCCCGCCGGAAAGAACCATCTGGAATCGGCGGGTTTTTCCGTGGGGACATACAGCGGCGAGCCGCTGTCAGCCGATGACGTGCTGATTGTCGGTCCGGGCGGAGGACAGACCCTGTCGGCGCACGCCGCGGCCCTTGCCAAGTGGCTTGAGGCGGGCGGCCACCTGCTTGCCCTTGGTCTCGACGAGCAGGAAGCCAATGCGTTTCTGCCTTTCAAAACCCGCATGAAAAAAGCCGAACACATCGCTGCGTTCTTCCCCCCAATGCCGGCTCGCTCTCTGCTTCGGGGAATAGGCCCCGCCGATGTCCACAACCGCGACCCGCGCGAGTTGCCGCTGGTGGAACCGGCAGGCGGTTTATCGCCCGTCGGCGACGGCGTGCTTGCCGAGGCGTCACCCAACAAGATTGTCCTTTGCCAACTGGTACCGTGGCAGTTTGACTATGCGAAAAACTACGGTCTGAAGCGAACCTTCCGGCGGGCGTCGTTCCTTCTCACGCGCCTTGTGGCCAACATGGGCGTTGCCGGCTCGACGCCGTTGCTCGAGCGGTTCCGCGAACCGCTGGATGCCGCACGCGCGGAAAAACGCTGGTTGAACGGCTTCTACCTCGACTCCCCTGAAGAGTGGGATGATCCGTATCGGTTCTTCCGGTGGTAATGGTCTTTCATGGGATAGGGTGGGTGTGGAACGAAATCCGGTCGGGGGGGGGGAACCCGACCCTCCATGGCGTCCGATCTGATAAATGCGAATGAGCGGAAAAGACTGAACAGCCCCGCAGGTCAATTTTCGCCCAAAACGCCCTGTGGACTGAAACACTTGACACGAGCGGTCGCAACGAACAATAGTTACCTCGATGAACGTAGGGTGCAGAAAGACGAGCGGTTTTTCTTTCGATTGCCTTTCTCATCCAAAAAAACGAAAGGAACGAACCAGACATGGGAGCAGAGCAAGTTCAGGCGAGCGAGGCGGTTGCCCAGACAGTGGCCATGCCGTTGCCCGTCAAACTGTTGATTCTGGCCATTTGCATCGCCGTTTTGACGTATGTTGTTATCTACATGCGCAAGCGGTTTCCGATTGTGCAGGAGTTCATGATCTTTCTCAAAGAACGCAAGCTATGGTGGATGACCCCGATTGTGATCATCTTCTTCTTCCTTGCCGTGCTGGTAGTGACAATGAGCAGCCCGCTGGCGCCGTTCATCTACGCCCTGTTTTAGACTTGGCAAAGGGTTTCAGGCCGGCCGCCATCGAATGTCTGCCGTGAGATGTTCCAAAGATTCCTCTGCTGGACATTCCGAAAATTGCGAATTTCAGCCGCGAGGAGTAGATTCCTCTGGCCGAAGACCCGTGGGACGGGATAGCCACGGAGTCCGAGCCCCCGCCGGTGCCGCACAGCCATCGAACAGAGCAGCGCGCTTCCTGCAAGGCATAGTATAGCATGGGCGCCTGTGTTTTAATGGCATTTGCCGTGTCGAAAAGCGTTGCGCCAGCGCCGATGATATGCAATAAGTCCAATCGAACTTTGTTTGGGTCGGCGGGAAAGCGGCGACCCCAGTTTGCTGTAGCGGAGGCGACAGTTGCTCGAGTGGTTCAAACATCACTACATTATTACATCTATAATCTGCTTTTTCCTGTTGGTGGCTTTGCTCGACCAGTTGATCCCGCGCGTGTCGGCGGCTCTGGGCCGGCCGCTTCATCCGCAGCTGGGCAAACGGATTTTTGCCGGTCTTTCTCTGGCCCTGATTGTGCTGACCTACTTTACCGTGATTGCGTTGACCGCGCTCGGGTTCAGGGCTTTCGGTCGTCGTCTCCTCCCGCATCCCAAGACCGACTCGAACGCGGAAACCTACTGGCGCAAGCGGGAGAAAACTGAACCGACGTTGGAGTATTTGAAAAAACAGTTTTAGGTGCGAAATCCCCTATCCCGGATTCCGCATTTTGCATTTTACGGTCTCAGTTCTGTGTTTTCAGGGAGTAATGTACCATGTATATCCTCGGCATTTCCGCCTTCTATCACGATTCCGCAGCCGCGCTGGTCAAAGACGGCGAACTGATTGCAGCCGCGTCTGAAGAGCGCTTTACGCGCAAGAAACACGATCCCGATTTTCCGATCCACGCCGCCAAGTATTGCCTCAAGCAGGCGGGCATTACCGCCAAAGACCTCGACTATGTCGGCTTCTACGACAAGCCGTTTGTAAAATTCGAGCGCCTCATTTCGACTTACGTGGACTACTTCCCGCGCGGCCTCAGCTCCTTCATCAAGGCCATTCCCGTCTGGCTCACCGACAAGATGTGGACCAAGAGCCACATTCAGGAAAAGCTGGACTATCACGGCGAGGTGCTGTTCTCCGAGCATCACCTCTCGCACGCCGCCAGCGCCTTTCTCGTTTCGCCCTTCAAGGAAGCGGCGATTCTGACTGTGGACGGAGTAGGGGAGTGGTCCACTGCAACACGCGGGGTCGGGCGCGACCTTGACATCGAACTGTTCGACGAAATCCGTTTCCCCCACTCGCTCGGGCTGCTGTACAGCGCCTTCACCTACTATCTGGGCTTCAAGGTCAACAGCGCCGAATACAAGGTGATGGGCCTCGCGCCCTACGGCGAGCCGATTTACTACGACAAGGTGCGCGAACTGATTGACATCAAGGAAGACGGCTCGTTCACCATGAACATGAAGTATTTTGCCTATCCCTACGGCCTGACGATGACCAACAAGAAATTCGACGAGTTATTTGGCGGGCCGCCCTTCCCGCGCGAGACCAAGCCCACGAAAAAGCAGATGGACATCGCCGCCAGCATCCAGAAGGTCACCGACGAAATCATGGTCAAGCTGGCCAACCATCTTTACAAACAAACAAAAATGAAAAACATCTGTCTGGCCGGCGGCGTGGCCCTCAACTGCGTGGCCAATGGCCATATCCTCCGCCAGTGCCCGTTCGAGGACATTTGGGTGCAACCGGCGGCCGGCGATGCCGGCGGCGCAGTCGGGGTGGCTTTCTATATCTGGAACACGGTGCTGCGCAATCCGCGCACCTTCGTCATGAAGACCGCCTACTACGGGCCGGAGTATTCAACTGAAGAAATCCGCGCGTTTCTTGATCGCGTCGGCGCGCCATACAAGGAATTCGACCGCGAGAGCCTGATCGAGGAAACCGTCCGCCTCATCGAGGCCCAAAAGGTCGTCGGCTGGTTCCAAGGCCGCATGGAGTTTGGCCCGCGCGCTCTGGGCAGCCGCTCCATTCTTGGCGATGCCCGCAATCCCGAAATGCAAACGACAATGAATCTCAAGATCAAGTTCCGCGAAAGCTTCCGCCCGTTTGCACCCACCGTCCTGCAGGAAAAAACCAGCGAGTGGTTTGAATTCGACGACAAGAAGCATGAAAGCCCGTTCATGCTGCTGGTTTGCCAGGTGCGGCGCGACCGCTATCTCAACGGCAAGAGCATGATTCCGGCGGTGACCCACGTGGACGGGTCAGCCCGAATCCAGACCATCAAGCGCGAGTATAACCCGCTCTATTATGATTTGATCAAAAAGTTTGAGGAGAGAACGGGCTGTCCGGTTATCATCAACACCTCCTACAACGTGCGCGGCGAACCGATTGTCTGCTCGCCCGAACACGCCTACGTCTGCTTCATGCGCACGAACATGGATGCGTTGGTGATAGACCGTTTCGTTCTTTACAAAGAAAACCAACCGCCTCTGCGCGACGATATCGAGTGGCAGAAGGTCTTCGAGCTGGATTGAGGAGTCCGCAATCCCTCAGTCCAAAATCCCAAACCCCATCATTCCCCCGCGATGATCTTGTCCATGCGCGCCGAAACATCGCGCAGATAGGCCTCGTCGCCCGCGCTCAACTCCGCCGTGATCCAGCCCGAATAGCCGATCTCGTCCAGTGCCTTGCGCACCACCGGCCAGTTGATGCTTCCCTCGCGCAGCGGGACAAACTTCGACGTCTTGCGCTCGAAGTCTTTCACGTGCACCTTCACGATTCGCTTGCCCAGCGTCCGAATCCAGTCCTCCGGATAACCGAACAGCACAATGTTGCCGACGTCAAAATAGGCCTTGACCCACGGGCTGTTGAACTCGTCTATGTAGCGGGCCATTTCGAGCGGGCTGAGCAGGAACTTGTTCCAGACATCCTCGATGGCGATGACCACTTTCAACTCCTCGGCCAGCGGAATGAGCTTGCGAATGTTGGCCTGCGAACGCTCCCACGCCTCGCCGTACGGCGTGGTCTCGTTGACAACGGCCGGAACCAGCAGCACCGTGTCGGCGCCCAGCGCCTTGGCATTGCGCAACGAGGTTTCCATGCCCCGCATGCCCTCGGCCACTTTTGCAGGGTCGGGACTGGACAGCGGATTGCTCCAGTGGTTCGAGTTCATGATCGAGTGAATGACGATACCGGCTTGTTCGGCTGCGGCTTTGAGTTTTTCGACCTCGTCGGGCTTTTCAATGGTGCTGGCCTCGACGCCCTCAAAGCCGAGATCGCGGGCGATCTTGAACCGCGCATCCTCCGGCAGTTTGCTCAACATGCTGATGTAGACGGCCTTGCGCAGTTTTCCGACAGGGGCGGCCGACGCTGCAGTGCCTGCGGCGTTCAACGCAAGGGCGGTTCCGGCGAGGGCGGCGTTGCGGATGAACCCGCGCCGGTCGAGCGAGGGAATCGTGTGCGAAGGATTTGTGCTCATGAGGAATCCTCCAACCATAATAGTGTTCTCAAGCCCACCGTGAGTATGGGTTGAGTATTGCCTTGGAGGGTCGGGTTCCACCCCGACCGTGCTTTTTTGGATTACGCCTTGGAGGGTCGGGTTCCACCCCGACCGTGCTTTTTGGATTCTTGAATACTTCCCTTATTTCGATTCGAACGCCATCGAAGGCGTCCCTCTACGTGGAGGGTCGGGTTCCACCCCGACCGGATTTTGACTGTTTCAGGTCACCGATAATTCTCCCAACGGCGTGCAGCCAACGGCCGGCGGCCGACATACAGCGGACGGTTCAACGCCCAGTCCATGTTGTTACTTTCGACCCTCTCGGCGATGGCATTTTCCTCGTCCACAACCACACCCAAAGTATATTTGCCGCGCGGCACCGCTGCAAGCGTAACAAAGCGCAGTGTCGCCAAATCCAATACGGCAGTGGTCGTGCACGGATTGCCCAGAAGAACCGGCTGGCATAGCAGCTGCCGCGGCGGCGTAAATCCCACGCTTTCCGAGACCATCACCTTCAGCGTAGCGCTTGTCGGCAGCGGCACTGGCGTGTGGAAGGCGACTGTTCCCGTCAGCCGGATTTCCGTTCCTGCCACCACATCCTGCGGCTCGTAGGTCTCCAAGCGAACGGACAAATCCGGCGCGCCGCGATATTGCGCAATATAGATGCCCGCCTCCCCTGCGGCCAGATACAGCCGCCCGTTTGCCAGCCTCACCCGCCGTGCTTCGCCTGCCAAAGAAAGAAACCCCGCCACACAAGGCCGGTAGGGATCGGCGGCGCTGGCCGCGCGATAGCCCAGATTTACATCGGCGCCATGGATGGTGTCGCCCTCCATCGCCACGCCTTGCAGCCATCCCGTTGTCGGTAGACGGCCCAGCGGAACCGGCCTTCCGCGCTGCGACACATCGGCCAACCGCAAACCGGCGCCCGCTTCCGCAATGGCAACACGGTTGGCGCCGACCGCCAAATGCACCGGCGCGCCTTCACCTCTCATCCGGCCGATCACTGTCGGCGAAGTTGGCTGGCTGATATCCAGTTCGAGCAAGCCCGACCCGCCGGCTTGATCGCTGACAAACGCCCGGTCTCCCGCCACGACAACCGATTCAGCGCTGAGCGGTTCGAGCAATTCGTTGACCACGCGCGGATTGGCCGGGTCGCTTACGTCCAACACCGCAAGGCCGGCGGGGCCATTGGCCACAAACAAATAGCGGCCCAGCCGGGCCAGTCCCGCGACTTGGCCGTTGGTGGGCCAGAAGGAAATGGCGCGGGGTCGAAGCGGGTCGCTGACATCAAAGGTTTCCATGCCCGATGGGCCCTCCGCGACATAGGCCCGTGTCGCGCTCGTAAGAATATCGCCCGCCGGGCCGACGGTCGGCGCGCGGCCAAGGATGCGCGGAGAATCGGGATCACTCAGGTCGAGCGAAATCAATCCCGCCCAGCCGTCGGCGGCAAACGCCCGGCCGTCCTCGACGGCAATATCATTGACGGCACCGAGTGTCGGAAGTCTGCCGATTTCCGCCAGCATTCCCGTTGTGCTGAAATCCCAAACCGACAAACCCGCCGGACCGTCGGCCGCATACAAACGGTTGCCGGAAACCTCCATGCCCCACAGGTCGCCGCGCGTGGTTGTTCGCACCGGATCGCGCGGGGGCAATTCGCCCCGCAGCTCATACGCCCAAATCGTGGATGCATTGTCGGCAACAAACAGCCACCCGTTGGCGACCCGCATCGCGCGCGGTGCATAGCCCGCGGGCATTTCCGCGACCGGCAACGGCACCAATGGATTGCGGATGTCGAACATCTGAATCTGCCCGCTGAGAAGCAGAAACAGCGAATTGCCGTCGCGCGCAATCCCCAGCGCCGGTTTCGGCAGAAAGTAACTGCCCATAAACAGCGGCGACTTGGGGTCGCTCATATCGAGAATCGCGAAGCCGCCCAACGTCGGAAAGCCCGGATTCATAATTTGTCGTATATAGCTGACGTAGGCGTAGCGGTCCTTGAAGACCATTCCGGTCGCGATGAGAAAATCCCGCGACTCTCCGGGGATGAAGTAAGAGCCCGCGCAGAAAGGCTGGCCGGGATTGCGCAGGCTGACCACTTGGATGTTGGGCGGCCGCCCCAAAACAAACAACAACGAGCCGGACGTGAGTAGATGTTCGCCGGTCAGGGGAAGATAGGCCGTTTCGCGGAATGAACCGCCCGCTGCGGCGTCCACGATCCAAAGCCCGTCGGCCAGAACCGCCGCCACGTCGCCATACACCGCGATGTCTGTAACGATGGCAGGCAGGAGCAGGCTCTCGCGCTCGATCGGCTGTGTCGGTGTGGTGACTTCGACGCTCACAAGGCGCGGCCCCAATCCCGCAAGCACACGGTTGCCCCGCCCACGGGCAACGGCGCGACATGCCCCGCCGAACTGACCCCGCAACTCGACATACTGCGCCTGCGTATGATCAAACTCCCACGCCTGTGCACCCAAACAGGCGCTCCAAAGTGCGGCGATAAAAAAGGTTTTCCCCGTGCAGGCGCCTACGTATGACGGCCGACGTCGGCCGGCAAAACGCAAACGGCCTCCAACCGTACTGGATTCCGCCATCCGAGATAAAGACATCATCTTACCCGCAGCATGAAACGAAGGCCTTGGAGGGTTGGGTTCCACCCCAACCGCATTTCAATTCGACCACCGTGGAGGGTTGGGTTCCACCCCAACCGGATTTCAATTCAGCCACCGTGGAGGGTTGGGTTCCACCCCAACCTTACCCCGTTGCCCGTCGCGACCGAATTTTATCTCGAACGCCAAAACGCCGAGGAAGGCGTCCTTCCATGACGTAATAAAGGATTTTATGCCCATCCATGTCGAGCGCAGCGACCAAACTATTCTATCAGCGGCTGCCATATTGCATCTTCTTCAATTCTGCCCAGCCGATCAAGTGAACGCCGGCCGCATCGAGCGCCCTCTTAATGTCGGGATCCGTGAAAGCCTGCCGGTCGGCATTTCGTTGCGCCCAGCTATTGGTGATGGCGCGAAGTTCCTCGCTGTCTGTGCCGCAGTGAATGATCAGTTGCGTGAGGCCCGGTTTGAGGTCGGCTATCAAGCGGAGATAGGCTTCCTTGCGCTTGTCCGGCGGCGCATCAATCCCCATGATCAAGTGGTCAATCACCACATCGCCCGATTCCTCGATAGCTTTAAACGTGCCGTTGGTGGACACCTTCAGGCGGGGATCCAGAGCTTTCAGAAGGTTGCCCGTCGGACGCGGCAGCAGATAAGGCAGCTGGTATTCATGCGCAATCTTGCGGTAAGCGTCAAAAAACTCCTGCCGCATGAACACCGTTCCCATGTGCGAGTCCAGATGCGTCGGCCGGATGCCGAATGCCAGCACGCGCTCGACTTGGGCGCGGATTTCCCGCTCGACTTCTGCGGGGTTTCCATGCGCCCACGTCTTGACGAAGGTGTTGAACAGAAAGCCGTCGCCGTCCACGAGGCTGCGCACTTCCGACAGGGGCGCAACCGGCCCCCACCGGTAGCGGCGCCATTCGCTGTTGAGCGTGATGTGAATGCCAATATCCAGCGAAGGGTTCTCGCGCGCCAGCGCAGCCGCTTCCGGAAACCACGCACACGGTGCCATGACCGACGCCGACGTAACACTCCCGCGCGACATTGCTTCGACCGTCGCCACGTTGACACTGTGACACATGCCAAAATCGTCGGCGTGGACAATCAGCAATTTGGCATCAGGCGGATAGCCCAAGCGCTCGACTATCGAGCCGGAGGGTGGTTTGGCCGGTTGAAAAAATCCAAGTAGCGCCCCGACCAGCGCGAAGAAACTTCCTGTACTCATACTCCTGCATTCCGACGAGGATTTTTCTGTATATGGAGAGACTGCCGATAGCCCTGCAGCCGCTTGCTTCGATCATCGGCAATGGCGTTTGGTGTTGGCAAGCCCAAAGCGGTGCGCCGCATGAAAGGCCTCGATCCCGCAGATGAAGTTTTTCGCAAAGCTGCCAAGCCGGAGAAAAACAGCATTTTCCTCCCGGCCGGTTGATCACCAACTGCGCAGCGTAATGTTGGATGATTTCATCAGCAAGCAAACTAACGCGGCCTTTGGCCACAACCAAAGCAACGCGCACAAGGGCTTGTGGACAACACGCACAGGGCATATGGGCAGGGGCATTGGGATTTCAGTCTGTGGGCTGTTTTTTCCGGCCCTGAAAGCGTCGCCGCAGTTATTTATCAAATCGGAATATGGCCAAACATCAGCGGCCCTGAAGGGACCGTCTATTTTGGCCTAAGAGCCTATCCGAAAACGTGGCTTGGCCGTCTCGGCCAAGATGCTTGGGCGGCACGCTCAAGCCGCGAGCGAACATTTTTCGGATAGACTCTAAGAAAACGCCGTATCGCATACACAAATATCATTAGCCCTGAAAGGACCATCCATTAACCCAAGGGAACGCC
>JAOAGV010000043.1 GCA_026415575.1 Candidatus Sumerlaeia bacterium
GAGATGTGTATAAGAGACAGCCGATGCCCTGCACGGCCACCGCTTCGATGTAGGGGACATTAAAAAAATTGAGCCTCTTTTGCAGCAAGGGCAAACTCAAGGCGTTGGGCAGATCGCGTTTGTTGTATTGAATAACATAGGGCATGGTTTCCAGATTGAGGCCGTAGCTTTGAAGATCGTTGCGAAGGTCTTCGAGGCTTTCGCAGTTTTCTTCCATGCGGTCGGGGCCGCTATCAGCCACGAACACCACGCCGTCGGCCCCTTTGAGCACAAGGCGGCGCGTTGCACGATAATAAACCTGACCAGGCACTGTGTAGAGTTGGAATTTGGTCCTGAAGCCTTTGACTTCGCCAAGGTCGAGCGGGAGAAAATCAAAAAAGAGCGTTCGATCCTGCTCCGTAGCCAACGAGACCAAATCGCCCCGGAATTTTGGCGGAATGGTCTTGTGGATGATTTGCAGATTGGTGGTCTTTCCGCAAAGCCCGGGACCGTAATAGACTATCTTGCACGACACTTCTTTGAAGGCATAGTTGATATTGGCCATTCGCGCCCTTCGCTCCCCGTTCGCGCTGTGTTTGGGAACTTGGTGTCAGAATCTCCCGCCTTTTCCCTTTTGGGACGCCGCCCTGCATCCTTGCCGGTAGCGCCGTGCTTCGCGGACGTTTGCCTCCATCCCTGAAAACGTCCGCTCGGGTCCACTTGCAGGCGAACTTAGCTGGAACCCGTCCGCGATTGCAAGATGATTTTTCCACTTCGCATTTCCCATGATTTTTCGCAACCTTGTCCCACGCAAAGCCAGCAAGCATTTCTTTGATTTTAGTCGGCTTGGCTTGATTATGCCGGACAGACATGTACCCCAAAACGCCATGCCAAAAAAGAAAAGCACCCAAACGGCCTCTTCACGGGTCGGCTCTTTGATACCCCGTGGTTTGTTGCCACGACCCTCAATTGAAACAATAAAAAACTTTTCACAAAAAGACACGAGGTACTGCCGGACCCAGAGGTCCGCTCACGGCGATTCTTCGCCAATGACAGCCACGTGCACAAAGTTCGTTATTCCCGGTTCTCCCAACGGAAGCCCTGCCACCACCACGACGCGGCGCGGTCCGGTAATGCCGGCGGCCCGCAAACACAACCGCGCCATATGGCCTACCCACAACTCCATGTTGCCGCTCTGCACCGCGCTGGTCTTGCCCGCCAGTTCAGGAAGGTCCACCGGTTCCACGCCCCAACACAACATCAACCGGCGCAAGGTTCCCACATTGGCGCTTCCAGCGAGAATCGGACATGTCGGCCGATGGCGGGCGATGCGCCGCGGCGTCGAACCGCCCTCCGTCAGGCAAACGATGGCATCGAGTTTCAGATGGTGGGCCAGTTCGACGGCGGCATGGGCAACCGCCGAATCATTGTCGCGCATCGGCGATTCCGGATGAAGCCAACGTCGCCGGTCTAGGGCCTGATCGGCCGCGCGGGCCACGCGATCCATGGCGCGAACCGCCTCGACAGGATAGCGTCCGACGGCGGTTTCGCCGCTGAGCATGACGGCGTCGGTTCCGTCTAAAATGGCGTTGGCAATGTCGGTCACCTCGGCGCGCGTCGGCCGCTGGTTCTGAATCATGGATTCGAGCATCTGGGTGGCTGTGATGGCCGGCTTGGCGTGTTCATTGCACGCGCGAAGAATCTGTTTTTGCACCAGCGGCACTTGTTCGATGGGCAGTTCGACGCCGAGATCACCGCGTGCCACCATGACTCCATCGGACGCTTCGACGATTTCGTTGAGATGCTCAACCGCCCGGCGCCGCTCAATCTTGGCGATCAGCGCCATTTGCCCGCCGCACTGGCGAACCAGATCGCGCGCCAAAAGGACGTCGGCGGCCGAACCCACAAACGACAGGCCCAGAAAATCGAAATGCTCGGAGGCGGCCAGCGCAATCGAGCGCTCATCCGCGGGGGTAATTGCCCCTATCTGCAGCGCGCTGTCGGGCAAATTGACGCCCTTGCGACTGGCCAGAAGCCCGCCCTCGACCACGCGGCATATCACCTTGCGTTCCTCGACCGCCTCGACGGTCAGCCGAATCCGTCCGTCGTCGCACGCAATAGTATCTCCGACTTTGACATCCTCGTGCAGACGCTCGTAGGAAATGGGAATAAGAGCGGAGGAACCGATGAAGTCGTCGGGCGTGAGAATCACCACGCTGCCCGTTTCCAGCGGCGTGGGTTCCGGCGCAATGTCGCCGCAGCGGATTCGCGGGCCGGCAATGTCGCCGAGCAGCGCCACCTCGCGGCCCATCTCGGCGGCCACGGCGCGGACGGTTTTGGCCATGCGCCGATGGGCTTCGGCACTGCCGTGGGAGAAATTTATGCGGAAAATATCCGCACCCGCCTCGATGAGCGCGCGGATTACCGCGGGAGATTCGCTGACCGGACCCAGCGTGGCAACAATTTTGGTCTGCGTCATTCGATACACCTTCTGCAATGGATCAGCCGACGGCATTGGAGATTTGCCTGCGTAAAGACACGGAAACGGGACAACGCGGACTTGTAAATCTTCAAGTCAAATATGATATCACACATAGTCCAACTTCCGTTTGTCCTATTCTTCCACACTTTCGTGGGGCTTTCCTTCCGCGGCCGGCGCACAAGATTCCCCTCCCTAAGGAGGGGTAAGAAGCCATTCTGAAGTCTGAACTACCAACCGCAAACGAAAGTTTCGACTACGTGCAGCTTGAATTCCGCTTCCGTCGTATTTGACCTGAAGAACAGCTTGCTCCCAATCCAAAACCCTTATGGATGTGCGGCGTCATCCAGAGGAAGAAAAGCTGGAATATAGCGCCGTGCGATTTCCTCCCATACCTTTTCCAGCAATTCCACCGGACGGCCGACCACACGCTTTGCCCGCCCGCCGACAAACACGGGCGCGGAACCATACGGTTCGCCTGCCGCCTCGAACAGATAGGCCAGATGCTCGTCGCCGTAGCGGGGACGTCCTTCTTGCAGCACCAGAACAATATCCCGCGGCTCGGCGGCGATCAATGTCTCCAGAGGCGTGCCGTCTTGCATACGTTCCAATACAAGAAGATCGGCCGTGAAACCTTCCGCAATCCGGCCCAGATGCCCTGCGATTTGCAGCGCGCACGCCGGATTGACCGTGACCATTTTGAACAACTCCTCCAAGGGCAGCGACTTGCCGAACACCTGCCCGTGAAACCGACGGGCCGTTCGCATCTCATCCAGCAAATTGAGTCCGCCCGTCAGACTCGAATCCGTGCCAAGGGACGTGTTGATGCCCAGCTCCAGCCAACGCGGGATGTTGCTCGTGCGTCCGTAGAGAAACTCGTGCGTGGCCGGACACCACACCATGTGGCAGTGATTTTGCGCCACAATCTGCATGTCCCCTTCGTCAAACCCGATGCCATGAACCAAAATGGAATTGGGACCGAGAATCCCCCACTTATTCAGCCGCCGCAGCTCGGTGCCCGTTTCCTCATCCACACCCTCCTCGACGTGAATAATAAACGGGCGGCCGCTTTCCTGAGCATCCTTGTATTCCTTGAGAAGGCCTTCGCCCCACGAAGGGAACAATTCCGGTTCATGATAGGTTCGTACAACACCTTCCCGCCCAAAATCGGTGATGATCCGAATGGGCAGGTCGCTATACAGGGCCGGATCTATGCGAAGGTAGTGGTCCACGGCGGTTGTAACGCCGGAAAACAGGTTCTTATACGTTCCCAGCCAATAGAGATTGCGCATGCTGATCCGGTCGCGCTCGCGGGCGGGGGGAAATACACTGGGCTTGGCATGGAGCTCGGCCAACCATTGATAAACATTTTGATAGGGACCGTTGCCGCATCGCGGCAGCCACGAACCGCGAAAATGATCGTGAATGTTGATCAGGCCGGGAAACAGATACCACTTGCCGGCATCCAGCAGGAAACTCTCGCGGTCTGCTGCCGTTGTCGCCGACTGTCGGATGGAAACAAATTTCCCGTTGTCCACGACAACCGTGCAACCCGTAAGAACCTCCCCCGGATTGACGATCGTGGCGTTGGAAAAGATGATTTGCATCTGGCGTTTCCATGCCATAGGCACTCTTGAAAGCCCTATGGTGGAAACTGCGATACAACACTCGCGCCATAACGTGCAAGATGAAAAATCATTGTGTTTGCATGGACGCGCCGGTCTTTAAGGCCCCGTCTCCGGCAAAGTCGCCCAGCCGCAAAGGGTTTCTTCGATTTCAGATAAACCCGAACCTGCCGGGACTCTTTGTTCTCTTTCGCGTGATGCTCCGGCAAGATCGCAAATGCCTTCCTTGATTCGCTTGGCGGCCTTGCGTCAGATTTTGCTTGAAAGATATTGCTTGGCCAAGAGACGCCTCCCATAGCGACGGAATGCAGGTTTAGCCGCGCGGCTTCCTTGATTTTTTCCTTTTCTTTCGCTTTCAGGCATGGCTGTTTCTTTCTGCAGTTGTATCAATCGGTGCAAGACGCCGTTAGTTGGCGAATATTTTTTACTAACGCGGCCTTTGGCCGCAATTAAAGATGTTAGAAGCAAGAGGTTAGAAGTTAGAAAAGATTTTCGCAATTTGGCTAGACCGTTAGATAAAAAAATCTAACTTTGCTTTTGGCCATAATTATAGGTGCTGGAGGTAAGAGGTTAGACGTTAGAAGGTTAGAAGTTAGAAAAGATCCTCGCAATTTGGCTAGACCGTTAGATTAAAAAGCCTTTGGCCGCAAAAAGATGTTAGAGGCAGGAAGTTGGAAGTTAGAAAAGATTTTCGCAATTTGGCTAGGCCGAAAAAATTCTAACGTGACCTTTGGCCACAACCAAAGCAATGCGCATAGCGGCCTATGGACAATACGCAAAGAGTCATAAGGGACATGGAATTGTGATTTCACTCTGCGGGCGTTTTTTTCGGCCCTGAAAGGACCAGTGCCGCCATCTACCAAGTCCGATATAGGCAACCAGAATCAACCCTGAAGGAGCGATACCGCCATCTACCAAGTCTGATATTGGCAACCAGCGTCGGCCCTGAAACGGCCGGCTTGACACGTCCATAGTCAACGGCTAAACTTCAGCGCCCTGAAGGGGTCGCTGCCGCGATCTACCGAGTTTGATATAGGAAACCAGAATCAACCCTGAAGGAGCGATACCGCCATCTACCAAGTCTGATATTGGCAACCACCGTCGGCCCTGAAAGGGCCATCTAATCTAGCCCAGGGCAACGCCCTGGGAAAAATCGCAATTTAGGTTGGCAAGCCCTGAAAGGGCGCTCTAACGTTGGCCGCCGCCGTCGTTAGCGCGCCCTTTCAGGGGCAAATGAAAACCTCGCCGTCGAGAAGCGAACGATGCGGCCACGCGTGCACCGGGGTTAGCGCGTCTTGGGCCATGATTTACGCAAAAAGGCCATATCTATAGACGAAAGAGTCTAAAGTTTTTCTCAATGGTTCCCATCCGAAAACCGCATCCGGCTCCGCAGGTGACCGGTCAATTGACAGAAGCCGCATCGCTTCTTGCCGGCCGGCCGACGGTTTGTTGCATCGGCGTTTTCGACGGCGTCCATCTCGGCCATCAGCGGCTAATCCGCTCGGCAACCGACGAAGCGCGCGCCGGCAATCTAGCCTGCATTGTCTTGACCTTTCGCAACCACCCGCTGTCGGTCCTTGCCCCCGCTTATGCACCGCTGCTTTTGACCGATCCGCGCGAGAAGGCTCGGCAACTGGCGGCCCTTTGCCCTTCGCTCATTGTCCTGATGGAATTCACGCAGGAGTTGGCTGACATCGAGCCCGAATCGTTTATCGAACACGTCCTTGTCGGCCAGTTACACGCCGTGTCGGTCTGGTGTGGTGCCGATTTCCGATTTGGCCGACAGGGGCGCGGCGACTTGGCCCTGCTGGCCGAGGCCGGCCAACGGTTCGGGCTGGTTGCCCATTCCATCAAACCCGTGTCGCTGCACGGCCAGATTATCAGCAGCACACGGATTCGGGCGCTGCTCGAACACGGGGATGTCGCCCAAGCCGCCGAATGTCTGGGCCGCCCTTACCGACTGAGCGGGCAAGTGGTCAAAGGGCATGGGCGCGGCCGACGCCTCGGCTACCCAACCGCCAATGTTTCTGTTCCGCCGGGGATTGTCGTTCCGGGCAACGGCATCTACGCCGTCGCCGCCATTGCAGGTACCCAGCGTTTGACGGGCGTCATGCACGTCGGGCCGTTGCCGACGTTTGGGGTAACCGAAAGACGCCTCGAAGTGTTTTTGTTCGAGTACTCTGGCGACTTGATGGGACAGACCATCGAGGTGGAATGCGTGGCGCGCCTGCGCGACGTCCGGCGCTTCGACTCGCCCGACCATCTGGTTGCCCAGATTCAGGCCGACATCGAGGCCGCCCGCGCCATCCTCCGGGAGAAATAGAATGAAGCCGGATTCGGACAAAGCAACCGTGGCGTCATGTTCGGCTGCGACCGCCTCGCCGCCGTCGCCGAATCGCCGCCGAAACACCTTGCACGATCTCGGCTTTGCCTGCATAGCGGTGTTTCTTTTGCTGGCCATCGGCGAAATCCTGCTTCGCGTCGCGGGCTTTCGATTCCTTCCCGTGCCCATTCTTGTGGACAAGACATGGGGGCCGGACCAAGTGGCGCGGATGAATCTTGCCAATGGCCGCGATGTGTTTCGGTATGACCCGCTGGTGTTTTGGAGCATGATTCCGGGACTTGAGCTCGACGACCGGACTATCAACGATCGCGGGCTGGCCAACGGCCCAATTACCGTGCCCAAGCCGCCCGGCACCTATCGCATTCTGTGCATGGGCGATTCGTGCACCGCAATGGGGTCCGGCGCGTATCCGGCCGTCTTGCAGCGGCGGCTGGACCTTGTGGTTCGGCCCGACCGCCGGTTTGAGGTCATCAACGGCGGTGTCTTTTCTTACTCCTCCCTGCAAGGCCTGCGGTTGTTTCGCCACCGCCTTGCCGACGTCGAGCCAAATCTCGTCACCGTCTATTACGGTTGGAACGACCATTACTTGACCACGTCGTATCCCGATACGGCACTGGGAGGCAGCGATTCGCCCGAGCCGCTCGCGCTCCGTCTCCTGCGCCCGTTTCGGTTGTTTCAGCTGACGCAGAAGGTCGTTCATACGTCGCAGATGTATTGGCTCGAACGGCGGCGCGCGGGCCGAAAACTATATCGCGTGCCTCCGGACGATTATCGCGCCATTCTTACCGAGTTTGTCACTCTGTCCCGTGCGCGAGGCGCTGTTCCGCTCTTGTTCACTGCGCCGCACAACCACAGCCCGGGCCGCGTCCCTGCCTACTATGTCGAAAGCGGACTGGCCGAAAGCGCCGATGCCCTGATTCTCATCCACCATCAGTATAACGAGATCACGCGCGAGGTGGCCGCACGAACCCGCGCCGAATTGCTCGACCTCGACCGGGCATTCAACCGCCACAACAAGGACGACCTGTTTGTCAGAGACGGGGTTCATCCCAACCGGCACGGCAGGCATCTGATTGTAACATTGTTGCTGGATCACCTCGAAAAAATGGGAATCATCACCAGCGGGGAGCGGCACCGTATTGCAAGGGAATCCACCTACGACTCCCTCATGCCCAACATTTTGCGCTGTCGTGTTGAGTTTCTCGACACGCCAATCCGCGCAGTCGCCGGCAAACCCATCGAGATCGCAATTCGGCTGACCAATACGGGCGACACCATCTGGCTGGCCCGGCCGGAAAGGCCTCACGGCCAAGTCACGGTCAGTGCCATCCTCTATGACCCAGCGGGAAGGTTTCTGGGCGAAAAAGACCGCTGCAATCTTCCACGCGATGTGGCTCCCAACGAAACCGTTGATCTGAGATGGACGGTCAAGCCGGTGGACACACCGGGTTCCTATGTCCTCGAAGTGGACCCGTTGGCTGAATTTGTATGCCGGTTTAATGACCTCGACGACGCGCGAACGACGGTCCCGCTGATTGTTGCGCCGGCAAATTGAACGGAATAAACCACGAGCACGTTCCATGCAGAGCCAAGAACCCACCGCTTCACAGTCGAATCCACCCGCGCCGCGCAGACAATGGCACCGCGAGGCTTTGTTTGTTCTCATTGCCGTTCTGCTTGTCCTTGGCGTCTTGGAACTCCTCCTGCGGCTTGCCGGCTTCCGCTACTCAACTGTGCCTATTCTGGCCGATGCCCGTTGGGGTGAAGAAAACCTCAAGGCCATGAATCGGGAAGCCAAGCAGGATTTGTTTGAATTGGACGACCTGCTGTTCTGGCGCATGAAGCCGGGACAGCAGCCGGACTTCCGCCGCGTCAACGAACTGGGCCTTCTCAATGGTCCGATTGAAACTCCCAAGCCCGCCGGTGTCTATCGCATCTTGTGTCTGGGCGACTCCTGCACGGCCATGGGTCCGGTGGACTATCCGATGATTCTTCACCGGCGGCTGAGCGCGGTGACGCGGCCCGACCGCCGGTTTGAGGTCATCAATGCCGGCGTATTTGCCTATACGTCGCTGCAGGGCCTGCGTTTGTTTCGCGAGCGGCTTGCCGGGGTCGAACCCAATCTTGTAACCATCTACTATGGCTGGAACGACCACTACACAACGGTGGGCTATCCGGACAAAATGCTGGCAAGCCGCGAGCACGCCCAGCCGGCGATGGCCCTGCTGCGGCAGCTTCGGTTTTTCCAACTCATTCAGCAGATCATCGGCGCTGTCCGCTCCCACCGGCTGTCCGACACCTCTTCCGTTCGGGTTGCGCCTGACGACTATCGCGCCAACCTTCAGGCGATGGTCGAGTTGGCACGGACACGCGGCGCCGTGCCGCTTCTACTCACCGCGCCAAGCAATCATACGCCGGGCAATGTGCCCGCCTTTTTTCTCGAACAGAAAATGGCCGAAAGCGAAGAGGCCCTCATTGCCCGACACCGCCTCTACAACCAGATCACCCGCGAGGTCGCCGCCCAATGCAATGCCCCCTTGCTCGATCTGGCTGCGGCGTTCGACCAGCGCAACAAAAGCGAACTGATCCTTCGCGACGGCGTCCATCCCACGCCCGCAGGCCGCCATCTGATCGCCCAACTAATCATGGACAAAATGGCCGACCTCGGCATTCTGACCGCCGACGACCGTGCCCGTCTCGCCGCCCGGAAAGACACTTACGACTCCTTCAATCCCAATCGGTTGCGCAGCCGCATCGAGTTTCTCAACGGCCCGCCCCGCAGCCGCGTCGGACAACCCGTTCCGATGGACCTTCGCCTCACCAATACCGGCGATACGCTCTGGCTGGCCAAACAGGAGGGCCAGATTGGGCAGGTGATTCTTGGCGTTTCAATATATGACAAGGATGGCCGCCATTTGTTCGAAAAAGAAGGCAGCGAAATCCCGCGCGACGTGCCGCCCAACGACGGTCTCGAACTGCACTGGGCACTCAGCCCCTTTGACGTCGCCGGACAATACATCCTCGAAGTCAAACCCGTTGCCGGTTTTGTTTGCTGGTTCTATGAAACCGGCGACACGCGCACCACAACCACCCTCACCATCGAACCATAGACAACCCCGCACGTCATCCGGGAATGCATCCTCCGCGAGCATCTGCTGAAGTCGTAAGAGGGTTTTAGCCATTAAACTCTTCGGTCTGGACATCCAATTTGCGAAAATATTTTCTAACTTTTATCCTCTCGCCTCTGACCTCTTTGATTGTGGCCGAAGGCCGTCTTGGTTGGCTCTCGCGCGAGAGCCTCCGCTGAAGTGGGAAGTGGCTGCATTACCCACAACGCTCAAAGTGAACTTGGACAGGGTTCTGGCCGGTTCAGTGGAAAAACAGAACAATTCTTGCTTGCATTCACAGCGCAAATGCGGTTGCATTCCGGCGTTCCGGTAGGGTGTACTAGAGGATGCCAAACGAAAACGGAAGATCGCAAGGACCCTGATCATGGAGCTGGAAGGAAGCCTGCGTGCATTCAGTCTGGCCGAGGTGTTGCAGTTTCTGGCCATGGGCAAGCTGAGCGGCGTGCTGATGGTGCGGCGGGAGCAAGGGGGAATTGACTTGTTGATCCGTCAAGGGCGGATCATCAACTCCTCAACGCTCGATCAGACGCGGCGGATGGGGCAAATCCTGATCCGGCAGCGTTTGATTCAACGAAGCGACTTGGAGGAGGTCCTGTTGGACCAAAAAACGCTGCGCCCCGACCGCATGCTGGGCCAGATTCTGGTCGAGCGCGAGATGATTACCCAGGACGAGTTGCGGCAGGCCATTCGCATGCAGCTGGAAGAAGAAATCTGGGAACTGTTCAGCTGGGAATCGGGCGACTTCCGGTTTGAACACCGCCAAGAGTCCGAAATGCCCTCCGCTCTGGTGGAAATCGAAATTGAACCACTAATCATCGAGGGCACCCGTCGAACGGATGAGTGGAAAGGCATTATCGCCAATCTCCGAAGCGATGAAACCGTTCTGACACTCAATCCTTGGCATCCGGAAGACCACGCCGACCTGACATTAACGCCTGCGGAGTGGCAAGTGCTCTCACTGATCAGCGGGAACTTGCCGGTCGGTTCCATTGCCGCGCGCTCTGGTATCGGCAAGTTCGAAACCTACCGGATTCTCAACACATATTTGATGGCGGGGATTGCAACAATCAAGCCGGACCCCACGGGAGCTGCCGCCATGGACGAGAGCGGCCGCAACGGCGACACGTCGCGGCGTGCTGTACCGGGCATTTTGGGATTGTTCGCCAAAAAGCGTGGCGAAGGCGGAGCCGCGTTTGAACGGAACGAGAAGTTCTTGACTCCCTTGGGACTGGTGGGACGGTTTGTCGAACTGGTTGTCCGGTTGTGTTTCGAGCACCGCGATTTCACCGTTGCCGAGGGCGACGAGTATTTTCTGCAACGCAAGTGGCGCTCGATTCTCATTGAGTGTCCGCTGGCCGATTTAATTCAGGTGGAAGGCAACCGGGTGGACACACGGCCGCTGGAGCGCTATCTGGAAATGAGCGGCGTGACACCGGCCACTCAGCGCGTGTATGAGGATGGGTTGGAAGCTTTAGAGCGCCTCTACGGTGCAACGGCGCTTGCGTTTGCCCCGCGGTTGGGCGAGCGCCACTTCCAGCGGATTGTTCAAACCCTTCAAACCGAATGGTATGCGGGAGCGCAAATCGCGCAGCAACGGCGGTTTAACTTTGACCGGATGCTCAGTCGAGGGACGGTGCGAACGGAAGGAGACCGGTGAGATGGCGGGAGAAAAAATTCTGCTGATAGACTCGAGTGCGGCCGTTCAGGAGCTGGGCCGAAGTGCCCTTGAAGAGGCGGGATTTCGCGTGGTGGTGGGCTCTAATGGCGCGGCCGCGCTGACCGCACCCGAACTGAAGGAGTTTAACGCGATTGTTTTGGATGCAGCGACGGAGGGCTTGGATGGCTTTCTGGCGGCCCGCGAGCTCAAGACCAACCCGGAAACCTATCGCATTCCGGTTCTTCTGCTCATTCCTGAAGAACAGGCGCAGGCCCGGGGCAGTCAAAGTTTGCGCGGAGCCAATGGCTATCTGCTGAAACCTTTTAGTGCAACGGATCTGGTAGCGCGCGTGCGGACACTGATCGAAGAGCGGCGAATTCAGGATCAGTGTGATCAATACCTTCGCGAGGCGGCCAATTCTTTTATGGAGAAGCTGGCCGAGCAGCGAATCCGCGAGGCGGCGGAAAGCAAAACGCAACTGATTGTCGAGCGCGCCATTCAGAGTGTCATTACGCAGTTGGACCAGCGAATGGGTCAGGAGGTGGCCGAGCGAATGACTTCGCTGACCGCCGAGCGCGAGCAGGAACTGGTGCGAAAAACCGTCGCCGAGGTGGCGCAATCGCTGATTGAGAAACTGGCCGAGCGCAAAGTTTCGGAAGCCATAGACAGCCTGTTGGGCGAGATGACCGAGAAGGTCGTGAAAAAGGCCGCCGAAAACCAGGTGCCCGCTGTGGCGCGCAAGCAATTGAAGGAATCCATGGATGTGATGCTGCCGCGCGAAGTCACGGCGCAGGTGCAAAAGTCCATCGAGGCTCTCGTACCCGACGTGACCAAGAAAATCGTGATGACGATAGACGGAATCGCGCAAAAAGTGGTACCCAAAGCCGCGCGCGAAAAACTGCCCGAACTGACCAATGCCTACATCAAAGATTCCGGCGAAAAAATGCTCCCCGACATGGTTCGGGATTTGACGGGCCGCGAACTGGTGCGCCAGATCAACGACTATCTCAACCCCGCCATCCGCGACGCGGCAGCCAAACTCAACCGCAAGATCATGTTCATGTGGATCGTGCTGGCCGTGACCATTGTGGTGGGATTGACGCTGAACGTTTTCCTGATTCTGAAACTAACCGGCAAACTGTAAAACATTTTGGATTGAAGAATCGGGCAACCTCGTCTCGCTCCCGAAGTGTCGAAAACTTTGAATGTCTTTGGCCAAGTGCCTGCATTTGTCCGAAACTATTCGGTTTTGCTCGATGGCGGCCGGGTCAAAAACGAAAAATAGGAAAGACCAAAAGACAGCGGGTGATTTTATGGCTTTCAAGAACCGAAAACTGTTGACTACCCTCCGTGGGAATCCAATAAGCAATTTGCTTTTGAAAAACAGGCTGGGGCGGTTGCCCTTGCCTGACGCAGGAGTTGGCGGCACCTCATCGGCACCAAAACCCTGCTTTACTATTATAATCAAATTCATTAAGGAGCGAGGCGAATGACAACACGACATCACACGAACACGCATCGGTCATGCGATTGCAAGCGCAGCCTGACGGGTTTGCTGATTGCAATTTTGTGGATCGCAGCGCCTGCCCCATTGCTTGCGCAAGAGGGCCCGCCCGTTCTGGCCTATGAAAGCTATATTCTGGACGACGGGAATATGGCTGGCTCGATCGGCGATGGCGACGGCTTCGTCGAGCAGGGAGAGACAGTGCAAATCTGGGTGCGGCTGACCAATGTCGGCGGAGTTGCCGCCACTGGGGTCAACGGTGTTTTTGCCGTAGTTTCCGGTACTTCGGTCACGCTGACCAATACGAAATTGACATGGCTAAACCTTGCCATCGGCCAGACGCGCACCAGCCAAAATGCCATGCGGTTGATTGTTGCGCCCGATTGCGCAATCGGCACCACGGTTGTCATTCGCGGCATTGTGGATGAAAACGATCCGACGACCGGCCCGTGGCAATTCGATCTTCCGCCGATTCAGGTATCTCGGCGCTCGGCCATTCGGGGAACCGTCCGCGACCGTTCCACCAGCATGCCGATTGTGGGGGCCCAAGTGGTGCTGTCGGGGGCCGTCCAAAAGACAACGGCTTCACGCACGGCCGGAGCCTATCAATTTCGCGGCTTGCCCGACGGCCAGTATGATTTGACCGCCAGCCATGCGCGATTTGGTCCGGCAATACCCACGACGGTGACAGCAACAGTGCCGCCCGACCGCAACGGCGTGGATATATACTTGAGCGCACCGCTGCGCCGTCTCAATCCCACCTCGATCACCATGGTGGTCAGCCAGGGCGGCAGCGGGGAACGAACCCTATGGGTGGGCAATCAAGGAACTTTTGAAATGAAATCTTGGCTGCTGGAAAGACAACTCGGTCCATTTACCCCCCGCATTCTTGTTTTTACGGATGACTTCACGCACGGGGGCACCGGCACTTATGTGGACCGCGCCCTGACGCGTTTGGGCCTGCCGTACCGCGCCCATTACACCGAGGAGTTTGTCGCATTTGAGAACGATCTGCGCACCAGCGGCCCGTGGGACCTCGTCATTTACGACAATGCGATTGGTCAACTTCCCCCCACGACTCTATTCGATGCCTTGGACGACTACGTGGTCTCGGGCGGCCGTCTGGTGATCTACTGCTACTCCATGGTAATCTTTGAAACCCATCCATTGTGGGCGCGATTGGGAGTAACCTATCAGTCCACCTTCGCCGGCCGTCCCGACCCTGTCTATTGGTGGCAGCAGGACCATATCCTGTTCCACGCGCCGATGGATGTTCCTGAATTCACCCAGTTCAGCGATCCGATTCTCATTACCGGCCAGCGAGTCGCCGTGTCCCCCAGCGCGTCGGTTGTGGCCGGTTATCAGAGCCGTACGCCGCAGGCCGGCATGGCGGCGCTGGTGCTGGGCAGCAGCGGAAGAACCTTGTTCCGTGCAATCGGCGACATTGCCAACAATCAGGACCTTGACAACGACGGAATCCGCGACGGCGAGGAACTATGGGTCAATATTATCGAGTATTTTATAGACCGCGTGCCGTGGATGGACCGTACGCCGCGGAATCTCTACACAGCGGTCGGCAGCAATACCGCCGCGTTTGTTACTGCCGAAGCTACTACTCTGCCGGTCGGACTCTATCAGGCAAATCTGATCGTCACGACCAGCGAGAACACCAACAACACCACGCAAGTGCCTGTCACGCTCCAAGTGGTAACCACCGCCACTGTTCCAACCGCACCCGGCCGGCCGATGCCGGATATCGCCCCATTCAGCAATCGCCCGACGGTGCGCTATACATGGACCGGCGCGACCGACCCGTCGGGAATCGAATACTATCGAATCCAAGTTGGCACTTGGCCGGGCTATAACGACCGCCTCGACGCCAATACGGGCACGAGCCGCACCGCGACGGCCACGGGCGAAGACGGCCAGACTCTCCGGGCGCGCGTCCGGGCCATCAATTCCCACTACCAGGCCGGACCGTGGTCGCAAAACTCCTTTGCCACCTTGATTGACCTCAGCCCGCCGAACACTCCGGCCACGCCGACCGACCGCGGTGAGTTCACCTCGCAGACCACCGTCCGTTTCAATTGGACGGCCGCAACCGACTTCGGCACCAGCGGCTCAGGCATTCAATCCTACGACCTGCAAGTGGGTACCGGACCGGGCATGAACAACGTGTTCAATGGCAATGTCGGCAATGTTCTCGGCCGCAACGTGAATGGAGCAAACCAGCAAATCCTTTTTGCGCGCATTCGAGCGCGCGACCGTGCGGGGAATATTTCCGGTTGGTCGCCGGCCTCTGACGGCATTCTCGTGGATACGGCTGCCCCGCTCCAACCGGCCCGACCCACCGACCCGGGCGTGATGACCTCGCAGACGACCATTCGATTCAACTGGACGGCGGCCACCGATCCCGGCACCACGGCGTCGGGAATCGCCTCCTACGATTTGGCCGTTGGAACGGCTCCCGGCCGCTCCGACGTATTTCTCGGCAACGTGGGAAACAACCTCACCACCGACGTGGTCGGTGCCAACGCTCAGCGGCTCTACGCGCGCGTGCGCGCCCGCGACCGCGCCGGCAACGTCGGCCCGTGGTCGCAGGACTCCGACGGCATCCTCATTGATACCGCGCCGCCCGGCGCTCCCGGCACACCGACCGACATCGGGCTTTACACCTCGTCCACGCAGGTGCGCTTCAACTGGACGGCGGCCACCGATACCGGTACCACTTCGTCGGGCGTCGCTTCCTACGACTTGCAAGTGGGCACCGGACCGGGCCGCAACAATGTATTCGACGGCAACGTCGGCAATGTCCTGACGTATCAAGCGACCGGCAGCAACGGGCGGCGGCTGTTTGCGCGCGTGCGGGCGCGCGACGCCGTCGGCAACGTCGGCCCGTGGTCGCAGAACTCCGACGGCATCCTCATTGACACGACGCCGCCGAATGCACCGCCCGGCTTTGTGCAGGATCAGGGCCAGTGGACCTCCTCGACCACCGTTCGATTCTTCTGGACGGCGGCCACCGACGTCGGCACCAGCGGTTCGGGCATCGCCTCGTATGAACTGGGCGTCGGCAGCCACTGGAGCGGCCCCAACCTGTCCGTGCGCAACGTCGGCAATGTGCTGTCGGCGACCTATACGGGAACCGACGGCCAGACGCTCTACGGCTGGGCGCGCGCCAAAGACCGCGCCGGCAACGTCAGCGCATGGTCGGGCAACTCCGACGGCATCACGATAGACTTGCAGCGACCACGCTTGACGCGGGCGGCCGCGCGTGACCAGTGGGCTGTCTATGCCTATTTTGACGAACCTGTCAGTGGCGCCGACCGGGCCGCCAACTACAGCATCAACGGCGGAGTCCGCGTGCTCCACGTCCAGACCGTCAATAGCATGCTGTATCTGCTGCACACTTCGACGCAGGATTCCCAGACCACCTATACGTTGACAATTACCGGTGGGGTTCGCGACCGTGCCGGCAATCTTGTCAATCCATCGTTCAACAAAGCCCAATTCCGGGGTGGCATGAAGACGGATGTGCGGTCGTGGGAAGCCTACAAGTAGGCGGAAAAAAGGGCCGACAAGCCGCGACATTAGACAGCTGCTGAAAATGAAAAACTTCTATTCTCTCTGGCCATGGCACGGGCAGAAACTACCCGTGCCATGTTTTTTTATCACAAGGTGCATTCGGATTCTGAAGATCGAAAGACTTCATGCGCATATTTCACATGAACCTTCCTTGATTTTCAAATTCGCCGCGTCCATTCTTGTTTGTGGCGGGAATGCCGCGCGGACTTGCTGCAATAACCTTTTTATGCAGAAACGTCGCGCTTCATCACGACTGGCCCGCATTCCAGAAAGCCGTTGCACAACGCGTGGGGCTCTTACTTTGGTGGGCGAGTGATGCCGGAGCGCCCCGCACGGAAATGGGGAACAGACACAGCCTCACCAATACTCCAACGGGTTGCGCAATGGACGTATCGGAGAGAAAAATGGCAAGAACAGAGATGAACCTCGCATCGTCATTCGGGAAACCTCGCGCCTTCGACCGACGTGCGTTCGGTCGCGCCGCCGCGGCCGGACTGGCCGGTGCAGCGGCGGCGTTGGCCATGTCCGCTTGGGGGGGTGCCGAAACCTCAACGGCGGCGCGACCGCTTCCCGGCGCGCAGCGTCGCAAGCAGGGCGCCATCTTTGCGCGGCCGCTCGGTACCACAGGCCTTTGGCTGTCAGAGTTGTCCATCGGCGGAAGTCCCTCGCCGCCTCCCAACGTGTTTCTTGCCGCGCTCGAACGCGGCGTCAACTATTGCGACACCTCGCCGCGCTATTCGCAGGGCAAGGGCGAAGAGGGGATCGGCAAGATTCTACAGGGCCGCCGCGACCAAGTCTATGTCGGCACGAAATTCACGCCGACACGCGACGGTGTGATGAACACGGCCGATGCAATCCGTCAGGTCGAAGGCAGCCTGAAGCGTCTGGCCACCGACCGCATTGACCTGCTGTGTGTGCACGGTGCACGCAGCGAGGAAGAGGTGCTCTCCGACTGGGTGTTCGAGGCCATCGAGAAACTGCGCGCTGCCGGCAATGCCCGGTTTTTCGGCGTCTCGGTTCACAACACGTCGTTCGAGTTCAACCGGAAACTGATCGAATGCGGGAAATATCAAGCTCTGCTGATTCCTATGAATATGTATTACGACAAGAAGGNCTTGGGCGACGGTGCGGCCAAGGGGCCGGATGATCTGGCGGCTATTCTCAAACTGGCCGCGGAAAAAGGCGTCGGCATCGTGGCCATGAAAACGCTGGCCGCCGGCGGGCTGGCCAACGTTCCCACACCCGCGGGCATTTCGCCGGCGCAGGCCAAACTGCGCTGGGTGCTGCGTCGGCCTGAGGTAACTTCGATCCTCAACGAAATGGTGACGTTCGAATATCTGGCCGATGATTTGGCGGCGAGCGCCGCCGATCTCTCTCCGCGCGAAGAAGCATGGTTGCGCGACAACGCGGCCGAAGGCAGCCGCCGCTTTTGCCGCATGTGCCGAACGTGCGAGGGGCAATGCCCCGCGCGTCTTCCCATCGCCGACCTGCTCCGCGCGCGCATGTATGCCGCCGACTACGGCGAGATCACCCGTGCGATGGACCTTGCGGGGCGGCTTGGTGCTGGCCGACATCTGCGTGCGTGCACACACTGTGGCACGTGCGAGGCTGTATGCCCCTGGCGTGTTCGGACAGCCGAGTTGTTGGGAGAGCTGCGAAGCCTGCTCGGATAGACCGATTAAATGGCAGCCGATTTCCGAACATTTGCGCGCGCAGCCGGACTGCTGTGCGCGATTGCCGTAGGGCTCGCCGCGGCATCGGCACAGGCGCGGATCATTCCTTTTAGCGAGATGAAAAAAATCGAGACCGCTTTTTTTGGGGCGGAGTTCATTGAGCCGGCCGACATGGACGGCGACGGCGACACCGACCTGTTGGGTGCGGCGTTTGCCTCCGGCGACCTTGTCTGGTGGGAGAATCGCGCGGGCGATGCCGCGACATGGACACCGCACCTGATCGAGGGCAATTTCACCGGTGCCGTGTGCATTCGCGCCGCCGACATGGACGGCGATGGCGACCTCGATGTCATTGCCGCCGCCCATACGCTCGGCCGCATCGCGTGGTGGGAAAACACCGACGGCACGGGCCGTGTTTGGACCTTCCGTCTTGTGGATGGCAACGTTCCCGTTGCGCAATCGGTGGCCGCCGCTGATCTGGATCGTGACGGCGATCTCGACCTCGTCAGCGCCTCGATGGGCGCCGACGCCGTCTATTGGTGGGAGAATATGGACGGCCGCGGAACGTTGTGGGCGCGGTATGGGGTCGGAAGCAATTATATGGGTGCCGGGTCGGTCGCCGTCGCTGATATCAACGGCGACGGTGCGCCGGATGTTCTTTGTGCCGCCTATCTCTTCTCAGAAATTGCATGGTGGCAGAATCCGGGAAATCCGCGCAACGCATGGACCAAACGCTCGCTGTTCACGGACACCGCCGATCAACTGCGCGCAGTGTCGGCGGCCGACATGGACCGCGATGGCGACCTCGATTTTTTGTGTGTTGGCTACCTGTCCGCTGACGTGATGTGGTGGCAGAATGTGGACGGCGCCGGAACGGTTTGGGTGCGGCAGAATGTGGATGGGGCTCTCACCGGTGCATGGGCGCTTCGCGCCGCGGACCTCGACGGCGACGGCGACCTCGATCTGGCCGCGGCCGGTTACGCGACCAGCACAGTGGTCTGGTATGAAAACACCAACGGCGCCGGCACGGCATGGACCCGCCGGATTGTGGATACAGGCTTGTTGGGCCCAATTGATGTCGCACCGGCCGACCTCGATGGCGATGGCGATACCGATCTGGCCGGTGCGTCGCGCTTTTCGGGCCACGCAGGCTGGTGGCCCAACCGAACGCTCCATCGCAATGCAGTCTATCCTACCGAACACGGCATTGGCGACAGCTTCGCGCAGGCGTGCGACGCCAAAACCGCCGATCTCGACGGCGACGGCGACCTCGACATTCTCGCAGCGGCTTATCAGACCGGCGAAGTGGCGTGGTGGCAAAACGTCAACAGCCGCGGCACATGGTGGCAAAAGCGCCCGGTGGCTGCGCGCTGCAACGGCGCATGGGCGGTCGAAAGTGCCGATCTCGACGGCGACGGCGATTTGGACGTGTTGGCGGCCGGCGTCCACGAAAATGCACTGCGGTGGTGGGAAAACTCTACGGGCTGGGCCGCGGTCTGGACCACGCGGACGATTGAGGCGGGGGTCGGCGAAGCAAGGGCAGTCGCGGCCGCCGACATAGACAGGGACGGCGATATGGATGTTGCGGCGGCGCTGTCGGCGTCGGGTAAAGTGGTATGGTGGGAGAACGGGTTGCGTACCGGCGGCGGGTGGACGCGACGCACGGTGGACGGCAATTTCACCGGTGCGTGGGACGTGGCAGCCGCCGATCTCGACCGCGACGGCGATATAGACCTTATCGGCGCTGCCGCAACGGCCAACGAAATTGCGTGGTGGGAGAATGTCGGCGGCTCGGGAACGCAATGGACCAAACGCATGCTAAGCACATCATTTGTCGGTGCGCACTCGGTGGCTGCCGCTGACCTCAACGGCGACGGGCGACTTGATGTTCTTGGAACTTCCTTTGCGGGCAATCGAATTGTCTGGTGGGAAAATCCGGGAAACACCGGAGCCGGCTGGCCCGTGCACACAGTCAGCGACATGTTCACCGGAGCGCAATCGGCCATCGCCGCCGATCTCGACCAAGACGGCGACCTTGACATTGCTGTCGCGGGCAATCTCTCGCCGGGCCTGCTATGGTTTGAAAACCAAACCGGCCGCGGCGATGCGTGGACGACGCGCACGGCGGGTGGCGTTTTTGCCGGGGCAATTGCCGCCGCAGCTGCCGATCTCGACGGCGACGGCGATTTCGATCTGCTCGGCGCAGCTTTTCAAGGCAACAAGATCGCTTGGGTCGAAAACCGCGGCGGCCAGTTCACCGTTCCCGCTGAAGATATCGCCCCTCCATTTCTGTTTGGCGGCCGACAGGACGCCGTATTACGCATCACCATAGTGCACAACGGCCGGGCCGGCGATGGCGACCTCGAACTGGTTTCGCTGGGCCTGCTCTTCGAAGCCATTTCCGGTGTTCCGCTGAGCAGCACCGAAGCCAACGCCATCATCCAGCGCTTACGGCTCTATCGCGACAGCGGATCGGGCGCTTTTGAAATCCCCAACGACATTCTTGTTGCCACAATCGAACCGTTAAACCTTTCCAGCGGAGTTCAACTGATCAACTTTGCGGACGGCGACCCGCGCGTGCGCGTGGTGTTTGGAACACCGCAGTCTTTTTTCGCGGTTATTGAAATGACCGCCGGTGCAGCGTCGGCGCCAACCAATCCGTTTCGCGTGATCCATCAGCCGGTACATGCCCGAGCGGAAGACCGCGTTTATGACATTCAGCTAACGCAGGAAGAAACGCCCGACGCGGCCTCGCGTTGGATTACCATCGAGACACCGCCGACCGTCGTTTCAGTCCAACCCGCAGAGACCAACCCCACCAGCCGTGCGACAGTCCGCTTTGCGGTTGTATTCAGCGAGCCCGTGACAGGGGTGGACGTTTCGGATTTTGCTCTGGCCACGTCGGGCGTGTCCGAAGCCTCGATCCTCCGGGTCACAGGAGCGGGGAGTGTTCACACGGCGACAGTCGCGACAGGTTCGGGCAACGGGCGCTTGCGTTTGGACGTACTGGACAACGACACCATTTTGGACAGCGTGGCGTTGCCGCTGGGCGGGGTGGGGGAGGGAAACGGCAGTTTCTCCGGCGGGCGAGACTACCGGGTGGACAAGACGCCGCCGACTGCGCCCGGCACACCGCGCGATGCAGGTGCGTATTCATCGTCCACGACGGTGCGGTTTGACTGGGCGGCCGCAAACGACGTCGGCAGCAGCGTTGTGGCCTATCAATTGCGTGTGGGAACGACCCGCGGCGCGCGCAATGTTTTTGAAGCGTGGATCGGCAACGCTCTTCACTACAGCATAACCGGCGCCGACGGGCATACATTGTATGCCCGCGTACGCGCACGCGACGCCGCCGGCAACGTCGGCCCTTGGTCGGGCGATTCCGACGGTATCCGGATAGACACGGTCCCACCGCGCCTCGCCAACGCCGGCGCCCCCAACGCCTATGCAGTGGATGTGGTGTTCAACGAACCGGTCGGAGGGGCCGATCAAGTGTCGCACTATGTTTTAACGCGCGGTCTGCCGGTCTATCATGTGCAGGCGATCAGCGCATCCCAGTATCGGCTACATACGGGCGGGCAACGGCCGTACACCAGCTATACGGTGACGGTTCTTGACGGAGTGCGCGACCGCGCCGGCAACCGCATGGACCCGCATTATCGCTCGCGGGCGATTGTCGGTGCGACACGGCTTGCAGTGAATCGGTGGGAACTCTACCGATAGAAAAACGCCGCGAGGTTCTTGCGCTTCGGAAACGCGGGTCTTGCACTTGTCGCAAAACTCACACCTTCTCCGGCACGACGTAGGGCTCGCGCGGCTCGCGCCGCAATAGACGATTGGCAGCGTCGTCTCCGGGAAACGTCTCTGTCTTCGGATCGAACACGACGCTGTGGCCGACGCGGTAGGAGATGTTGGCCAGCTCGCACAGGGCGGTCGAGAGAACGGTTTCCTCGACATCGGCATTGAGCCGTTTGGGATCGCCGGCGCGAATGGCGTCGAAGAAATTGCGGAAATGATCGCCGCCCGACTCCTTTGCGATGGGTTCGGGAAGCGGCTCCTTGCTGCGGCCGAGAAACACGTTGAACTGGCCGTCGCCGATTGTCGCCGATCCTTTGCTGCCGTAAAACCAAATCCCGCCTTCGTCGTTGTTGTGGTGGCCGCGGATTTCGCACGTCATCAGCGTGCCATCGTCGAACTCGAGCGACGCAATCTGTGTGTTGGGCGTTTCAGCCTGGTCTTTGTAGCCAAAGCGGCCGCCGGCCGAATAAATTTTCACCGGCAACCTCTTGCGCATTCCCCAGCGGAGAATGTCAAACGAATGCGGGCCGTTGTTCCCCATCTCGCCGTTGCCGAAATTCCAGAACCAGTGCCAGTTGTAGTGAACAAGGTTGGCATGGTAGGGTTCCATGCGCGCAGGGCCGACCCACAAATCCCAATGGAGCCACGCCGGCGGGTCGGACGGCTGCTTGAATCCGATCGAGCCGCGCGCGCCATTGATCAGCCAGCGGCCCAGATAAATATCGCCAATGATGCCGTCGTGGAGCGCCTGCATGGCCCGGCGATACATTGCCGATGAACGGCGCTGCGTGCCACCGGCGACAATGCGATTGTATTTTCGCGCGGCCTCGATCATCTTGCGGCCTTCGAACAGGTTATGCATCGCAGGTTTCTCGACATAGACATGTTTGCCCGCCTGACAGGCCCAAATCGTCGCGAGCGCGTGCCAGTGGTTGCAGGCCGCGATCATCACGGCGTCAATCGTTTTATCGTCGAGAATCTTTCGCAGATCGGGGAAAGCGGACGGCTTTTTACCGCTGCGCGATTCAACCTTGGCCGCACCGGCAGACAAGCGGTTCTCATCCGGATCGCACACGGCGGCCACTTCGACATCCTTGAACCGGCTGACCGCCTCGATGTGCTGGCTGCCGCGAATCCCAAGCCCGATTACACCGACGCGGATTCGCTCGTTGGCGCCGGCCCATGTGCGCGGTGTGCCCGCCAGCGACACCGCGGCGGCCAACGAGGATTGTTGAAGAAAACGGCGGCGAATGAGACGTGTCATGAAACTGCTTCCCCTCTTCTTCGGAATTGTGCGAAGCCGTTTTACCGGCTGTCGGATATACTTGTTGCATGCTCGACCACAGCCAGAGGCGCGAATGCCGCCACGCGGTTCCCACCTTCGGCTTTGGCGCGCCGCAGCGCCTCATCGGCCCGCTGGATTACGCTGTCGGTCATCTCCAGTTCCACCGGGTCGGCTTGCGTAACTCCTGCACTGACGGTGACGGAGAAGCCCTGTCCCTGACAGGCAAACTCGCATTCGGCGACACGGCGGCGGATTCGCTCGGCCGCGCGGGCGGCATCTTCAAGGGTCGTGTTCGGATACACGAGAATGAATTCATCGCTGCCATGGCGGCCGGCGGCGTCATACTGGCGGCCGGTTTCGGCAAGAATGCGACCCACCGTGCGCAGCACGGCATCGCCGGCGGCCTGTCCATATTGCCCGTTGATGGTGCGGAAGTGGTCCACAGCCAGCAGGGCGCACGAGAGCGGCTCGCCGCTGCGCCAACCGCGGTTGATCTCGGCGCCCAGCCGTTCGATCACGCGCTTCCGTCGCAACAGTCCCGTCAATTCATCCACATAGCCCAACACATCCAGCTGACGCCGGTACGCCTGTGCCATACGCAGCACATGCCAGACGAGGCCGCAGGAAGCAAACGTTAATACGATCAGGGCGGCAACCTCTACGAGCAACGGCACGGGTGACAGCGGGATCGGCGACGACAGCACCGCCCCCAGAATCCAGCCTGTGGCCACGCCGCTGGCTGCCAAGGCGACTATCAAAATAATGGCGATGGCCATCGGTTTGATCACGCGTTCAGACACACGCAGCCCTCCTTTTTGGGGTGGCACAGGGTTGGACGATTGCAAATTCGTTGCAAGCCTGCGTCGGATGGCTTTCCGGCCGTCCCCCGGCGCTCATAATTTCCGGCAGACGATTCGGATGTTCACGCGTTCGCCGCGGTCTATCTGCTCGCGCTCCGGGCCCGTCGGATAAAAAGCGCGCGACTCTTCCCACATCTCTTCGATTTCAATGTCCGTAAAACCAGAAGCGCCCAGCAATTGCTGCCACGCGAGAATCCGAAACAATCCTTCCTCCGGTTGAGGATAGCCGCCGTTCCAAGCGGCTTTTTCGGTCGCCGCCTCGCACTCAAACCCGAACCGGCCTGACGGTTTCAACACGCGATAAACCTCGCGGATGCACCCGTCCTTGTCCGGCAACCAGTGAAACGTGGCCTGACTGATGACGGCATCGAACGAGTCGCTCTCGAACGGCAGGTGTCCGGCTTCGCCGACTTGAAAGGACACCGAGCGGGTCAGCCCCAAAGCCGACGTGCGCAGAACCGCCTCAATGATCCGCTCAATCCGGTGATCCACTCCCACAACGACACAGCCAAAGGTCTCGGCAATCTGACGGGCAGGGCCGCCAATGCCGCAGCCGATGTCCAACACGCGGTCGCCCCGCTCAAGGGCAAGGCGGCGGCCAAGATGCTCGGTGGCACTGGCCCCGCCGATATGCCAACGGCCGTTGCGCAGGACGGTTTCGCTCTCGGCCACAAAGCGACGGACGCTGAACTGATAATCGTCAGCGACCAACTCGCCCAACGCGTCCAGATATTCCTCCGGCTGCAAGACTCTTTTTTTCAGCAGCAATTGCAACAGTGCTCTTTGTTCGAGCCGCGAAGCAATCAGGGCTTCCGCAACCCAACCCGACTCTTGTGCAAAGGACGGTTCCACGGCTTCTCCCTCTTACGGCGTCCCGCCGGTTTTCCACACCCAGTGAGAATCTCAGTAACAAACCTAAATCTCGATTGCAACGCAAAACGTTTCCTCAACTGGCTGCAAAACTCTGCCCCGCAGAAACTGGGTTTGTCCACGAACCTGCACTAGGTTCGATCAAGGGTCGCCTTGCTCAACATCTGAATAGGGTCGGGGCGGAACCCGACCCTCCGATGGTTCATTTGGCATGAAGCAACCGACGTCCTGAAACGCGTGCCTTCGCAAACGGGCCGGCTCCGGGCGCCTGCTATGTCTGCGCCCGACCGTTGTCCACAGGGCCGTTTGGTGTGAAATGTCGTTGAATTACAATCTTCCGCGAACGGTTCAATTCCTCCAACCGGTCGCGTAAATCTACCCACGGCGTCAACACCGACTCCTGATAGGCGTTGCTGTTGGCCACATAGATCGAAGTGGCGTCGGAGGCAAACGCGAGGTCGGCAATTTGCATGCCTTCGGGCAGCGTGATTTCATCCTCGACTCTGATGCCCGACGGCGCAAACCGAAGTCGCCGGCGAAATCGAACGCTTGTCTGTGTTTTGCCCGTGATCAAAATCCGCTGCAGCAAGCTGCGCACAAGATTGGGGCTCCACCGCCCGATGGTCAACATGAACATGCGCAGCAAAATATGGCGAATCGGCGTGGAAAGATTCGACCGGCGGCGCGCGAACACTCCCGACACTTCATAGTCTCCCTCCCCATGCCGCTCAATCCGATGGGCGGGATCAATTAAATGGGTGACCAACACACGGCCATCCTGCGTGCGCGCAATGGGACCCGTGTCGCTGGCGATACAACCGCGCGCATCAAACACCTTGATCACCCCGCCTTTCGACAGATTGGCTACGGCGTGATACTCCGGCGTTCGACAAACAACCATCTTTGCCTGAGGGAACCAGCGCTCGTTGAACCCATCGCCATCGGGTTTTTCTTGTGGGCGGCGACAGTCGGGATCGTGGTCCAGATAGGCCTGGAGATAGTTGATCACATAGTGGCAGAACAGGCGGTCGTCGTCGAGATAGCCGCGTTTGCCGCGCGCCATGCCGGTCAGAAAACCGTCGGCGATCTGTCCGGCCAGAGGCATTTCGGGGGCAAGGAGTTCAAACCCGTCCGGATAGAAATGATAGGTGTTGCGGCTGCCGTATTCGCCGCCGTAGCTGCCGTCGGGATGAAGAAAATCCGCCGCGAATTCGACGGCACGGCGCAACGGCTCGGCAACGCTGTTGTCGCCGGTGGCAGCGCGATACTTGGCCAGATAGTCTATCGTGAAGGTGTGATAGCCGGGGTCGGCTCCTTCATATTCCTGAAACCAGCCTTCAGACGACTGCCAGCTGAGAACCAGATCGCGGCGTTTTTCCGCGGCGCGGCGGTATTTTGCCTCTCCCGTTGCCGCGGCCGTCAACGCCAGACAAAGCGCCGCAAGAGCCTGATGATTGGCCAGCCGGCCCGACTCATTATGGCGGACCAGCCAGTCGGCGCGGCGGCAGAAAAATTCGAGAAAACGCGGCTCATTCAACTCCAGCAGCCGATAGGTTTCGAGAAACGCATACAGCGAAAAGGTCATGGCGCCCATGGCGCGCTCGAAGGGAAAATAGTCGTCGCACGTGCCGTCGCGGTGCGAGGAGCGCAACGCAAACTCGATGCCCGCAATGGCCAGCTCCCGCAGCCGCTCGCGGCCGAACCATGAGTTTTCTGGAAACGGGTATTTGTACACCAGCGCCAGCGCCAACACATACTCCTGCGACATGCCGCATGGAAAATCGCTGACGCGAAAATGCCAGTACGACCGGTCAAAGGACCCATACGTGGGACTGAACCGGTTGCGGTCCACCAGTTCCAGCAGGGCGGGAATTTCGCCCAGTGCGTGGCGCACATAGGTTCGCGGGTCGGAACGCGAAGTATCGGACGCAACTTGTGGACGAGGCGCCGCGGATGTCAGTGTGTGAATCAGCCGCATGGCACGGATCCTGTCGAAAAGCGATAAAACAACCGGAAGGCCCTTCCACTCAGCGAGTGTGCCGTTGCGTCTTCTGTATTTTCAAGTCGCAAGTGATCGCCGGAATTTTGGAAGTTGAAACTGTATTTACAGCCCTTTATACCTTGTCATGTTGGTCCTGTTGCCTGACTTCGATTGCGGAGGAGATCTCTATGCCCACTTATGACGAAATCGCCCAAATGATAGACCACTCGCTCCTGCGGCCCGAACTGGACGAAGCGGCCACGCGTGAGGGGTGCGAACTGGCTCTGCGTTATGGTGTGGCCAGCGTATGTGTCAAGCCGTGCTTTGTGCCGCTGGCAGCCCGCGTTTTGGCCGGTTCGCCTGTGGCCGTCGGCACCGTCATCGGCTTTCCGCACGGCGCTCATACGACCGCAGTCAAGCGGTTTGAGGCCGAGGACGCCTGCCGGTTGGGCGCCGTCGAACTCGATATGGTCGTCAATATCGGATGGGTGCTGGGCGAAGAATGGGATCGCGTCGCTGCCGATATTCTGGAGGTCAATCAGACCGCACACGATCGCGGGGCCATTTTGAAAGTCATTTTCGAGAACTGCTATCTGCAGGACTCGCACAAAATCCGCTTGTGTCGTATCTGCGGAGAGATCGGCGTGGATTTTATCAAGACCTCGACCGGTTTTGGCACCGGCGGCGCGACGGAGGCCGACGTCCGTCTGATGCGCCAGTATGCACCGCCGCAGGTGCTGATCAAGGCCGCCGGCGGTGTTCGGACTCTGGACGCCGCAATCCGCATGCGGGAACTCGGATGTAGCCGCATCGGCGCAACGGCTACCGCCGCCATTCTCGACGAACTCCGCCGAAGGGGATAAACCGATGAACCGGCGAACCTTTACGCAAACCGTTGCCGCAGGAGTCGGAGCCGCGGCCATTGCATCCGCGCGCCGCGCGTGTTCCGCAGTGCCAAGCAGGGATACCGCCGAACGAATACTCGCCGAACACCGCATCGTGCGAATCGAGGAGCGGCAGATTCAGGACCGCTATCCGCGGTCGGTCGGGCGCAATGCAAAAGGCTCGCCGCAAGGCACCGGCGGCGTGCGGCGATTTCGCGTCATCACAACCGACAAGGGAGTGTCGGGCTGGGCGATGGCCTATGTCGCCGAGGACGTGGCGAAGAAGTTTATCGGGGCGCGTGTCGGCGATTTGTTCGACCTGGAGCGCGGCTCGGTCGAGGACGTGCGCCCGCTCGACAAGGTGTTCTACGATCTGGCGGCCAATATCCTCGGCCTTCCCGTGTATGCGATGATCGGTGCAAAAGGCCCGCGCGAGATCCCTGTCTATAGCGGCGCGATCTATTTCGACGACCTCGAACCGCCCGCCAAACCGCGCGGTGTCGCAGGGGTCATCGCTTCATGCCGCCAAGATTACGAGGCGGGCTATCGCGCCTTCAAACTGAAGATCGGCCGCGGATTCAAGCACATGCCGCACACCGAAGGGCTGAAGAGGGACATAGACGTAACACGCGCGGTGCGCCAAACATTTCCCGACTGCAAAATCCTCGTGGATGCCAACGATGCCTACACGCGCGACGAGTTTATCGCCTATGTCAAGGCAGTCGCCGACTGCGATCTCTATTTCATCGAGGAGCCCTTCCCTGAAAACCGCGATGATCTTTTGCGTCTGCGCGACGCCATGGCGAAAGTCGGCTGCAAGGCCATGATTGCCGAGGGCGAAGGCCGCACAGACGCCGCAAAGACACCGTGGCGGTATGGCGGCTACAGCGAAAAGCACATCGAGCACCTCTATGCGCTGGCCGCCGAAAAACTCGTGGACATCTTCGTTCTCGATCTCGACATCGTGGGCTTTACGAACTGGCGGCGCGTCATGCCGGAACTGGTCAAGGCCGGCGTCAAGGCCTCGCCGCACCTGTGGGCCGGTACCCCGCGGCCCTACTACACAGCCCATCTGGCTGCCGGCGTTGGCAATGTTGTAATCATCGAGGGCATTCCCGGCCGCCTCGTTCAAGCCGACTACTCGGCCTTCAAATTCTCCAACGGCAACCTTGTTGTGCCCGACGTTCCGGGCTTCGGCCTGGCACTCAAAGGCTGACGGCTGTTCCTCGGGTGGGATTTGAGGTTTGCTTTGCAAGTATCGGGCTTTGCATCTGCCACTGTTGCGAGCCGTTCTTCTTCCGCCCTATGGCAACGGCGCGCTCTTGTCCCGCTCGTCGAGCGTTTCAATCGGAAGCGTGGCAAAAAACACTCGCTGAAAAATGATCCGCTCTGTACGAATGCTCTCTATCTTCCACGCCTCTCCCTCCCGTAGCAGTTGCACCATCATAACGTCCTTGACCGGTTGCGGGCCTTCCGCCCCCCCCTGCCACTCCGGCGCATCTATCAAGTAGCGGTGCGGCCCGCCGCTCGTATAGGCAAACATGTCCTCGAATCGAACGCCGCGGAGACGGCCGGCCTGCTGAACGGCGGATTCGACGCCGCCGGGCGTGCACGGGGCACGGATGCCCTCGACATCCCCCTTTTTGGCAGCCGTGATGTATTGCCGAACGACTGCGCTTTCCGCCGTTTCCTGCTCGACCTTCTTGACGTCGGCCAATTCCCTGACAACAGGAAGCGAAGGCGGCGCCGAAGGCTTTGGCTCCATATCCGCATACCGGCACCCAATGCATGCCACTGCGATCAAAACCGCTGCTACCGCCGACCTTGTCCATGTTTTGGATCTCATGAGAGACGCTCCTTCCGCCGGCCGAACGTGTTGAGGGCTATGCGCCATACCCCATGCTTTTGCGACGTTGCGCGGGTGCTTGTTTGCCGTCAATGGCAAAAAGACCTTGTGCGGGTTAAATCCAATTGACTGCCTTGACAGCACTCCACCGTGTTGCCTACATGCTTATGCAGGGTTTTGACTCAATTGCGAAACCCTTTTAGCCCCAAAGGCCCCTAAGAGCCTATCCGAAAACGTGGCTTGGCCGTCTCGGCCAAGATGCTTGGGCGGCAGGCCCAAGCCAAGATCGAACGGCTTTCGGATAGACTCTTAGAGTCTCTAAAAGAATGATGCTCCGAGCTAAAACGCGTTACGATGGCCCGGCGCTGGAATTTGATTTCGCACCGAATCTCGCCGCGTTCGATAGGTTCAACTGCATCGAAAAACGGCAAGAAACTGTCAAAAAAATGCATTTTTTAGAGACCCTAAAGTTTATGATTCAAACTTACGCGGCTCTTGCAGAAGATGGACCGCCGGCGGCTCGCCGGTGCTCTGAGCGTTGGGCTTGGGGGAAAGGGTTGGTTTGGAACACGTAACGAGACACGAATAGTGTTTAGAGCCTATCCGAAAACGTGGCTTGGCCGTCTCGGCCAAGATGCTTGGGCGGCAGGCCCAAGCCAAGATCGAACGGTTTTCGGCTGGACTCTAAATTGAATACCATGAAAAGATACATAGTTTGAACCTCAGCTTGCCGCATCGGCGCCGCTTTAATGGGGATATTTGGCTTTCAGCTTGGCAAAACATTTTTGGAAAAGCAAAGTGGCAGAACCGCACGCTGACGCGTGGACTACAAACCCCACGCGAAAGCGTGAACTACGAGCAAAAAACTAATGTGGCCTTTGGCCACAACCAAAGAGGATAGAGGCAAGAGGTTAGAAGTTAGAAAAGATCTGCGCGAATTCGCGGGTTGTTTAAAGCGATGAGTCCAAGTAGGTTATGTGTTTAGCTGTGCCTTTGAATCTTGGCTAACGTGGCCTTTAGCCAAAACCAAAACAATGCGCACAAGGGGCTTCGGACAATCCGCACAGGGGCGTATGGACGGGGAGATTGGGATTTCAGTCTGCGGGCCGTTTTTTTCCGGCCCTGAAAGGAACAATGCCGCTATCTACCAAATCCGACGTAGCCAATCAGCATCGGCCCTGAAAGGGCCATCTATTTTAGCCCAGGGCAACGCCCTGGGAAAAATCGCAATTTAGGTTGGCAAGCCCTGAAAGGGCGCTCTATCGTTGGCACCCGCCGTCGCTAGCGCGCCCTTTCAGGGGCAAATGAAAACCTCGCCATCGAAAAGCGAACGATGCAGCCATGCGTACACCGGGGTTAGGGCATCCGTGGCCATAATCTACGGAAAAAGGCTATATCTCTCTAGGAAATAATCTAAAGTAGGATCTCCATGCAGAACGTTCTTCTTCTCGATCCTCCCCATGCCATCCTGCCGCCGCTGCGGCTGTGGGCGGCCAGTCCCGGTTTGCTGGCGCTGGCAGCCTATCTTCGTCCTCAGCACCACGTCGAATTTGTGGATGCCACAACCCTTCCGCGAACCTGGTTCGATCTCGAACTGCTCCTGCGCGACCGCGCGCCCGATGTGGTCGGCATCACGGCCAACATCACCAGCCTTGTTCCCGACGCTCTCGATGCCGCGCGACTGGTGCGTCATGTTCTTCCCGACGCGGTCATTGTCGGCGGCGGCAGCCATCTGACACTCGACGCCGAACGCCTGTTGTCCGATCCCTCAAATCAAAACCTGTTTGACTATCTTGTCCTTGGCGAAGGCGAACAGACCTTTGCGGAACTGCTCCGCGCCTTGGAACTCGGCCAGCCCACCGACAACATCGCCGGTCTGGCTGTGTGCTGCGACGGCGCCATCTGTCGAAACGCGCCGCGGCCTTTTCTCGCCGATCTCGATTCTCTCCCCATTCCCGCCTTCGATCTGGTTGCCGCCGACAGCCCCGTCTATAAACTCACCAGTGTCCGCGACCATGTTCACATCAACACCAGCCGCGGCTGCGGCGACAATTGCGCCTTCTGCTCCGAGGCCGTTTTCTGGAACTCCCGCTGGCGCGGCATCTCGGCCCAACGCATCCTCGACTATGTCGGCGCGGCCTGCGACGCCTTTCGCACCCGCGTGGTGGACTTCGCCGACGACAGTTTCAACTGGAGCCGCGAACGGATCGAAATGTTTTGCGACCTACTGGAGCGCAGCCGGCTGAACATCCATTTCTGGTTTGAATCGCGTGTAGACCACATTCTCCGCGATGCCGACCTCCTTCCCCGTCTCCGAAAACTGGGCTGCTTCCAAATCATGCTCGGCATCGAAAGCCTGTCGCCCTGCGTTCTCGACAGCTACCAGAAGCGGTTCAACCTCAATCGTTCCGAAGAAGCCATCCGCCTCATCCGCGATCAGGGGATCATGGCCATGACCAATATCATGTTCGGCGACTGGAATGACGATGCCGAAACGCTCGAAGCGACCTACCGGTTGATCCGGCGATCGAGTGATTTCCTTGTGCTCACCATCACCACGCCCTTTCCCGGAACCCCCTATTACCGTCGCATGGAAGAGGCAGGCCGGATTGAGGAACGCGATCTGTCGCGCTACAATTTTTTCCATGCGATCATGCCGACGGCGAAGTTGACCCGCGCGCAGGTCGAACATCATTATCGCCGTTGTCTGAAGCGCTTCTATACGCAAGGGCGAATCTTGTGGGAAGGCCTCACCTCCGAGAACCCTTACCAGCGCAAGTTTTTCCGGTTTATTCTCCGACACGTCGGGCGGGAAATTCTACGGCGGCCTTGGCGGCAGCCCGGCTACGTGCCGTTTGCGCAGTTCTGGGCCCAGCGCGAACGCGAGGCGTGGAAGACGCCGAAAACTCCGTAAAAGATTGCGTCGGATGTGTCTTGCTTTGGACTGCGGCAGCCATGCTGCGGCTTTGCTGTAATTGTCCCTCTTCAGACAAAGCGTCGGCGCTGCGCAAAGAGCGCGGGCTTGGCAGGTTTGAGATTGGCACAAAAAAAGCGGCAGCGCAGCTGCCGCAGTCCAAAGCGGACGGAGGAAGGTTTGAGGTTGTGGCAAAAGAAAGCGGCAGCATGGCTGCGCGCAGGCCAAAGGTGAAACGCTTTTGCCTGTTCTCAATCTGCCAATTGAAATAGACCACCCTGCGTGGTCCCTATGACGGAGAAACTCACGTAACGTGCAGGCCGTTGGCACACAGGAAAATTCGTTCGCTACGGCTTGGCCGCGGGCGATGTCGGCTGTGCCGCGGGTGCCGGCAGCGCCGTGGGCGCCGGAGCGCCGCCGGACGGTCCCGTAGTTATGCCCGGTGCGGCCGGAGCAGCAGCAGCAGGCGGTGTGGTGGGTGTCGCCGCGGCTTTCGGTGGAGGAATTGGTTGGGCCGTCGGCAGGGTCGGCGTGGTCAGGATTTCCAAACCCGTCAGGTCCAGCGGAAAGTCCTTGCCCTCGAAGATCGCGGCACGAATGCGCGCCAATTCCTGCTGGGCTTTTTTGATCAGGTCCTGCTGGACGGGTGTGGGTTTCCAGCCGCGCGGCAGGGCTTCAGGCCGCACGCGCGAAAAGAAATCGGCGGCTTCGACAAGATCTTGGGCATTCAGCGCAAACCATCCCAGCCAGTAGTTCACGGCAAGGTCGTTGGGGGCTTCCTCGCGCGCCGATTGCAACAGCTTCCGACAGCCGTCCACATACTCGTTCTGTCGTTTGGGATCCGTTTCGCGTTGCGCCAGCTCATAGTAGGTGCGCGCTACGTGGAGTTTGAGATCGGGAGCAGCGTAGCCGGCCGTGCTGGCCCGTTGATAGTATTCGAGGGCGCGGCTAAACTGAAGGCGGGCCAAAGCAATGTCGCCGAGCGCTTTCAAATAGCCCGGATTGCTTTTGTCGCGCTTTTCCAGCGCATAATATAGCGAGTAGGCGCGCTGATAATCACCGCGCAAGAGCGCCTTTTGCGCCGCCGCGATGCGATAGCGTTCGATCTCGCGCGGCAGGGCAAACAGAATCAGCAGAATCTCCATGCTGACAATGACGATGAGGTTGAAGCGCCAGTCTAAGAGAATGTCGCTGACAAGGCTGGACGGCTGCGGGATGGTCGCTGCGACAGCCGGCGCCGCCGCCCGAACGGTTTTCTTTGAGGCCATAAAGGTCGTCCCTGAACGTTAAGTGGATTCTTGCTTTCTCGGTCTGATTCTTTCCGTCGCCGAACTTTGGGTTTTAGATTCTTTCGTCTAGAAATCTAGCCAAGATACGTAAATCTTTTCTAACTTCTACCCTCTTGCCTCTACCCTCTTTGCTTATGGCCAAAGGCCATGTTATCTATTGGAGGGTCGGGTTCCACCCCGACCGTATTTCGACGCGTGGAGGGTCGGGTTCCACCCCGACCGCATTTTCTCCATGCTTTTTGATCTTCTGTTCCATACAATCTCGACTTAGAAAACCACCGAGGGGCCTTCAAGGAAAAGTTGACGGCCATGTGGTTTGATCTGTTTGGAGCATGGGGTTCGATCTGTTTGACCGGCAGATATTGCTAACCGACGGGGGGCGGTCTTCAAACGGCCCTCGGAACCGTGAGCAAAGAACGCCGGCAGGTCGTTCATCCTGCAAGTTGGTGTGTGGGGGCAATCCTCAAACTTAAACTCAAGTTTGGACTACGGACGGCGCTCGCGCCCAAAGTATTTGCGCACGACTTCCAGTTCTTCCGGCGTATTGAACGTGAGCGCATCGGACGGGGCGGGAATGGCATAGCGGGTGACATGGAATTTGGGGCGGCCGCTTTTGTCGCGGGCGGCAGCCAGTATGCCGATGGCATCAGTAAGATACTCTTCCCCCTGCGCGTTGGACGCGGTCAGCCGTGCAAGGGCGTAGCGGAGC
>JAOAGV010000044.1 GCA_026415575.1 Candidatus Sumerlaeia bacterium
AGTCGTGCATATACGGCTACCGGCAGTTCGGCGTCGAGGATCAAGGCTGGGTCGCCTGGTTCATCATTGCCGTGCAGAAAGGCCGACCGATTACTATTTACGGCAACGGGAAGCAGGTGCGCGACGTCTTGTTCATAGACGATCTGATCGAGGCTTACATGGCGGCGCTGCGGAACATCGAGCGGGCGGCCGGACAGGTCTATAATATCGGCGGCGGACCGGCCAACACCATGTCGGTGTGGACCGAGTTTGGCCCTTTGATCGAGGAACTGGCCGGTCGAAAAATTCCCGTGACCTACAGCGAGTGGCGGCCGGGTGATCAAGCCGTGTTTATCTGCGACATTCGGAAAGCCCGCCGAGACCTCGGCTGGGAACCCCGTGTGGATGTGCGCACCGGCATCCGCCGGCTCTATGATTGGGTGGCGGAGAATTTGGACTTGTTTCAGCACCTGTGAGAAAACAAGCAGCCGGTCCGCTTTGGCTGGGTCGGACTGGTCAGACAGGTCGGACAAGTCGGACGGGTCTCAGCCGGCAAACTCGCAAAGACTCTCCACGTAGTCCTTCGAGCCGTCGTTGGCCCAGGGATCCAACTGTTCCGGTCCCTTTAGTTGCTGGCCGCGCAGACGGCTGACCACAAAGTAGCGGCAGTCGAGTTGCGGCAGGGCAGTCATGTCGGGCCACAGTTTTTCGAACTGGGCGACAGGAAAGACGTCTTCCTGCGCATGGCCCCAGCGGCGCTTCACGTCCTTGATGGTGACGTAGGTGGGCACGCGTGCGGCCATTTCGCGGACGGCCTCGGTCAGGCGGGCTTCCGGCCCATACAGGTCGTCGCGCGTCAGGCCGAAGGCATCCAGAAGGCGGGCAACGTTGATCCATGCGGTGTTGGAATTATAGTAGCGGAGTTTGAATTCGTCGGCCTCGCGGGGCTGGGCAAGACCTTCGAGAAGGCGAACGCGACCATCCACGCGCGCCAGACCGCCGCCATGGTCGTCGAGGCGGCGCGGGATAACCTCGAAGGTCAAATGTGTGCCCGACTGGATATGCAAACCCAGCAAGCCCGGCTCCAGCCGGACACCCAACGAATCTATATTGTGGACCAGCAGGTGTTCGACATTCGGGTGGTCCTTGAGAAGCGAAGCCAGCACGCCGTTGCGGATCATGTTGGGGATTTCATACCAGTGGCCGGGCGGATTGAGGCACTGGAAGGGCGTGTTGTCCACATAGTCGGAGCCTTCGCCCTTGCTGCGCGCCCACTCGATAAGGGCCTGCCGCACGGCGTCGCGCACCTTTTGCTTTTGCTCGTCGAGTGTTTCCTGCGGCATTTCCTCCCACAGGAATTGAAGGTCGCGCACCATCGGAATCAGGCGCTGGCCGATCGAACGGCCGGGGGACAGATATAGCGGGCCGTCGTAGCCGTACTGGTCGTTGAGCCAGAGATGTTTCTCGACGGCGCCGTGCGTGAGGTAACTGGTGGTTACGACATGCGGGACAGGGCGGCGGAAGGCCCCCATGACGGCGCGGCTTTTGGCCAGATGAATTTCGAGGAAGCTGCGATGGCGCCCCTTCATTTGCACAAACGGATTGGCCGCCTTGACCACGCCCGCGCCGGTTGTCCAACGCGTGCCGACGCCGGCGGCCAAGGTTACAACGGCCGCGCGGCCTTCGCGCAATGCCTGCTCACCGAGACGAACCGCCGCATCCGGCACGCCGTCCTCGGTCTGGATCACGTCCTCGTCACGCACATCCTCGATGGTCGTGTCGAGCGGCAGGCGGTTGCGGGCCAAGCCGATTCGGCCGCGCCGCAGGTTCTCGCGTAGCGTCTCGTGTTGAACCGGATCGAAACCATTGGCGGCCTTGATGGCCTCGCGCTCGCGCGCCCATGCAGCCGAGACGCCTTCCTGATCCTCGGGCGGAGCGGGGAATAGATTGTTGACCATCGTCCGCAACACCCGAAGCAATTCCTGCTGTTCGGAACAGTGCGCGGTGAACTGGTCGAGGTCGGCGCGACGCAGATAGGGAATTTGCCCGGGCGGAAGACGCAGCATCTCGGGCACATGAAGGCCGTAGTAGCGCGCGGGCATGAGGGCCTCGGCGCCACGGCTGAGCGCGGCCACCGAGCCTTGCTCGTTGATCTCAAAATCATAGACCAGAGGGTCCATGGCAAACGGCAGGGCGTCTTCGAGGCGGCGCTTTTCTGTCAACATAATCGAGTGGATTTCCTCCACGAAGCGGGCGCGGCTTTCGGGTGCCACAAAAAACGCCATGCCCCCGCCCGACATCCCGCCCAGCATGAGGAACCCCCAATAGTCCGGGCCAAACCGCGCTTTGGCGCGGGCGATGATGGTTTCCGTGAAGCTGTTGGTGACCCACGGAATAATGGTTTTGAGCGGGCCGTCCCAGTTGGCCGTGGTCAGGGCGCCGATCCGGCGGACGTCACCGGCTTTGAGCGCCTCGACGATGCCATCAAAAATGGCGCGCATTCTTTCCCGCGCCTCCCATTCCGGACCCGACCGCAGCAAATACTTCTCGGTTACCATCTCAAGAATCGGACCGACGTTCTGCGCCATACCGCCGTGAACCAGCACCGTCGAGGCGGCAAACCGCTCGCGCACACCGGGGGCCATCTGGTCGGGTGTCAACAGGTGATGGGCGGGAAGGAGGCGTCCGCGGCTGATGCCGAACTCCGGATCACCCTCGGCGGCCACGACACCGGTGATAATCTTGGCGCCCGGCCAGATGCCGCCGCTGTCCTGCCAGCCCCCGCCGCTGCCGCCCAGCCACTCGCCCAGAATAGCGCGCGAGGCCACCAGACGGCGCTCGCTCTCTTGCAGCGGGCCTTCGAGCGAGCGGGTTTGGCCGGTTGCCCGCATCAAAACGGCGATCAGCGAGGCCAGCAAACTGGTCGAGACCGCCAGACGCGAGCCTTTCGGAATGTCGTTGACCTTGGTCACGATTTCCAAGCCCATGCCCGGACCGACAATCCGCCCGAGCAGGGCCGGAAGCGAGTGGTCCGTGCCCTCGAACGAGGAGGGGATGACACCCGCGGCGATGACGCCTGCCTTGAGCAGGCCGAGATAGTCGTTGCCGAAGTTGAACAGGTCGCGCAGATCGCGGACATCCTTGGTCTGTTCGAGGTCAATGCTGGTCAGCCGCAGCACCGGTTCGCTGATGACGCGGACGCGCGTTTCGACGGGCGGGCGGCATTCGGGATCGCGGCCGTGAACGCCGAGATTGATGGACAGATTGATGACGCGCGCCCCTTCGGGATAATCCATGCCGAGAAAAAAGATATCCGACCAGCCGCTGTGGGAAAGATCGAGCCGGACGGCCGTGCGCTCGCAGAGAATGGGATAGAGGCGGTCGCCCGGCGCCCGCTCGAGCAGCTCGTGCCGCACCCGGATTGCATGCTCGTCCGGATGGCCGACGCGGAACATCCACTGGTTGCCGCGCGAACTGCGGACCGACCGGCGCACCTGATCGGCCAGCGTCTGAAATGCCAGATGATGGTAACATTCGGCCAAGGCGCTGTAGATGGGGCCGTTGGGACCGTCGCTTCGGAGGGTGGCGCGAAAGGTGGCAATGGCCTCCTCGTAGCGGCGATGGAGCAGTTCCACCCAGCCGCGAAAGGGGACATATCCCGGGCGCAGTACATCGCGGTGATCCTGCAAATGGAAGCGATAGGCGGCGAACAGGAACATGCATGCCCGCACGCGTTCGTAGAGGTTGCACGAACGCCGGCGGAAGGCTTCGAGTTCCTCGCAGGCCGCCGCAATCTCCCGCGCCGAAAGCCCCCGCACAAGATCGCTCAGTGCGCGGTTGCGAACCGCCGGATCGGTGCTGGTAATTGTCTCGATCAAAGGATTGCTCATAAACGCCTCTGGGAGCGTGTTTCAAATCCTTGGTGGTTCCCGCTTGCAGTCCAAACTTCAGTTTGCCACATATTTCCTATTGCAAATCTCCGCGCACTAGAAACCGAAAACAAGCCCGGGCGCCCCGCTCATGCTAAAATTCAAATTCTAAAGCCAAAATTCTACCGGCTGCCTTCCGGCGAAACTCCGATTATTATACCTCCGACCCCATCTGCCGCTGCAGGATGAGTTCCAGCAGGTCGCTGAGGATCAATTCCCGGTCCACGCCGGCGAGCGCCAGAGCGATCTGCGCCTTGAGCGCGCCATAACGAACGCCGATGTCGTAGCGTGTGCCCTTGGTTTCCAGTGCGAGAGTTTTTTCGCGCTGGGCCAGTTCGTGCTGGGCAGGGGTCAGTTGGATTTCCCCGTCCATGCGGATGTTGTTGCGGATATGCTCGTCAAGGATATCGAAAATGGTTGGAGTCAGGACGTGCATGCCAAAGAAGCACAGATAATAGCCCGCGCGCAGTCCGGGCACGAGCAGTTCGGTTTCGGCCAGCGTGGGAGTCGGTTTTTCAATGATTTTTTCGACTTCATAGACATGCGGCATATCGGGCACGCGCCGGCCGCTGAGCGTGCCATAGCGCGAGATAAGATGCTCGCGGGTGGCCTGCACGCCCATGACGGTGCAATTCTTGGCGGCGGCGAGGTCAATCAGTTGCCGCGCACACCGGCGGTCGGGCTCGCCGCTGATATACAGATGGTCGCCCAGAAGCAGAAGGAACGGTTCGCCGGCAACAAACTCGCGCGCGCACCAGACGGCATGCCCGTAGCCTTCCGGCCGCGGTTGCACGGCAAACCGCAGGCGCTTGAGCAGTTCGTTGAGACGGCGCGCCTGCTCGACCGCCCAGTCCACGCCCTTGAAGGCGCTGAGCAGGTTTTCACTGAACGCCTGAAACAAACGGCCATAGACGGCATCGTCGCCCGGTGCGACCACGATGCAGATTTCCTCGATGCCGCTGTCGAAGGCCTCCTCGGCGATGATTTGAATCAACGGCTTGGTCAGACCGTCGCGGTCCACCAGCGGAAGCATGGCCTTCTGCACGGTGTCGGAGGCCGGATACTGGCGCACGCCGCGTCCGGCCGCCGTAATGACTGCTTTGCGTATTTGCACGGCCGTTCTTCTCCCGAAAAAATGTAAGCGAAACTGTGGAAAGGACCCACCGTTGCGTCAACTGGAAAACATTTTATGAGGGGAGAGCCGGGAAAATCGCTCGATAAGTTCTGGCGGGCTCAGTAGGGAAGCAGGCGAGTTTCAGACCGTGCGGGCGACCGTGCCGTTCACCGGTAGGATATTGAGCCGTCTGGCCAGCACGCTTTCGAGCAGCGCGGCCTTTCGCTCGGCGCCCCAGATCTCTGTTGCGCAATCCCGATACGTGTGGAGTTTCAGACAGATCGTTGTGGAGTTGTAGCTGATATCCACGTGCTGGACGGTGGACAAATGGGCGCGGTCCAGTCCATCGGCTACGCGCAGGATCGCCGCCGCCTTTCGCACCATCGCCCGATCACGCTCCGGCAGAGCTGCATACTCGCGGTGTTCGAGCGACGGCTCGGCTTTGCGATGATAGCGGGCAATCAGCGCAAACAGGTTCACCTCGTCCGGAAGCCACATGAGAAAGCGATGTGCGGTAATCAGTTCGTAGCTTTGCTTGTGATGCTTGCGATCGCTGACGCTCATGCCGATGTCGTGTACAAGAGCGGCGGCTTCGAGAAGAGTCCGTTCGCGTGTACCCATGCCGTGAAGGGGTTGGAGGCCGTCGAACAGGATGAGCGCGAGGCGCGTGACCTGCTGCTCATGTTCCGGTTCGGGATCGAAACCGACCATCCACTGTCGAACTTCTTCGATGCCCGGATGAGAAGGATGTGCGGGGCGGGCGATTGGAGCGGGAGCGTTAACTGCCATCGTCTGTGTACGGTTCACCTTTCCACGGGCCGAGCAACGTCGGCAAAATTACTTGGAGAATGAACAAGGACAGGTGGAAAATCAAGCAAAATCTGACGCTTCTGCTTGCCGCCTTGGATTTTGCTGCCAAATTGCATTGACAAGGAAAGCCATTTTTGTAATACATCTGCGGGATGGAAAAGGTGCCCGCGTGTGTTGGGCAAAAAGGATTGGTAATCTGTTCGATACGGCCCCTAACCAATTAAAACTCCGGTGACAAGCAAACGGGTCGAGCTTGTCTGAACATACTTCCGGCCGCGAGATGCCGGACCTATAAGGAGGATTTTGACCATGAAGAAACGGACGGCACTATTTGCAGGCGTGGCCTTGCTGGCCGCTGCGGCGCATGCCGGTCCCCAGATTCTCACCTATCAGGGGAGTGTGACCGCCGCCGGCGGTGCTGCCGTCACCGACGGGACGTACCGAATGCGGTTCTCGATGCTCGATGCGGAGACGTCGCCCGCGGGTGTGGTGCGCTGGACCGAAACCGACACGGCCGTCCAGGTCACCGGTGGGTTGTTTTCCACCGTGCTCGGCGATGGAACGGCGTTCGGGACGTTGTTTCAGGACCATTCGAATTTATGGCTCGAAGTAGCCATAGACCTCAATAAGAATGGGACATTTGAGCCCAACGAAATCTATGCGCCGCGCCAGCGCGTGACCGCGGCCGCATGGGCTATCGAGGCCGACCGATTGCAGGGCCGCGCGGCGGCCGATTTCGCCCCCGCCGTACACATTCATCCCGGAACGGGCGACATCACGGGTGTGCTGGCCGCGCAGGGGTTGAGCGGCGGCGGGCTGGCCGGCGACGTTGTGTTGGGTGTTACCACCGGCGGGATCACCAGTGAGTTGCTGGGCAACCGTGCTGTGACCGAAGAAAAGTCGGCTCTCTTCACCGCCGGAAGCGGCAAGAGCACCACGTGGGCCTCGATGGCCAAACAGACCATTAAACAGAATAATAATGCGTCGTTTGCGCGGGCGCTGTTCATTATGAACGGCGAGGATATCGGCGGAGCCGGACAGGTGCGGGTGATGAGGAACAAATTTCAAATCACCAGTTTTACAGTGACGGCCGGCGGCGCGCATCCGCAAGTGTATATCTCCGAAAAGTTCAATATCGTCAACAACGACGTGGTGTTTTTGCAATACCGCGCAAACTCGGCTCTCGATCCGATGATCTGGCGCCACGTCGGGCTGATTTTCTCGACCACAGGCGATTATGTGCAAGTCAGCGGCGATACAATGACGGGGGCCCTAAGTTTTTCGGGAACATCGGGTGCAACGCGAATTAACCTGACGAACGGCGATATTATCAATGCGGACGACCTGATTTTTGCCGCCGGCGGCGGCGGCAAGATAGACCTCAATTCGGGGATACTCGATGACGCCACAACCATCTCGGGGCAGTATCATCGGTATCGTTCGGCGCGGACGTTCTACAAAAACTTCAGCTGCCACGAAATGGTCTCGGCCGTAGACGACGCGGATTCGATTCGGCGCGAGGCTGGGGCAGGTTATGCCTATATCGTCGGCGGGACAGCGCCTTATTCGGCCGGCATGCGAGTGGGCGTGCATCTGCCTCAAGGGGCACGGATGACACAGTTTTTGGCGTGGGTATGGGATAATGACAGTGGGGGTCTTATTGCCGTAGAGCTATGTTACGGAACCAATACAGGCGTACCGGTTGTTATTTCCAATATTGAAACGACCGTATCGTCGGCTATTCCAAGTATTCAGCAGCTCACCGGCTCCACGATTACAGCCCCCGTTGTGGATAATCTCAATAATGTTTATTTCATCAATGTGTATATGCAGCCCAGCGGAATCGGATTCAGTTATATGCGCTTCTATTCTGCGCGCCTTTACTATACGATGACCGATATTGCCGATTGAGGGGCGATTGCAGACGTTGAACTGTGACACGCCGCCGGCTCATTGGGTCTGCAGCCGAGGGGACTATTTTCTTTGCCAGCCGGGCAGGACACGCACCGCACGGTGCGGCCGCACGGGGCAAACTGCCTCGCATGCCCCGCAGCCGTTGCATTTTTGTTTGTCCACCGCCGGTTGCGATGTAAAGCCGCCGTCGGGGCTCTCGATGGCAATCGCCTCATATGGGCACTGTGTGATACACGCCGTGCACTCGGCACCGTTGGCCAGAAGACACAAATCGCAGTTCACCTGCGCAAGGCCGATGCGATAGGCACGCTTGGCCGCGGCAGACAGGCGTTTCAGCGCACCGCTGGGGCAGACCTGTGTGCATGAGCGGCAGTCCGGCCGGCAGTAATCCTCCGAAAAATCGAGCACTGGGGTCATGAATGAGGCGACCCCATACCGCGCGACATCGGGACGGATGATCGCGGCCGGACAGCGGCGTACGCAATTGCCGCATCGCACGCAAAGTCCCGTGAACCGGGCTTCGGCAGCGGCGCCGGGCGGCCGCAACGGCACTGCAGCCTTTTTTTTGCGAAAGGCCAGAATCAACGGGGCGGCCAGCGCGCCGGCACAAAGGCCCAAAAAAGCTCGGCGGGCGGGAAAGACGGCACCGTTGGGAGACTTCGCTAGCAGGGTGGATCCATCGGACGGGGCGGCGACCGGATGTTGTTTGCGCCGCAGGGCATTGGTCCGGATCAATAGGTCCTGCAAGCCGCCCAAAGGACAAAGCCGTTGGCACCAGAAAAAGGGCCACAACAGACCGATCAGCACAATTGAGGGCAATATCAGCACGGCAATCAGTAAAGCCCAGTCGGCACGCGGATTGAAGATTGAATTGAGATAAAAACTAAGCTGCGCCAGCGGATCGAGCCACAAAAACAACGGATAACCCAGAAGCGCTCCGCCCAGCGTCACCAAGGAAATCGCGCGACCGACCGCAATCAGGCGCAGCAACTTCAACTGCCCTTTGCACCCCAGCGACGCCGCCTCCTCGTGCAAAAATCCTACGGGGCATGCGTAGCGGCAAAACCCGCGCGGAATGCAAACAGCAAGAATCAGCGCCGGCACTGCCGCCAGCCACACGTAATCGCCCATCCGCTGCGCCGCAGCTGACGACAGGGCCACGAAAGGGCTTGCCGCCGGTATCAGCGCCGGTAGCATCCCAACGGGCGAGCCCCAGCCGGCGAGAACAACCGCCGTAAGAAGGATGAATGCGCGCAGCAAGTGACGAAACAAGTGTTTATCCCAGATAGGCGTTTTGGTCGCGCAGGAGTTTTTGCACCTTGGCAATGTCCACGTCGCGCGGCCGGCATTTGTCCTGCACGGCGATGGCTGCCGCCGCCCCGGCTGCGTGGCCTGTGGTCAGGCAGGGCGCGATCAGGCGCATGTCCTCGATCAGTTTTTCGTCCACGCAGATGCAGCGTCCGGCTGCCAGAAGATTGTCGAGTTTTTTCGGCAGAAGCGTGCCGTAGGGAATCGGCCATCCGCCGTGCTGGTTGGCGTTTTGTGCGCCGCCGACGCCGACCGTGTCGGGGAACTTCTTTCCTTGGCGCGATTCCTCGAAAGTCAGCTTATACGTTCCGGCCAGAAGCCGACTGGTGCGCACACCCAGTTGCGGCGCAGTCTGAAGCAGATACAGTTCCTCGCCGCCGGGCGTACTGCGGAGTTTCTGGACGCGCTGCCAGATGCTGCGCCGGTGCTCGAGTTCGAGGCGCGTCAGTTCGGCAATGTCAAGGCAATTGGTGCTGGGGCCGCGCAGATTGATCCACGTGACGCTGGGAATGGGGGTCGGAGCGCCCAGCGGCCGCGAGGCCGGCAATTTCAATCCCGCCGCTTTCATTTTTTCGACGTCGGCGCGGTCCACATTGCCCAGACGATGCACCAGTCCGATGGCGTGCAGGCGCATTTCGTGTTCGGCGCCGGCAGCGGCGAAAATGTCCCCGTCGCCGGTGGCATCCACCACCACGCGCGCAAGAATGGCCTGACGGCCGGATTTGCTTTCGAACACCACGCCGCGCACGGCCCCGTTTTCCAGCACAACATCGGCCGCCCAACAATGCAGGAAGACTTTTACGCCCGCTTCGGTGATCATTTCATCCATGACATACTTGGTTGCTTCGGGGTCCACCGTCGGGTTCCATTTCCCGGGGGCCTGATTGATCACGCCGCCGGGGATTTTGTTCAGCCGTTCAAGCAATTCGTCGCCGATTCCCCGCATCACTTTGACAATTCCGCCGTTCGCTTTGGCATGCGTGCTGATGACCAGCAGGACAAGGCCGCCGGTCCACTGTCCGCCAAAATAGCCGTATCGTTCGACCAGCGCTGTCCGGACGCCTGCGCGCGCGGCCGAAACGGCGGCGGCAAAACCCGCCGGCCCGCCTCCGACCACAAGCACCTCGGTTTCGTGGAGCACCGGCAGGGGACGTTCGGGTTGAATGACCTTGCTGCCGACCAGCGCGGCCGGGTGGCGCGGGATGTCCATCGGCGGAATCAGCTTTCGCTCGGGTACCGCACCGGTTGCAGGAAGTCCTTCATTTTCTTGGGCGACGGTGATGCTGGCAAAAGCCGGCCCCAGTCCGGCCGCGGACATGAGTGTAAAAAGGTCTCTTCGCGTGAACCGTCTTGTCATACTTGGGCTCCAAGATGTTCTCGGATACTCCGCTGGCGCAGAACATCTGGTAAAAAGTCTGCAAGCGGCAACGGGGATGTCAACACATTCCGTATCGAGTCGGGATGGAAAGCAGGGCGGTCAATTTCGAAGATGAAATGGTCGGGCGAAACGGTCGGCGTGAAAGCCGACCCTCCATGGACGAACGCCCTCCACGGCGTCCGAACGCAATTGGAGGCGGGGCGGAGAGCCCGACCCTCCAATGCTCAAAATGCCCCCGCCCCCGCCCGCACACAACAATACGGTTGACACTTTCTCCCTGTTCTTCCAGCAATCGCGGAGATGAGGATCGGGAGGTTCAGCACACCATGCTTCGTTTATTGGTGGTCGCGACGTTGTTTTCGACAGCAGGAGCGGTTGTCCTTCCAGCAACGGCCGGCACGCCCGTTTCCAAAATAACATTTCCCCGTGTTCAAGTCATACCGCAGCCCGATGATCAGGCCTCTTTTCAGGTCGAAGGTGTGGAGAAATTCCGCTATCACTGGCCCAGCCGCTACATCCGCCCTTACTGGTTTCCGCTGATCGGCCCCGAGGGCGTTTCAGTCACGCGCATCAGCCATCCGCACGACCCCAACAGCCACAGCCACCACAAGGCCGTCTGGATTGCCCACAACAGTGTCAACGGCTGGGATTTCTGGAGCGACCGCACGCCGACGCGCATTGTCCATGACCAGATTGTGCGTTACAGCGACGGCGCGGATTCGGCCTCAACGACGGTGCGCAATTTTTGGATCAATGGGGCGGGCCGGCGCGTCCTGCAGGAGCTTCGCACGGCGCGCCTTCGGCCTCTCGAGCACGGCGAGCTTCTCGTGGACATTGAACTGGAATTCTCGCCCACTACCGGCTCGGCGACGTTCGGCAAAACGCCGTTTGGCTTTCTCGGCGTCCGCGTGGCCAAGACTATGGGCGTCAACGATGGCGGGGGACAAATCTGCAACTCCGAAGGCGCAGTCGGCGAACCCGACATCCTGTGGAAACGCGCCCGCTGGGTGGACTACTCCGGCCCGATTGCGCCGAATGCCGAAAACGGCATCGCCCTCATGGACCATCCGTCCAACCCGCGCCATCCGACGTTCTTCCATGTCCGAAGCGACGGTTGGATGGGCACCGCCTTTTGCTGCGAGGAGCCCTACACGCTGTCGTCCGGCCAAACGCTTCGGCTGCGCCACCGTCTCTATGTGCATCGCGGCCGCGCCCCGCTTGCGGCCATCGAACGGGAATGGAAGCGGTTTGCGGGGGAACCGGCGGACGCTTTTCATAAACCGTAAGGAGAATCTGCCATGCCTGTCTATTCGCGCAAAAGTTTCTTAACCGCCCTTGGAGCCGGAGCCGCAGTCTCCGCGGTCAACCCGCTGCTCTTTGCCGGCCCAACCACCGCTCCGCGTCCCAACATTCTTCTCATTCTCGCCGACGATCTCGGCTTTTCCGACATTGGCTGCTTCGGCGGCGAAATCCGGACGCCCAACCTCGACTCGCTGGCCGCCAATGGCCTTCGCCTCACGCAGTTCTACAACTCCGCCCGTTGCTGTCCCACGCGCGCCAGTCTCCTGACCGGCCTCTATCCCCATCAGGCAGGCATGGGCGGCATGGATGTGGACAGCGGCGAACGCGGCTATCGCGGCCGTCTGCTCGACGAATGCGTTACAATCCCCGAAGTGCTCCGCACCGCCGGCTATCGCACCTTCATGTCGGGCAAATGGCACTTGGGCAAGGTCGGGCCGATTGCGCGCGGCTTCGACGAGTTTTTCGGCATGCTGCACGGCTTCGACAGTTTTTGGGACCCCAAACCCTATACGCGGCTGCCCGAAGGCCGCCCCATGCGCCGGTATCCGGAGGGCAAATTCTACGCCACGGATGCCATCGCCGATCACGCGCTCGATTTTCTCGCCGAATCGCGCAAAACACCTGACAAGCCGTTCTTCCTCTATCTGGCGTTCAATGCCCCGCACTTTCCGCTCCACGCACCGAAGGGCGAAATCGCCAAATATGTGGACATCTATGCGAAAGGATGGGACTGGATTCGCGAGCAGCGCTATGCACGAATGAAGCAGATGGGCCTGCTCGATGCGCGCTGGCCGCTGTCGCCCCGCAGCATCATCGGCCCCAATCGCGTTTCAACCCCCGCCGGCTATGCTGACCAGCAAAACCCCGCTTGGGACTCGCTCGACGCCGACCGTCGCGCCGACCTCGCCCGCCGCATGGCCATCTACGCCGCCATGGTTGACCGCATGGACCAAAACATCGGCCGCGTACTGGCCGATCTTCGCGCCAACGGCCAACTCGACAACACGCTGATCTTCTTCTTCTCCGACAACGGCGCCTGCGCCGAATGGAACCCCTTCGGGTTCGACATCCGGAGCGGCCCCGACAACATTCTCCACAAGGGGAAAGACCTTGAGAACATGGGGCAGCCGGGCACCTATCACAGCTACGGCTCGGCGTGGGCCAATGCCTCGAACACCCCGCTGCGGCTTTACAAGCACTACGCGCACGAAGGTGGCATCTGCACGCCGTTCATCGTCCATTGGCCGGCCGGCTTGAAACGCCGGAACGAAATTGACACGCGGTTGGGCCACCTCACTGACATTATGCCCACGTGCCTTGAGGTCGCTGGAGCAACCTATCCAAAGACGTTCAACGGGAACACTATCCTGCCGGCCGAGGGGCGGAGTCTCCTGCCGGCCCTGCGCGGCGAGCCGCCCCAATCGCGCACGTTGTTCTTCGAGCACGAAGGCAACCGCGCCGTCCGCGCCGACCGCTGGAAACTGGTCGCCCTCGCCGGCCGCGACTGGGAATTGTATGACGAAGAGGCCGACCGCGTGGAGATGAACAACGTCGCCGCCGAGCATCCGGACATTGTCCGCGACCTTTCGCGCCAGTGGGAAGAATGGGCGCGCCGCTGCCACGTGCTCCGCGCCGGCGAGGGGAAGAAAAAGAAGAAGTGAGTTGAGAGTCGTGAGTTGTGGGTTGCAGGTTCCGGGCGGGGCGGGCGATGGGCGGAATCGTACGGAGATGAATGGGAGCATGATTCTGTTGACAACGATTGACAAATAGCACCTTACAACGAAGGACATGGATTGCTTGTCAACTATTCCTGCTCCAATAATAATTACCATGAGAATTGCAAATCTGTGGGGTAGAATAATTCTATTTCCCTGCACAGAAGAACAGAAAAAGGACGATGCGGCCCAACGCTAAATCCAAAATCCGAAATCAAAAACCCAAAACCTTCCGAGCGAAGTTTTTAGATCAAAAAGTCAAAAACCTGTCGGGGGTTGTTGCTGCCGCTTTTACACCCATGCACGAGGACGGCTCGCTGGACTTGGCGCGCGTGCCGCAGATCGTCGGGCATCTGGTGCACGATCGGGTCGCCGGCTTATACGTCAATGGCACCACCGGCGAAGGCCCGTCGTTGACAGGCTCCGAGCGCCGGGCCGCTGCCGAGGCATACGTGCGCGCAGCGGGCGGGCGCCTGCCCGTGATCGTTCAAGTCGGGCACAACAGTTTGTTCGAGGCGCGAGAGTTGGCGGCCCATGCGCAAGCGATCGGCGCCGATGCGGTCTCGGCCACGCCGCCGATGTATTTCCGGCCGGCCGGTGTCGGCGAGTTGGTCGCATGCATGGCCGATGTGGCCTCCGCCGCGCCCCGCTTGCCGTTCTTCTACTATCACATTCCACGCATGACGCGGGTTGAGCTGGATATGGTCGAGTTTCTGCGGCAGGCCGGCGGGCGCATACCCAACTTCGCGGGTATAAAATTCAGTTGCTCGAAACTCGATGAGTTTCAAGCGTGCGTCGAGTTTGCCCAAGACCGCTGGGCGGTTTTTTTCGGATACGATGAGATGTTGCTGAGCGCACTGGTTGTGGGCGCACGTGCGGCGGTCGGCAGCACATATAATTTTGCCGCTCCGCTTTACCACCGCCTAATCGAGGCGTTCGAACGCGGCAACCTGCCGGAAGCCCGCCGTCTGCAGGGTCTGTCCGTTGCCATGGTGCGTATCCTCGTTCGCTATCGGGGAATGGCGGGGCTAAAAGCCGCGATGAAACTGGTCGGACGCGACTGCGGCCCGACACGCCGCCCCCTGATCGCCCTGACCAACGCGGAACTGGACGCCTTGCGCAGCGAGTTGGACGGCATAGGTTTCTTTGATTTCATTCACGCATAAAACCATCGGGCAAGATACCGTGGCGCAAGGCCGGAGCGGGATCGGGAGATACCTGTTATGAAACGATGCGGTTGGGTGATCGGTTTGCATCCTGAAAAAGTGGAGGAATACAAACGCCTTCACGCCGCTGTCTGGCCCGGCGTGTTGCGGATGATCAAGGCGTGCAATATCCAGAACTACTCGATCTATTTGAGCCGGTTGCCGGACGGAAATCATTATCTCTTCAGCTACTTCGAATATGTCGGCGAGGATTTTGCCGGAGACATGGCAAAAATGGCAGCCGATGCGGAGACCCAACGCTGGTGGGCGCTATGCAAACCGTGCCAGCGACCGCTCGACAACCGCAAGCCCGGCGAATGGTGGGCGGAAATGGAAGAAGTCTTTCATCAGGATTGAGGCGCATGAGCACTTTCGACTGGATTATCATCGGAGCCTACATGGTCGGCGTGGTCTGCATCGGTGTGGCCGCGGGTTTCTTTCGCCGCCGGACGTCGGAGGGCGGCCATTATTTTCTCGCCGACCAATCGTTGACGTGGCCGATCATCGGACTGGCGATGTTCGCCGCCAACATCTCGACCGTCCACCTTGTCAGTCTTGCACAGTCGGCCTATACGTCGGGCCTGCTGTATGGCAACTACGAATGGATGGCGGGCTTCACGTTGATCCTGCTGTCGCTGTTTTTCGCGCCGCTCTATCTGCGGTCGCGCGTGCCGACGCTGCCGGATTATCTGGAGCGCCGGTACAACCGAAACTGCCGGGATGCGTTGTCGTTCGTGTCCCTGATCTCGGCCATCGTCATCCACATCGGAGTTGCACTGTTCACGGCGGCGGCGGTGCTTTGTTTCCTTTGCGGCGTGCCTGAAAACAAAACCCTCTTCGGCATGAACGCGCTGATGTTTTTCATCGTTGTGCTCGGCGGGTTGACCGGTCTCTACACGGTCATCGGCGGACTGCTGGCGGTGGTCTGGACGGAGAGCGTCCAGACGGTTTTGTTGCTGGTCGGCGCGGTCTGCATCACCGTTGTCGGCTACATCGCCGTCGGCGGCTGGGACTCGCTGACAACCACCCTTGCCACTCAGCCGCATCCGTTGCTCGGCAAAGAGGGCACGGCGGAACTGTCCACCCGATCTTTTCTCCGCATGATGCATCCGCCCAACGACAACAGTGTTATCGCCAATGTGCCGTGGTATTCTATCCTGCTCGGCTATCCCGTCATCGGGATTTGGTACTGGTGCTGCGACCAGACCATTGTCCAGCGCGTGCTTGCCGCCAAGGACGAGAAACACGCCCGGCTCGGCCCGTTGTTCTGCGCGTTCATCAAGATCCTGCCTGTGTTCCTCTTCGTGTTCCCCGGCATCATCTGCGTGGCGCTGGTCCAGAAAGGTTATTTCGGGCCCGGCGTCGGTCCCGCGTCCTCGAAGGACGTGTATCCATTCATGATCACGCACCTGCTGCCGGTCGGGCTGAAAGGGCTGGTCATTGCCGCGATGCTGGCGGCGGCGATGCAGACCTGCTCGGCGGCGCTGAACTCTTCCGCGACGTTGTTCGCGTATGACATCTGGAAACGCTGGAAGCCGGCAACCAGCGATCACAGCCTTGTGAAGATCGGACGCTGGGCGACGGTCGCCGCCACGGTCCTCGCCATTTTGCTCTCGCCGATTTTCGGCCATTATGACACCATCTTCAAGGGGATAAACGTTCTGATTTGCTACGTGGCGCCGCCGATTACGGCCGTGTTCCTTGTCGGGGTTTTCTGGAAACGCGCCGGCGGACGCGCCGCGTTTCTAACGATGATCGCCGGCGGTGCGCTTGGCGCGGCCGCGTTCTTCCTCGACTTCTTCAAGGACAAGATCGTCTCCGCGGAGGAAATCGCCGCATCGCCATTCTGGAGCCTCGTCTATAACGCGTTGTTGAAGGACTTCATGCTGGCGTCGTTTGGCATCTTCTGTTTTTGCGTGCTGTTTCAGGTCCTTGCATCGCTGCTGATGCCCGAGCCGCTGAAGCAGGAAGCCAAGTTGCTGGTCTGGGAACACTGGACCGACCCGATCAAGGCCCGGTGCGGCACCGGACTGTCCGACTACCGCGTCATGTCCGGTGCGGTGCTGGCTACATTTGTTGTGCTGTATATCATCTTCCATTGAAAGGAGAGCCTATGAAGTACTGCCTGATTCCGTTGCTCGCCATCCTTGCCGTGGGTTGCGCCACGCCGCAGCCCAAGCGGTACGCCTGGGTCACCGGCCTGAAGCCCGAAAAGGCCGAATACTACAAACAGCTTCATGCCAATCCGTGGCCGGGCGTCAACCGGATGCTGAAAGAGGTCCACATTCAGAACTACTCGATCTACCTTAAGGAGATCGAGGGCAAGCTCTACCTGTTCAGCTACCTCGAATACACCGGCAAAGATTTCGAGGCCGACATGAAAAAGATGGCTGCCGACCCTGAAACGCAGCGGTGGTGGAAGGAGACAGACCCCTGCCAGATACCGCTTCCCGATGCCGCACGCCAAGGGAAGATATGGTCCGATGCCATCGAGGTGTATCATTTAAAATGAACTCGCGCGAACGAATCCTTGCGGCCATCGAACACCGGCAACCCGACCGCGTGCCGGTTGACCTTGGCGCCACGCCAAGCTCCGGCATTTCGGCCATCGCCTACGGGAATCTGAAACGGCATCTCGGCATTGCCGACGGCCACACGCGCATCTATGATGTCGTCCAGCAACTCGCCCAGCCCGAAGACTTCATCCTCGACCGCTTTCGCGTGGATGTGGTGGACGTGGGGCGGTCGTTCAATACGAACGACAATGACTGGTACGACATCACCCTCGCCGATGGCCAGAAGGCACAGTATCCGGTGTGGTTCCGTCCGGAGCGTCAGCCGGACGGTTCGTACGTCGCGCGGCATCGCGACGGCACGGAACTGGCCCGCATGCCGGCGGGCGGGACATTCTTCGACCAAACCTGTTTCCCCTACATTGACGGGTATCCGTCCGACTATTCAGGGCTGCGAGAGGCGATGAGCAAGGTGCTCTGGGCGGCGTTCGCCCACAGTCCGTGGGACCACGCGGGCGAGCCGGATTTTTGGGCGCAACTTCGCCAGCGCGCCATCGCCCTCCGCCAGAGCACCGACCGGGCGATCATGATTGCCTGCGGCTGCAATCTGTTCGAGTGGGGAACATTCCTGCGTCGGATGGACAATTTCCTCATGGACCTCTACACCGAGCAGAAACAGGTGGAACGGCTGCTGGATGCGTTGATGGAAGTCCACATGGCGGGCTTGGGCAAAGTCTGCGAGGCGGTCGGCGATGTCGTGGACATTCTTCGGTTCGGAGATGATCTCGGCACAGACAGCGGTCCATTCATGGCGCCGGAGATTTACCGGAAACTGTTCAAACCGCGCCACACCCAGCTATGTGCTTATGTGCACCGGCACACAACGATGAAAACATTTCTTCACTCCTGCGGCTCGATTTATGCGCTCCTGCCCGACCTCATTGAAGCCGGTTACGATGTGATTAACCCCGTTCAGACCAGTTGCCGGAACATGGAGCCGGAGCGGTTGAAGCGCGAGTTTGGGCGCGACATCTGTTTCTGGGGCGGCGGCTGCGACACACGTGCCATCCTCAACCGTGCCACGCCGCAGGAAGTGAAGGACCACGTGAAGCGGCGTTTGGAAATCTTTTCGCCCGGCGGCGGCTTCGTCTTCAACACCGTCCACAATATTCTGCCGGAAGTACCGCCGCAGAACGTGGTGGCCATGTTCGAGGCCATCGAGGAGTTCAACCAATAACCTGACGCGAAACGAATTGTGGCAGGCGTGTCTGGCCCATGGCTTTTGCCGCAAAAGGGTTCGATCCTCTGACATTCTCATGGGCGAAACGCCCATGGTACGGCGGCATGCGGGTTTTTGCAACGCCCTGATGCAAGATTGTAATTCACCGAGGTCGTTCACACAGGACCTTGCGCAAAGGCGCCAAGGCAGTAAAAAGGACCCTCAAGGATTCTGCCAAGAGACCTTCTGCCCGAGAACGGAAGGTCAGGTTTTCCGAGTCGAAATCGAGGGAACACGTGGCAACTTCGGCGCCTTTGACTAAAGCAGAGCCTCGAAAAATAAGGATATTCCTAATGCGTCAGTTGGCGTGGGCGGGAATCATTTTTTTGCTGTGTTGCAGCCGCGCAGCCATTGGGGATTTTGTTTGGAGACCGCTTCCGCCTGTGCCGAACGCACTGGGCGTGGCGGGGGCATTTGCAGGCCTGACGGGCGATGCGCTGGCGGTCGGCGGGGGTGCGAATTTTCCGGAAAAGCCGCCGTGGGAAGGTGGCGCGAAAGTCTGGCATGACATCGTATATGTGCTGGAGAAGCCCGACGGCCAGTGGAAGGTCGCGGGGCGTCTGCCGCGTCCGCTCGGCTATGGTGTCTCGATCACCACGAAAGACGGGCTGGTGTGCATCGGCGGCAGCGATGCGCAGCGGCATTACGCGGATGTCTTTCTGCTCCGCTGGGAAAGGGGCGCGCTCACAACTGCGCCCCTGCCGAGTCTTCCCAAGCCGTGCGCAAATTTCTGCGGCGCGCTTCTCGGCAACACCATCTATGTGGCTGGCGGCACTGAAGCACCCGACAGCACTACCGCGCTGAAAACGTTCTGGGCGCTGGACCTTGGTGCCACTCCGCCGCAATGGCGCGAATTGGAGCCGTGGCCCGGGCCGGCAAGGATGTTGGCCGTCGCTGCGGTGCAGGACAAGGCTTTTTTCCTCCTCAGTGGCGCCGAGTTGACCGCTGATGCCCAAGGCAAACCCGTCCGGCGCTACCTGCGTGATGCCTATCACTGGCAGCCGGCAAGCGGCTGGCGGCGGATTGCCGATCTGCCATGTCCGGTGGTTGGCGCACCCTCGCCCGCCGCGCCACTCGGCCAGTCGAGTTTTCTGATTCTGGGTGGCGACGACGGCTCGAATGTGGGCTTTCAGCCGCCGGCGGCCCATCCGGGATTCTCGAAAGTCATTCTTGCTTATCACACCATTACGGACACGTGGAAAACCGCGGGCGAAGCGCCAATGGCGCACGTCACCACGCCGCTGGTGCGATGGGGCGCAGACTTTGCCATCCCGAGCGGCGAGGTGCGGCCGGGCGTGCGGTCGCCGGCGGTATGGGCGTTTCAGGCCACAGTCAAGAAAGCGGCCTTTGGCTGGCTGAACTATACTGTGCTGTTCGCATACCTGCTGGCGATGGTCGGGATAGGCGTTGCTTGCTCGAAGCGGAACAAGAGCACCAACGACTTTTTCCGCGGGGGACAGCGGATACCTTGGTGGGCCGCCGGCCTGAGCATTTTCGCAACCATGCTCAGCTCGATTACCTTCATGGCCATTCCGGCGGTGGCCTACACGGACGGGTGGAACCTGTTCCTCGCAAACACGTACGTTTTGATCATGCCGTTGGTGGTGTATGTGTTCCTGCCGTTTTATCGCCGGCTGAACATCACAACCGCCTACGAGTATCTGGAACTGCGATTCAATGCGGCCACACGTATGGCCGGCAGCATTTTGTTTATGCTTTACCAGTGCGGGCGGATTGCGGTGGTGATGTATTTGCCCGCGCTGGCATTGGCCACCGTGAGCGACCTCGACGTGCAGACCAGCATTTTGGTCATGGGCGTCTTGTGCATCCTCTACACCGTGCTCGGCGGCATCGAGGCGGTGATCTGGACCGATGTGGCGCAGGCGATCATTCTGCTCGGCGGCGCGGTGTTCAGTCTGGTCTTCCTTCTGGCGCATGTCGAGGGCGGACTGAGCGGCGCGGTTCGCGCGGCCGCCGACGGCCGGCACTTTTTTGAAACCGTCAACTGGAACTGGGACCTCACGGTGGCATCGGGCTGGGTCATTCTTCTGGGCAGTCCGTTTCATAATCTGTTTTCCTACGCAGCCAGTCAGGATGTCGTGCAGCGCTATGTGACGACGCCCGATCAGAAGACGGCGGCGCGGGGGATTTGGCTCAATGCGATCATGTCGGTTCCGGCGCAGGCGGTGTTTTTTGCGATCGGGACGGCGTTGTTCGTATTCTACAAGCAGCATCCGGCGCGGCTGGAACCGGCGCTTCAAAATGACGCCATTTTCCCATATTTCATTATGGCCGAGCTGCCGGTCGGTGTGGCGGGCCTGATAGTGGCGGGGATTTTCGCAGCCGCGCAGTCCACGCTGTCCAGCAGCATGAACTCGATCGCAACAGCCTATGTGACGGACTTCCATCGCAAGTTGCGGCCCAACCGCAGCGACCGCGACTATCTGCGCGTGGCGCGCACGGTGACGGTGCTGGTCGGCGCGGCGGGAACGGCTGTGGCATTGGTCATGGCACAGGTCAATATCCGGACGATTTACATGACCTTCCTCGAGATTCTCGGATTGCTCGGCGGAACGCTATCGGGACTGTTCGTGCTGGGGATCTTCAGCCGGCGGGCATCGGGCATTGGGGCGCTGGCTGGCGCACTGGCGAGCGTTGCGATCGTGTTTGCCGTTCGCTTGACGCATCCGCTAAATGTGTATGCCTATGCGCCGATCGGTCTGGTCTCGTGCGTTGGGCTGGGATGGCTGGCCAGCATATTCGTGCCGGATTCAGAAAAACCCCTACAGGGGCTCACCCGGTAGCTTTGGCGCGCATGTCTCACCGCAGCGATAGCAACGAGGAACATAGTGCCGAAGCAAGCGTTGATCCTGCCATTGATAAAGCGCAGATACTGAAGAGGCTTCGGCAAAAGTTGGGCCGGTGGTGGTCGCAAGCATGTAGGGATGTAAAAAAACTTCCGGAGGAGCGGCATCAAATAGCCCACAGTTCTATTTGACGCCGCTCCTCCGGATTCTATCCGAGGGACGACAATGTTGTTCCCCGGCTTGGCACGAAGTGAGTTTTTCCCCACCGCTGCGCCGGGGCCCGAATGCGTCCTCTTGGCGTTATTTTACAACCGGTCGAAGGACAATGTTGCGATAGCTCACGCCGGTGTGGTCGCCCTGCAGGTAAATGGGACCGGGCCGGAATTGGTCAGACCACAGCGCGCCGCCCGTGCAGCCCAGCAACGGTTGATTGTCAATGATGGTCTTGCCGTTGAGAACGACGGTAACGTGGCGGTCCACCAGCGTGATTTCAAAGGTTTGCCACTCGCCGGCAGGCTTTTCGGCCGCAACGGTTGGGCAAATCCGGCTGTAAATGGCGCCCATGTTGTGCGAATCGAGCGGACGGCCGAAAGTGTCGGCCACCTGCACCTCGTAGATGCCGCGCAAATAAATGCCGCTGTTGCCACCCTTGGGCACATTGGTTTCGATGGTCAGTTTGAAATCCTCGAACTCGCGCTCGGTGCGCAGGTTGCCGTATCGCTTTTGCGGTTGGCCCTTCTCCTGTTTGGGATCATTGGTCAGCACGCCGTCGTTCACCGACCAACCGTTGGCCGAGTTCGGCGGAATTAGCTGCCAGCCGTCGAGATTTTTGCCGTTGAACAGCACGATGGGGTCGCCGAATTTGACCTTCGAAAGGTCGGGCTTGGGCGGCAGAGGGGGAATGCGCTTGCCGGTGAAGCTGGCTTGGCCGGAAACTTTCCCGCCGCTCTCGCGCTCGGTAGTCAGATTCAGCGTGTCGCCGTCAATCTTTGCCTTGATCGTCTCGGTCACTCGCGCAGGGGCTTTGGTCTTGGCGGCGTCCGCACCCTTGGCGGCTTTTTTCGGTGCGCCGCCGGTGACGCGCGTGATGATCAGCATGTCGCCCTCGACCTTGACCGTCGTAACGGGCAGAACGCTTCCGCCGCCCCAAAGAATGCTGGCGGTCGTCACGCCATTTTTCTCCTCGACGCCCAGCCAGCCGGCGCCGCCGCCGGGAATGGTCAGCGCCCAATAGCCGAGGAACGGATTCGACTCTTTCGCCCCCCACGCTACCGTGGCGGCGCTGAATAGTGCCATGAGCATGAGTCGTTTCACGGTTCTTCTCCTTTCGTGTGCTGAGAATGGTTTTGCGTGCGGCAATCGCGGGGCGAGGCCGCAATCGAACAGACGGTGTGATACCAAACACCGGCGCGACGTCAATGGCGAAAATGACCGCGATGCGCCCGCTTCGGGGCTTCGGTGATTCGACGGCTTTCTGGCTTGACAACTGGCTGGGGTGCCGTCACAGTCAACTCCGGTTGATTGCGACTCCTCTTGCGCGCCTGTAGCTCAGTTGGATAGAGCGTTTGCCTCCGGAGCAAGAGGTCGCAGGTTCGAATCCTGCCAGGCGCGCCATCAATTGTTTTTTGGACTGTTCATTCCAAACATCCAGCCAAGTTGCGAAGGTCTTTTCCAACATCTAACCTCTTGCCTCTGACCTTTTTAGGTTGTGACTAAAACCACGTTATCTTTGGAGTGCGGCAGCCATGCTACCGCTTTTCTAATCGTCCATTGTGAAAAGAAATGTTTGTTTTCCCGGAAAGGAATCCCGTTTGGCTGGTTTGAGTTCACCGTAAAGCAAATCGGCAGCACGGCTGCCGCACTCCAAAAGCCAAGATAAACACATACCATGCTTGGACTCTTCGGTCTAAACTGCCTCACTGGATTGGCTTAGGCTCGGAGGGATCATCTCATTTGTTCTCAAACCGGCGGCTCGTTGGCCGAATCTTGTGTTGTTTTGCTTTGCTGCCTTCGCGCTCTTGCGTGAAGTTCAAATTGCAAAACAGTCGGCAAGCGGCTTTTTTGTAAAGTTGATAACCTGCTTTTACTCAATCAATCAGCCTTCAATATCCAATGAATATTATCCAAATGATTCTTATCCAAGGTGTTTTTTTGTCTTGACGCTTGGGTGAATTTCAGAACGCAATTTCATAGAATTGGCGGGGAAATGCCGCTGACAATTCTTTTTTCCCCATTTTTATACGGCGGTAACCCCAAGAAAGGTGGTATCGCGCATGGAAAACATTTTGGGAGTGCGAATTGCCGAGGCGCGCGAAAAACTCGGACTGACTCAGGACCAGTTCGGCGCCCGGTATGGTGTTTCCGGCCCGGCGATCTTCAAATTTGAAAAAGGCTATGTGAAACCTTCGCTGGACTTGTGGATGAAGATTGCCCGCGATTGCGACATTCCGGAAAAAAAGGCGGTCCTGCTATGGATTCGCGTCAAGCTGCCCAAGGAATATCAGTCCTATATTGACCTTTCGTCCGTTTCCGTCCAAGAACCCCCGGTCGGTTATGGCAAAGAGAAACGCCTTCCGTATGCGCGCATTGCCGACCCTCGTGAGATTCGCGAGCGGATTGCAACTGACCCCGCTGTCCCTGCAGGAATGAAGGCGCTTTTCGCGGATGATGAGTTTTGGGGGCTTTACCGGCCAACGGGCCAGGAAATTGATCTCCTGATCGAGAAATTTGGTTCCTATCGGGCTGCCAAAGAGAGCTTGTTTCGCGACGCCATCCGCTTGATTCGCGAATTTGTGCGTAGCGAATACTGACGGCAAACAACCCCGCCAACACCGGCCAATCGGCCGTCTCGGATTTTACAAATGCAAGGGCGGGTTCCACGCCGCGCGATTCGGGCTCCATGCCGACCGAATGGATCTTTGGACGCCGTGGAAGACTTTCCGCCACTGCGGAATAATATAAAGACTAGCGCGTTTCTGAATTGGGGTGGAATAGAAGAAAGACGGTGTGGTGCGATTCTTTCAATCCGAAATCTAACATTTAAAATTCCTAGTTTCTAAAAAACGGAACTCTTTGTTTGATAGAGCCGGAACCTACCGGTGTATCCGTCGAGTTTTTTCTGCCTTGCCTTGAGTTGCCCATCCGAGAGTTCGATAGAGCAGGCGCGCGGCGAGAAGGTCGGGTGCGACCAAGCCCGGCAACGGTGCCAGTTCGACCACGTCGAGGCCGATCACGCGCTTTCGCAAAGCGATGCGTTCGATAAGGTCTAGGGCGGGATAATAGAGCAGGCCACCCGGCTCGGGCGTGCCGGTCGAAGGCATGATGGAAGGATCGAGGGCATCGAGGTCGAACGTCAGATAGACATCGTCGGGCAACGTGTTCAGCGCGCGATCGAGAAGGGCCAAGGGGTTGCGGACGGCGAGCAGTTCGCGCGCTGTCAGCGCCGCAACTTTTGCCCTTTTTGCCCGCGCAACTTCTTCCGGACTCCACGCCCGCACGCCCAGCTGGACCAACGGAAGTCCCCAGTCCAGAATGCGGGCCATCACACAGGCGTGATTCCACGGCGTTCCTTCGTATTCCGACCGCAAATCGCGATGGGCATCGAATTGAACGACGCCGAATGGGCGACCGGAGCGGATCTGCAGTAGGGCCTTGATCAATCCCAGCGTGACCGTGTGCTCGCCTCCGAGAAGCACGACCAATTTGCCGGCGGCCGCCAAAGGCTCGCAGGCCTGCCGGATGTCTTCGATCATGGCTTCGGGGCCGGCTGCGTTGGGTTGCAAGGCCGGACAGGTGTGAATGCCAACGCGATAGGTCTCGCGCTGCAAGTGTTCATCGTAGAGTTCGACCTGATGGGAGGCGGCGATTAGGGCGGCGGGGCCGAACCGCGAGCCGGATTGGTAGGTTGTCGTGGCGTCATAGGGAACGGGCAGGATGCAGATGCGGGCGGTCCGGGGATTCGTAAATTCCGGCGGCGGGTCGAGAAACGGCGAAGTAGGTGTGAGCGAGTTCATGCGGGAAGTCCGACTATCTTTGAAAATGAAATGGCGTGTGTGTTGCGGAGTGAACCGTACACTGCTGCAACACAACATTTTCCTTGGTCAGGTGGTGCGGGCAATGCAAGGGTGTCTGCATGCCTACTTCACAAAGACCGCGGCGGCGATAACCGTAGTCCAGTCGCCGTTGCGGGCACCGCGCGCAGCCTGCACGATGTTCGATGTACGGACGATGTGGTGGGAAATCTTCCACAGTTCCTTGCGCTCGTCATACGACTTGTCCGGATCAAACGGAACCCCGAGAATGGTGGCCAGCATGCTGGCGGCGAGGTCTTCGGCGTATTCGCCCGCCTCGTTGGCCGTCTGCCCAAAGCTATGGTGCTCGGAGATGTAGCCGTACTTGCTGGGGTCTTTGGGGATGGCCACGCCGGTGGCGGCGGCGATGAGACGGCCGGGTTCGTTGGTTTCATTGCGAGCCAGCACGCAGAACGTAATTTCGCCCGGATGGAGAAGCGAGATACCGTGCTCGCGGGTGATCACGCGGCAATAGGGCGGAAAAATGCTGGAGACCTGAACGAGATTGAACGGCGAGATGCCGGCGTTGCGCAAAGCCGCCTCAAAGCTGGTGAGTTTTTCACGCGCCACACCCAAACCGCGCGTGAAAAACATTTTCGTAGGTATGAACACCTTCGTTTTCTCCTTGAAAAAGAGATGGTCGCCAAGCCGGTGCGGGCGTAAATACACAACAACCACTGAGGGGAGTTATAGAGCAAGCGGGGGGGTGTCAACAGGAAATTTCTCCTACAAAACTATGCACGTTCTTTTCACCTTATCGAAAGGGATGGTCTTGCGAAATTTAGCGGGTACATCAGCGAGAGCCGGAGAAAGACGGCGTTGGGGGAATGCGTTCCTCCACCTTGATTTACAATATGGGCCACCATGGAGGGGCGGCTTCCACGCCGACCGCATCGCTTTAGGCTCTTTTTTGTCAAGAGCTCTCGCCTAATTGCGTAAATCGTGGCCAGAGATGCCCTAACCCCGGTGCACGTGCGGCCGCGTGGTTCGCTTCTCGATGGCGACGCCTTTTTGTTCTTGAAAGGGCGTGCTATGACAGGCCTCGACTAACGCTAGAGCGCCCTTTCAGGGCTTTAAAACCCGTGAGTGGAATGTTTCCCAGGGCGTTGCCCTGGGCTAAAATAGATGGCCCTTTCAGGGCCGCCGCTTGTGGGCCACATCGGACTTGGTAGATAGCGGCATTGGCCCTTCTAGGGGGAAAAACTGCCCGCAGCGTGAAATAGCAATACCTGCTTCATATGCCCCTGTGCGTATTGTTTTGAACTCTTTCGTTTAAACATCCGGCCAGTTTGCGAAGATTTTTTCTAACTTCTAACGTCTTGCCTCTGACCTCTTTAGTTGTGGCCGGAGGCCACGTTAGATGCTTTTGTCTAGAAATGTTGTCTCTTTCGTTTGGAGACTTTATGTAGATCAGGTAGAGACTTTATGTGGACCATGGCAAGCCCGTTTCCCCCCAATGCACGCGCGCACGTATTCTTTGCCTCCGGATGTCGAGGCTTTTCTTCGGCCTGGAATGGGTCGCTGATATTTGGCTATTCGATTTTATGAATAACGGCGGCGGCACATTTTCGTCTTGCACATCCGCCGGTTGGAGGAAATCGTTTGCAGTTGAAAATGATTGCACAAAGCGGCGCAGAGATCCGACGGCGACCGCTTTGCAAAGGAGCCATTCCCTTCAGTGAGCCGGCAGAACATCGCAGTTCTAATTGCGTTGTATGTTGCAGGCCTGTTTTTTTCGGCCGGTGTCGGGGCAAGCGCGTCGGCGCAACCGTTGGCGGCCATGTCCGGATCGAAGACAACCGGCGCCGACAGAGAGAAGGCACCGGCTCGCCGTCCGAGCGCGCCCGGCGCTCACAGTTTCACGCTGCGCGTCGGCGATCTTGATCGCCGCTACTACGTCCATATTCCCATCGGCTACGATGCAAAAACCTCGTCGCCGATTGTTCTTGCGCTGCATGGAAAGGGCGAGACAGCCGCGGCGTTTATGCGCAACAGCGGATGGACTCGCAAGGCCAACGCCTCGGGATTCCTTGCGGTGTTTCCCGAAGCCCTGCCTCCCGATCCGGCCCGTGCGCCGCAATTTTTTGGCAATCCGCCGACGTGGAGCGACCGGCCGCCGCCCCCCGGCCGCCAGTCGGAAAGCGCCGATGACCTTGGGTTTCTTGCGGCAGTACTGGACGAGGTTACGGCGATGTTCGGCGCCAACCCCAAGCGTATCTACGCGACGGGGTTTGCCGAAGGCGGCTCGATGGTGTTTCAGCTGGCCTTGGCCATGCCGGAGCGGATTGCGGCAATTGCCCCTGTAGCCGGATGTCTCTGGGCACAGCGACCGAAGTTGAAGAAGCCGGTTTCGATGATCTATATTGTCGGGGCAAGCGATCCGCTGATGCCGCTTTCCGGCGGGAGGGTACGGCTGCCGGGAGGGCGTGTTGAAACAAGGCCGCCCGTGAGTGACATGGTGCGGCAGTGGGCGGACTTGCTGGGCTGCCCGCCGCAGGCCAAGCCACTTCGCACGAGAGAAGGTGTTGCCGCCGTATCCTATGGCCCGGGCCGCGAGAACTCTGAAGTCGTCTTCTACACCGTCAAGGAACTTGGCCACGTGTGGCCCGGAGGCCGAAGGGTGCTTTCCGAGCGTCTGGTGGGCAAGGCGAGCAACGTTCTCGATGCCAACGATGTGATTTGGAACTTTTTTCTACAACATGTGCGTCAATAGTGGCGGGAGTTTTTGTTTTTTTTGTCCATAACGTCCTTTTCGTCCACAAAGTCCACGGAGCCATGCCATGCACATTTCTCCCGCTCCATCCGATGCTGCCTCCGATCTCAAACGAAATGCCTTCCGATTCGTCGTGCTGCTCGGCATTGTAAGCCTGTGTGCTGACATGACGTATGAGGGTGCGCGAAGCATCACCGGGCCGTTTTTGCAAACCTTGGGAGCGAGCGCGATGGCCGTTGGCGTGGTCGCCGGATTCGGCGAATTGCTCGGCTACGGCCTTCGGATTGCTTCCGGCTATCTGACCGACCGCACGCAGCGCTATTGGACAATCGCATTCACGGGCTATGCGGTCAATCTGCTGGCCGTACCTTTGCTGGCACTGGCGGGCCGCTGGGAAGTGGCCGCATTGCTGATGATGTTCGAGCGGCTGGGCAAGGCCATTCGGGCACCGGCGCGCGACGCCATGCTTTCGCATGCCACGCGGCAGACCGGACGCGGGATGGGTTTTGGCCTGCACGAAGCATTGGACCAGATTGGTGCCGTGGCGGGGCCGCTGATCGTTACGCTGATTTTGTGGTCGGGCGGCAGCTATCGAATGGGTTTTGCGCTGCTTTTGTTTCCTGCGATTCTGGCGCTGGGGTTGCTGACGCGGGCCGCGATTCTTTATCCGCATTCGAGGGAATTTGAAACGAAGAAAATTACTCTGGAAGGAAAAGGATTTCCGCGCGTCTACTGGATGTATCTGGGTGCGGTGGCCTGCATTGCGGCCGGCTATGCCGATTTCCCCTTGATCGGCTATCATTTCAAAAAAATGGGGCTGGGAGCCGACCAGTGGATTGCCGTGGCGTATGCCGTGGGCAATGCCGTGGATGCACCGGCGGCGATTGTGTTTGGGCGGCTCTATGACAAGAAAGGACTGTCGGTGCTGATTTGGGCTGCGATGTTGTCGGCGGCATTTGCCCCGCTGGCGTTTTCTGGCAGCTTTGCGCTCTTGATGGCGGGAATGGTCCTGTGGGGGATCGGCATGGGGGCGCAGGAATCGGTCATGCGTGCGGCGATCGGCGAGATGGTGCCGCCCGAGCGGCGCGGGGCGGCCTATGGGATTTTCAACACCGGCTACGGTGTGGCGTGGTTTGTCGGCAGCGCGGCGATGGGCGGACTGTACGATTGGTCGGTCACGGCGCTGATTGTCTTTTCGGTGGTGCTCCAGTTGGCGGCTGTGCCGGTATTGGTCGCAGTATGCCGACAGGCCGCCGCGCGCCCCAAGGACATGGTATAGACCTTCCGGCAGAAATCGGGCTATCGGCGGCACGCAACAAGCGGGCGGGGGATTTGGCCGGAAAGAAAATAGTTTTTGGACAGGATTTGCAGGATTTTCACGACAATGGCCCAGCAGCTGTCCAATTTCTGCACGCGGCACCGTCGGGTTGATTTTGGAAATACTTCTCCGCGGACGGCGCATGCTGAAGATTTGGTTAAAGCGAATACTGCGGAATTTTCATTGTCTCGCCGTCTCTTACCGCCGACAAATGCGCATAGTAGCCGGGGACGGTCATGTTCAGCGCGTCAATAACATCCACCGCCGGTTTTCTGCCCCGCAAAATCGCGTCAATAAAATCATCGCAGAGATAGCCGTGCGAGCCGCCGTGTCCGCCCGGTCGTACGCCCGGCGGCAGCGCAGGCTTTTTCAGCTGCAAACCTTTGGCCAGTGCGTCCTTGAGCCGTTGCCGCCCCGTGGCGTCGCCCACAAATCCGTCCACGCGTCCGTTGTGGCCGTCATAGCCGGCATACTCGCCGCGAATTCGTCCGGCTTCGAGATATTCGCCCTGCGAGCCACAGATGATAATCCGGCACAGACCGCCTTCGCGGGTGCGGAACAGCCCGACCTCCGAGTTGAAGATGTTGCCGATGGCATTGGGCTTCCGCTGGCTTTTGTCGAACAGCGGCGTACCCAGACAGGTTACTTCCACGAAGCTGTCGTGGGTTACGCCAACATAATAGGCCGTGGCATGGGTCGGATACCACATCGGCGCGCCGTTTTTTCGCCAGTCTTTGTAGGAGTCCAGCGGCGGGGTGCCTAGCACATGTGGATGGCAGTATTCTCCCTCGGCATAGACAATGTGTCCGAAGACGTTTGCGGCATAGAGTTTCTCCATCGCATACAGATCATCGTGGAAGACCGACGTTTCAAACATGGCATAGACCAAGCCCTTGTTCTTCCGGACACATTCGAGCAGGCGCTCGGCGTCTTCGATGTCGCCGCGAAAGGCGGGCACGGCCGTGGCCACATGTTTGCCGTGGTTGAGCACCTCGATACAATGGCGTGCGTGGGAGGGCGCGTCGGTTGCTACAAAGATAGCCTCGATCTTGTCGTCCTTCACCATTTCTTCGAGCGAGGGGTACATCTTCGAGCACCCGACGGCCTTGGCCAGCGCGGCACAACGGTCGGGGAACAAATCGCTGACCGCCACGACCTCGACATTCGGATGATTCTGAAAGTCGAACTGCGCCGAAAACTTGCACAACCCATAGCCGACCAGCCCGACACGGACCTTGCGGTCGCTGAACGGCTGCCACTTCCTCGATGGGTCGAAGTTCGTGCGGGTCTGATCAAACCCGGGGATGGTCTCCACGCCGGCTGTGTGCCCATCCAAGGCGGACAAGCCTGCAAACATCGTGGCGCTTCCCAACAAAGAACGACGGGTAAGTTTCGTTTGCATGATCTCGGCTCCTTTCCTTGGCGCTATGTCGTGTTGGCTGGGCTTCTATTCGACCTTGATTTTGCGGCGTAACGTTGGGACACAACACGTTGATCTTCCAGCATCGAACAGAAGCCTATGGCGACATGCGCATTCCGGGTGCTTTTCGATTCGCAACGATCAGGACTCCGGCTCGGCGAACCAGAACACCATAATTTTTCAAATATTATAAATTCTGTCAAATTCCTTTTTCCTCATCAAAACGAATAGTCGTTTGTGACAGGATTCCCATGATAAAAGATATTCTATCCAACGCGGCTTTGTTTCAGCCGCCTTTTTCCGGAAATCGCCGGAGTATTCTTATCCTGAAAATTGTGTACAGCGCGACCGCGTTTGCTTTTTCGGCCAAAGCGTTTCTCTTTTACAGATTTTGCAAAAGTTTCGCGAGGAGGGAATATCTGCTATCCGTGTGACATGAAGGAAAAGGGGGTGGTAGCGCTAAGGGGATTTGAACCCCTGTTTTCGCCGTGAGAGGGCGACGTCCTGAACCGGGCTAGACGATAGCGCCACACGCCGGAGGTGCTGGTTGGGGCACGACCCGCGGCTCTTTCAAAAAAAAGCGCGTCGGGAAAACTGCTGTCTTGCGCAACCAACGCAAGGGAGACATACGAGAATCCACTCTTACCCGTCAACTCTTTTCGACATCCCATCAAATCCCAATAGTCTTCTATGACCCGCTCGGTTCGGGATGAACCAAACGGTCGGCCTCGCTTGCAGCCTCCAGCCGGTCGCCCTTGCGATGCCAGACGCGATACAGCGCCGGCAGAACCAACAGCGTCAGGCACGTGGACGTGAGAATCCCGCCGATCACCACTGTGGCCAGAGGCCGCTGCACTTCGGCCCCCGTGCTGGTGGCCATGGCCATTGGCACGAAGCCCAGCGAGGCCACCAAGGCGGTCATCAACACGGGCCGCAGCCGCGTCAACGAGCCCTCGATTATGGCCTGCTCCAAGTCCATTCCTTCTTTGCGGAGGTGGTTGATGTAGCTGACCATGACCAGACCGTTGAGCACCGCAATGCCCGACAGGGCGATGAAACCGACGGCCGCCGAGATGGAGAACGCAATGCCGCGCAGCCACAGCGCCGCCACGCCGCCGGTCAGCGCCAACGGCACGCCGGTGAAGACAATAGCTGCGTATTTCGCCGAGTTGAACGTGCTGAACAACAGCAGAAAAATCAGGAAAAAGCACAGCGGCACTACAATGGCCAAGCGCTCGCGCGCCATCATCAGGTTCTCATATTGCCCGCCCCACGCCAGCCAGGTTCCCGGCTCAAGTTTGACCTCGTTCTCAATACGGTGCCGCACTTCGTGGACAAACGAGCCCAAATCGCGTCCGCGCACATTCGCCTGAACCGTTACGCGCCGTTTGCCGTTCTCGCGGTTGATCTGATTGTAGCCTTCCGTAAGCGAAATTTTGGCCACGGCGCCGAGCGGGATCATTCCGCGCAGAAGCGTTGTGCCGCCCGCACTGCCCGCCCGCAGCGGCCTACCTTCAGCCGCTATTTCGCGGTCCACCGGCAGGGCAATCGGCACTTGCTCGATGGATTTTGGGTCGCTGCGGATGGCATCGGCCATGCGAACAACGATGTCGAACCGGCGGTCGCCCTCGTAGATCACGCCTGCAGTGCGCCCGCCGACCGCCGTGGCAAGCACATCATGCACATCGCGGACGCTCAGGCCGTGCCGGCTGAGGGCCTCCCGGTCCACGTCCACACTCAGGACGGGAAAACCTTCGGACTGTGTCATGCGGACATCGGCGGCACCGTTGACGCTCTGGACAATTTGACTGATCGTTTGGGCCAGAGAGGCCATCGCGGCAAAATCGTCGCCAAAGACTTTGATTGCCACATCCCCGCGAACCCCCGACAGCAATTCGTTCATGCGCAGTTCGATCGGCTGGCTGAATTCATAGAGATTGCCGGGCAGTCCGCCGACGGCGTTTCGGATTTTTTCGACCAGTTGCGTTTTGCTGAGTTTCGGGTTCGGCCAGTGCTCACGCGGCTTCAAAATCACATAGCCGTCGGAGATATTCGGCGGCATCGGATCGAACGCCACTTCGGCCGTTCCCGTCTTCGAATACATCAGCTCGACTTCCGGCAATTGAGCTACCGCCCGCTCGACTTGGAATTGCATCGCTTGCGACTGCGCCAGAGACGTGCTGGGTATCCGCAGCGATTGCAGGCTGAGATTCCCCTCGTCCAGTTGGGGAACAAATTCCTGGCCGAGGCGCGAGAAAAACACGGCCGCGGCGATGCACAACACGGCTGCGCCCGGCAGCACTATTGCGCGCCCTGCCAGCGCCCGCCGCAGCAGCGGCTCATAGAGCCGCCGCGCCGCACCGACCAGCCGGTTCTCGCGCTCGCGCACACGGCCCGTCACGAAAATCGCCACGGCCGCCGGCACGAACGTCAGCGACAGCACAAATGCCCCCGCCAGCGCAAAAATCACTGTCAGTGCCATCGGGCGAAACATCTTCCCCTCGACGCCGGTCAGCATGAGAATCGGGATATAGACCAGAATAATAATCGCCTCGCCGAACGCCGTGGCGCTGCGCACTTGACGGCTGGCGGCAAAGACCACCTCGAGCCGCTCGGATAGCGTCAACGGGCGGCCCCGCTTCCGCTGCGCATCGGCCAAATGGCGCAAGCAGTTTTCGACAATGATCACCGCGCCGTCCACAATGATGCCGAAATCAATTGCGCCCAGACTCATCAGATTGCCGCTGATGCCGAAATGTACCATGGCCGTAGCTGCCAGAAGCATCGAAAGTGGAATTGCGCAGGCGGTGATGAACGCTGCGCGCGCGTTGCTCAACAGAAGAAACAATACAACGATCACCAGTGCCGCGCCCAAGGTCAGGTTGTGCTTCACTGTCTCAATGGTCTTATTGACCAGGTCGGTGCGCACCAAGACAGGGCGGATGCGGATGTCCGGCGGCAAGCTTTTTTGAATTTCCCGCACTTTTTCAGCCACTGCGGCAGACACCGTCCGGCTGTTGGCCCCCAACAACATCAGGACGGTGCCCACGACGACCTCGCGGCCGTTCTCACTGGCCGATCCCGTCCGAATCTCGCGGCCGATTCCCACGTCGGCCACATCGCGCACATAAACCGGTGTGCCGTCCGACACGGTCAGCACAATTGCGCCGAGGTCATCGGCCGAGCGGACGCGCCCGTCGGCTCGCACGACATAGGCCTCGCCCTTGTGTTCGAGAAATCCCGCGCCCATTCCCGCGTTGTTCCGCTCAATCGCCTCGATCAGGTCGGGCAGCGACAAGCCATAGGAGATCAACTTCATCGG